>NZ_JRGN01000094.1 GCF_000775575.1 Planococcus sp. CAU13
ATGACCCGAAGAGCTGGGTCGCCGGAGTCTTGACAGAGAAACACTTCTTTCAAAAAGCTTTCTGCCTATAAATGCTTTACTTTCTTAACCATTAAAAAAGGCCTCTTTCTTTGAGGCCTTTCTTTCAGTGATTATTTCTGATTTGGTAAATCTGTTTTTTCAATTGCTTCAATATAACCCGTCTAGTGAGTATTCCCATAAACATTCCGTCTTCATCAACAACACAAAGGAAGTTCTGATTAATGAGAAGATCAAGTGCCCGCTGAAAACGTTCATTTATATTGATCAATGGAATATCGGTCTGCATAATTTCCTGGACTTTAATTTCCGGCAATTTTTCATATTCAATGTGGTCGAGGCCCAAAATGGACTCAGTGATGCGCTGCGTATTGATCAATCCCTGGAAACGGTATTTCATGTCCAATACAGGAATTGCTGAATATCCGGTCTTCGTAAGAACAAGCAATGCGTGTTCCGCGCTGTTGCCGAGTTGCACGTGCGCTACTTTTTCAGATGAAATAATGTAATCTTCTATTTGAGTTTCAAGAAAGTCTTTGCTTGGTAATGAAATCATGCACTCTACTCCTTTTGCATCAAAAAACTGATGCTAATCACTCCGACTTCATCATAACACATCACCAAATTTGAAACTATTCAAAAGAAAGCATCATTTACTCAAAAAGGAAATTTATTCAGCCATTGTCCACCGTCCAGTGTAACGATTTCCCCGTTCATATAAGAAGCCTTATCCGACATGATGAAGGCTGCAAGCTCGGCGACTTCCTCCGGTTTACCAAGGCGGCCAAGCGGAATCGACTCAAGTGTGCGTTTCGCCGCTTTTTCCGACTCCCATAATTTGTCGGCGCCGCCAGTCCGTTCAATCGGCCCCGGCGCAATGCCGTTTACACGGATGCCGAACTGTGTTCCCCATTCTACGGCAAGGGTCCGCGTCAGCGACATGACGCCCGCTTTTGCCGCTGCCGAATGGGCGACTCCAGCGCCGGCATTCCAGGCATATGTAGCAAGCATGTTCAAAATGTTTCCTTTTGTTTCATTTTCGATCCAATAATTGCCGACTGCATGTGAACAGAAGAATGTCCCATTCAACACAATGTCGACCACAGATTTCCAGCCGTTCGGCGATAATTTTTCCGCATGGACAATGAAGTTGCCGGCGGCGTTATTGACAAGCCCGTCAATGCGCCCGAACTTTTCGTGGGCGAATTTCACCATTGCTTTTGCATGTTCCGGTTCCCGCACATCCATCTGAAACACTTCGACATTGCCTTTCGTGTTCGCCATATTTTTAACCGCTTCATTCAATTTCTCCATATCTCGTCCCGTGATGATGACATTTGCTCCTTCTGACGCAAATTTTTCCGCCATATGATACCCCATACCACTGGATCCACCAGTTATGATCATTGTTTGGCCTTGAAACATTAATATTTCCTCCCTTGTCTTTCTTGGATTCCTTTTTATATTTACAAGCTGCTTCCTTTTTCTTGGAAAGCAGTGATAACTGGCATATCCACCCTACACATTGCAAGAAAATTTTGATATAATGAAGATGTTTTATTCAATAAAAAGATATTTGGAAAGGAATGAACTTATGCCGAACACCAGAACGGATTCTGAAATTGCCCAGGCAATCTTTACCGTCAACAGACATGCAAAGACCGCTTCAGACAATCAGTATTTATATGCTTTGAAAAAAGAAGCTTTAAATAAAATGATTCTCCAGGACCGCGCTCAGAAAATTGGGCTTCACTTCAGTAAAAACCCCCAAAAAAGTCAACAGCAATCTTCTGTCCTAGTAAAGTGCGGAGATTATTTTTTCCACATGCTTCCTAAGAAGGAAGATTTTGAGAACCTCGAACATCTGGGACACCTGGATGATACCTACCGTAATCCTGCAAGCCGGATGAATCTCCGGTCTGCGAAAGAAATTTTAAGCGAATTGACCGGTCTGCAGCCTGTACAAAAGGAAACCGCCGTTTTAAAGACTGCCAAATCCTACGAACCGCGGGAAATGAACAGATTTTATTCGCCTAAAAAATCATATTTTGATTAAATCATGAGAGCCGGGGATTAAACAGTCCCTGGCTTTTTCATATTATTTTCTTCATACTCCGCGATCAGCGCCTGTGTTCCCTTGTCCTGATAGCCTCTTTCCGCCAGGCTTTCAAAGAGCCGGAGCGATAACCGAAGAGCCGGAAGTTCCAGTCCCATCCCTTCCGCTTCTTCCGCAGCGATCCGCATATCTTTGATGAAATGCTTTATATAGAAGCCCGGTTCAAAATTGCGGGAAATCATTTTTGGAGCCAAATTCGACAACGACCAGGAACCTGCTGCCCCGGATGATATGGATATTAGAACCGATTCCGGATTCAGCCCTGCTTTTAAAGCATAGATCAGCGATTCGCATACTCCCATCATATTGGATGCGATGACAATCTGATTGCACATTTTTGTGTGCTGGCCAGAACCAGCCGGGCCCTGATAAACGATGTTTCCGCCGAACAGGTCCAGTAGAGGCTGCACTTGTTTGAACGTGCTTTCTTCCCCGCCGACCATTATGGACAATAAAGCGTTTCTGGCTCCGACGTCTCCACCGGACACGGGTGCATCCAAAGCACTCAAGCCGTTTTGCATGGCTGCTTCAGAAATGGCACGGGCAAGTTCCGGTTTGGACGTTGTTAAGTCGACCAGGACTGTGCCCGCTTTTGCATTGCTGATGAGCCCTTCATCGCCAAAATAGATTTCTTCCACGTCCTTTGGGTATCCGACCATCGTAAAGATGACTTCCGCATCCGCCGCAAGCAATTTGGGAGACTCCTTCCAGCTGGCCCCTGCTTCAAGCAAATTATCCGCTTTTGCAGCGGTCCTCGTATAAACAGAAACTTCATGTCCCGCATCAAGCAAATGCTTCACGAGACTGTTGCCCATTACGCCTGTACCAATAAAACCGACTTTCATATGTATCCCCCTTTTTCATGCTTAACATAAGTGTAGCAAAAATCTTCTGTATATTCACTGTTTTAAAAATAGACAAAAAAAGAAGCCGATCCATGTTTCAGGACCGACCACAAAAGGGGGAAATGAGAATGTTGCTGTGTTCTTTATTAGTATGCCCGCTTGCAAAACGGATTAAACATCTTTTCTAAAAAAAATTTCTTTTGCTGTTGTCAATTCCTGAAGAAAAGGAGCTGCTTCACTTCCAGCTATTTGGCCATCGCTGTATCTCACTTTATCGTAAGTTCTGAAAAATGCACCTGAAAATGGAAGTCCGATTCGCCCTGCCCATTCCCTTACAGTTTCATGAGGCATTCGGCCAAGTTCTGAATGGGCTGCCTGCGACTCGAAATCCCTGTAAGCTAAACGGAGCTCGTGGATATCGACAAAACTGTAATTTTGGCCTGATTCCATGACTCCTTCTTCAACCTTTTCATCGACTGACGTAAAGCGGCTGATTTCTGCAACAGGTGCTTCTTTCTTCTCTTGCGTTGTATCCGCTCTTATTTTTCGGATCAAAATAATCCCTGCAATCAGCAGGAGCACAACGACGATAGCGGTGCCGATCAGGTAATTGAATTCCAATGGTTCAGATGCTGGAAACAACGCTGCTTCAGTTGTTCCCGATCCAGCATTACCCAAACCCTCTACAGGGTCCGTTTTTTTCGAGACAAGAAATCCCAGACCCCAATTGAATATGCCTGCAAAAGGCCATAAGACTACAGCAATCAGCATTCCAAGAGCTTCACCGGCAAGGTATCGTGCTTCATCTGCCAGCAGATAGACGATTGCCGCAGCTCCGCCGGACAACAATGTAATACCCGCTCCAGCGGCAACTGCGTGTTTCAGCTTCGCACCATCTTGTCTGGCCAGCATATACTGAAACTGCAGACGTGATACCGTATAGAAAATGATGGCAGCCATCGACAGGCCCCAAATCAGATTATGCGGATCAGTGTCCCGATTGACGAGCGTAATAATCAATGCAAATGTCATCATCAACAGATAAATAGTGAGGAAAGCTCCTTCTCCGCTGCTGCTGTCTTTAATCTCTGAAAATCTCGCATGCAGCCTGTATACAGAAAGGATCGTCAATACCAGCACGATGCCGATATCCACGCCGACAGCCGCTGCAGCCAGCATGATTACAGCCCCAACAATCATTACGGGCGCTGGTTTATAAGGCTTTCTCCAGCTGATCAGTACAGCAGTAATTGCCGTCAAAAACGCTGAAAACATCCAGATCAAAGCGAGAGGAATTGAACTCCCGCCTTCTAAAAACAGGAGTACAAACGCAATCAGAAAAGCGTCAAGGACATAAGATGAAGCAGACGAAATTCTTGATGTCATGCCGTCACCCGCCCTTCCGCATTGCCTAAAATTTTCAATTCCGTTTTTCTGCTCCATTTCGGAATGAAGTTATTGATGCTTTCCATATCATCTGTCATCAGATAAGTTGTGTACGGCAGCTCCACATGAAGATCCAAATGGGCAAGCATCGATTTGAATGGCATCGTCGAGTTGTTCTTCGAGACTATTGAAATAAGTTCGAGAGCATTCTGTCTTTGCTTTTTCCCTTCACCGGCAGGCAAGTAGAGATAAGGTGTCTTTCCGGCTGAACGGACATTGATCGCCAGCGCGTACGGAACACCTTCTGCGAAACAGTTTTCAATATAGGAAGCGAGCTCTTCGATTCTTTCCTCCAGATTCGAAATCGACGAATACCGGTCAGCGACATTCAGCACAAAGAACATGGCTTCATTGGCCACATGGTTAAATACCTTCGTCTGGTAGGTCTGCATACGGGCGCTTGCTTTCCAGTGGATCTGATTGAATTGATCGGTCGACACATAGTCCCGTGTGCCAATAGGCTGGAACGGGTCTTCAAAAAGTGAATGGCGCAAATTGAACTGCCCCGGCTTTTGCTTGGACGGCGCATACCGAAACTGGAATTTGCGCAGCTTCGGGTAAACAAGCTGTTCCTGCAGAATCATCGGAGCGTATTCAAGCACCAGGAGGCCGGCGCCGAACGGATGCGGAACCGACAACTCCATTTTTTTGATGCGCGACAAGCCTCTTCTGTTGCCGGTAAGCGGGATTTTCAATGCGATTTTTTCCTTATAGCCAACTGTAAAAGGAATATCGATTTCAACGAGTTCCGTAAAATTGCCTGCTTCTTTGCCTGCAGGAAGCACCGTATCGATAAACCATACTTTCAGGTTTCCACCCCAGATCGACAGCCCTTTATTATCAAAGGTCATTTCCCATTCCGAGTCTCCCCCGTTTAACACCCGTTTCCTGCTTTTTATATTTTCAAAGTGCAGTTTGTTTCCGATCTTTTGGAAATAAAGCAATTGAAGCACAATGACCACCATAATGAAAGCAATCAATGCAGCTGCGGTAAATTGCAGCAGGGCGAAAAATGACACAAAAATCCCGAACAGGAAAGCAAAAGCCCATCTCATGTTTTTCATTCCGTAATCATGCCGGACCCATTCCATTTCAGTAGGCCTCGACCGGAGATTCAACAGATGCGGAAATTTCCCGCAGCAGCTTTTCAGGTTCGTGGACGAGCATTCCTTCGACTGTCAGAAGAAGTCGGTGGACAGCGACGGGCTCGAGTATGTATTTGACATCATCCGGCGTGACAAAATTACGGCCGTCCAAATATGCTTTGCCCTGCGCCGCGTGGACGAGAGCGAGAGCGGCACGGGAACTGAGTCCGAGTTCGATTGCCGGATGCTCACGTGTCGCGCGCGCAAGATTGAGGATATACCGTTCGATGTCTTCATGGACCGATACCTGCGCTGCAGCCTTTGACCACGCCCCAACGTCATCTATGGATACAATGCTCCGGATTTCTTTCTTATGTGATACATTCCCTCTGAA
Organism: Planococcus sp. CAU13; assembly: GCF_000775575.1. Classification (GTDB taxonomy): domain Bacteria; phylum Bacillota; class Bacilli; order Bacillales_A; family Planococcaceae; genus Planococcus. The sequence goes on from NZ_JRGN01000094.1 coordinate 5,905, forward strand.
ATTTTTCAGGATGCTCATTTCTTCATCATAATCCGGGTAGCCGATTTCCAGTCGGAACAGGAAACGGTCCAACTGGGCTGCAGGCAATGGAAATGTTCCCTGCTGTGATTCAACCGGGTTCTGAGTGGCAATGACCATGAACGGTTCCGGAAGCTGCAGTGTTTCGCCGTCAATCGTCGCCTGTTTTTCTTCCATCGATTCAAGCAGACTCGACTGGGTTCTCGGCGTTGCCCGGTTGATCTCATCAGCCAACAAAATATTCGTCATCACTGCTCCAGGACGCAATTCAAAGTCCTGGCTCTGTGGATTGAAGAAACGGATTCCCGTTACATCGGATGGCAGCACATCGGGTGTGAACTGCAGCCTGCGGAACAGGCCATTGAATGTACCGGCAAACGCTTTGGCCATCCATGTCTTGCCGGAACCCGGCACACTTTCAAGCAGGACATGCCCTTGCTGAATCAATGCAATCAGCATAAAGTCGATTTCCTTTTCGCGTCCAACCACCAATTCATTCAAATGTTCTTTTACTTCTGTCAAATTGCCCATTCATTACACCCCTTTGTATTTGTCAAAAATTATTTACTCGGCTGCTCTGTGTACTTGTATATGGTTGTTCCGTGATGAAAGGCTTCTCCCCTGAAATGCTTGAAGTCCTCCCGTTGTATCAGGACTGATCGGAAGTCCAGAAAATCTTCTTTTTCAACGGTGAGGGACTGGATTTCACCGGATTTTAAACGGTCTAACAATTCGTTGTAATCTGTCATTTCTTAATTCTCCTTTTGTATATTTTTCAGCGGCATAAGTCTGTTATAATACATATCGGAAACAGAGTTTGCATTTTAATTGCATAGTCTCTTCTTTCCATTATACCGTAAGCCTGCCGCAACAACATTACCAAATTTTTAAATAATCGGTAAAGTCTGTCTCTTTTAACTATAGGAGGATATCTTTATGCTTGGTTTCTTAACGAAACACAAACTTATTTATATGCTGCCCATTGCTTATGGGCTGTATAACCTGGCCTTCAGGGATCTGGCCATTTTCTGGTATATGTATACTTTTGCTATATTGATCCTTATGTCTGCCGCAATCATGTTCAGTGAGATCAAAGATGAGCTCCGCACCTGGCAGTCACTGGCCTATGGGCTCACGGCAGCGGCAGCCATGTATTTCATACTGTTTGCAGGATATCACCTGCTTCGACTGTTCGAAGTCGGAGCTGTCAGGCCGACAGCTGAATTTCTGTCCGTTTTCACTCCGGCTTCAGTCTGGCATTTTTTGTTATTAATGTTTATTGTAGTGCCCGGAGAGGAATTATTCTGGAGAGGTTTTGTTCAGCAGCAGCTGAAACAATATTTGCCTGTTCCACTTGCCATCGGAATCGGCTCCGTATTATTCGGCCTTACTCTTTGGCTGGCTGGCTTTTGGCCGGGAATTTTTGCCGGCATCACTGTGGGGATGATCTTAGGGTATCTTTATGAAAAGAAACGGAGCATACCCCTGCTCATTGTGGCCCATCTGCTGCTGATTCTGTTCATATTCATTATTTTTCCTTTTTAAAATTAATAATGAAACACTTTTCCATCTCATGCGTCTACTTTATAAAGGGAGTGAATTTTTATGAGTAAAAAATTATTTTTGGCCGCATCCATTTTAGCAGTCAGCAGTGCGCTGGCCGCCTGCGGGACAGATGAAGCATCTGAAAGCACGGAACAGGAAACAGGGATCGAAACTGAACAGCAGCAAAATGATACAGCAACTTCAGAAGAAAGTGCAGAAACTGAAGAAAGTAC
>NZ_JRGN01000318.1 GCF_000775575.1 Planococcus sp. CAU13
ACCCGAAGAGCTGGGCCGCTGGAGTCTGGAGAGGTAGACACTTCCTTCCAAGAGCGTTCCAGCCAAAATAGATATACTTTCTTATCCATTAAGACAAAACCTCCAACCTTAATCGGGTTGGAGGTTTTGTCGTATTTTTTCAGATTTTCACGTCAATATCAGCCGCTTCACGCAATTCTTCAATGCGCTCGTAGACAGCCTGCTGTACATTCCGCTCTTCCAGAGATTTCTGGATCATCGGTTTCATTTCCTCGAATTCCGGTGATTCCCCTTCAGTCGAATCCACGTAGCCCTGGTAAGATTCTTTTAACTCTTCCTCAGTCACTTCCGCGCCTTCAATATCTTCGGCAAGGTAACTTTCGTAGATCACTTGTTCACGGAGCTGCTGTTTCATATCATCTAATGTAAAACCCGTTCTTTGCAATGCAATGGTCATTTGCTCTTCATTTTCGAATTGATTTTTCAATTCTTCCAAACGCTGCTCCACTAATTCCGCGTCCACTTCATGCCCTTTTTTGATGGCATCCTGGATAATCAGCTTATTGCCCACGATTACCGTGATGGCCTGCTCTTTCACTTGCCCGGCAACTTCCGGATCTGTGGCTTTTTTGCCTTGGGTGGCCAGCGAGCTTTCCAATTGGCGGGCGACGCTGTTGTAGACTGTGCCATGGATTTCTTCGCCGTTTACAACGACTACGACTTCGTCCGCAGCGGGCAGGTCAAGGTCCGTTTTTGGCGCGTCGGCTACAGTTTCTGCAGCAGCTTCCGTTTCGGAAGGCGTCACGCTTTCTTCAGCTTTTTCTGCGCTGTCGTTATCTGAACAAGCTCCCAGCATTAACAGCAGGGCAAGGGGCAAAGCCAGTAATTTTATCTTTATCATCGTGCGATTCTCCTCTTTGATGGGTCTCGTTAAAGTAAACCATATTTGTGTGAAAGTTACAAATACTTCTGTATTATCGCGGACACGAAAAGATGGTATGATGAATTAATTATCTAGTATAATCACCAATACGATCATGGAGGAATTCGAATGACGAACAGCATTATCAAAACCCGTAAAACACTGGACATTATTCAGCCGTATTCACCAGGCAAGCCGATATGGGAAGTGCAGAAGGAATTGGGGCTCGACCGGGTCATCAAAATGGCTTCCAATGAAAATCCGCTTGGGCCGTCTCCAAAAGCTGTGAAAGCGATCCAGGAAAGCCTGGCCGATCTGAACCGCTATCCGGATGCGGACGCGAGCGTGCTTCGGCAGGCGATTGCCGATAAGTACGGCGTGGCGAAACAGCAGGTCATCACAACCAATGGCGCCGATGAACTGATTACGCTGATTTCCGAAGCGTTCCTCGAACAGGGCGATGAAATCATCGTACCGTTTCCTTCGTTCAGCGAATATGACTTTGGTGCGCACATCATGGGCGCAGATGTGAAAAAAGTGCCTTTCGATGAAGGCTTCCAATATAATGTAGAAAAAATTCTTGAAGCCGTTACTGATAAAACGAAGATCGTTTACATCTGCTCACCGAATAACCCGACGGGCACTTATATCACTAAGGAGCAGATGGAGCATTTATTGGCGGAGCTGAAGGATATCCTGGTTGTTTTTGACGGAGCCTACAGCCAGTTCGCAGATCAGGAAGATTATACGGATGGCCTGGAATTTGTAAATGCCGGCCATCCGGTGATTGCACTGCAGACATTTTCGAAAATTTATGGAATCGCCGGCATCCGCATCGGCTTCGGCATTGCTTCGGAAGGGATCATCAAATCGATCCTGAAAGTGAAAGAGCCGTTCAACGTCAACACGCTTGCGCAAATCGCAGCGTCAGCGGCCATCACGGACACGGAGCATGTAACCGCGTCTTTCAATGCCAATAAAAAAGGACGGGAGTTCCTGTACAGGAGCTTTGAAAGTCTGAACCTGCCTTATACCGAAACGACTGCCAATTTCATTCTTGTGCAGATTGGAGAGAACGGGGAAGACATCTATCAGCAATTGATGGCAAAAGGAGTCATCGTGCGCTACGGGAAAATATGGGGTTTGCCTGAACATATCCGCGTGACAATCGGGGCAGATGAAGAAAATGAGTTTTTCATCAATGCGCTCCGTGAAATTCTAAATCCATTAAAATGAATGACAGCCGATTCCTGCAAGAGCAGGAGTCGGCTTTTTAAGTTCTTCAGCGTTTAGTGTGCGGAAGAAAAGGGAAAATCACGTGAACAGCAGTTAAACAGGAAGAGGTGAAGAGATTGATCTATGATTGCGCGATTATTGGCGGAGGCCCGGCAGGTTTAAGTGCAGCTCTGGTGCTTGGCCGCTCGAGGCGGAACACATTGCTGTTTGATGATGACGATGGAAGAAACCTGGTGACAAGGGAAGCGCACGGCTTTTTGACGCGGGATGGCATCCAGCCTTCCGAATTGAAAAAACTGGGCAGGGAAGACGTGGCAAAATACGATTGCGTTCAGATAAAGAAAAACCGGATTGTAAACATTGAGCGCATCACCGAAAGCCATTACCAGCTGGATACGGATGACGGCGAAACGTTTCACAGCATCAAAATCATCATTGCCGCAGGGCTGAAAGAAGAGCTGCCGAACATCCCGGATATCGAAAAGTATTACGGCACCAGCCTGTTCAGCTGCCCGTATTGCGACGGCTGGGAACTGCAGGATCAGCCACTGGCGATCATAGCGGATAAAATGGTCTACGACCTTGCGAAGAAAGTCTATACGTGGAGCAAAGATCTTGCCGTTTTCACAAACGGCATCGGGCGGCTCGAAGAAGACGAAAAAGCGAAACTGCAGTCAAAAGGCATAAAAGTGTACGAGGATCTCATAGATGGTCTTGAAGGTGAAAACGGACAATTACGAAGCGTCAGACTTGAAGACGGTACGCTGGTGGACCGGACAGGCGGCTTTACAACGCCGCTATGGAGCCATTCCACGCCTTTTGCCAAGCAATTGGGCTGTAAGCAGAATGACCATGGAGGAATACTGACTGACGCTTACGGCCGGACAAATGTCTGGAACGTTTACGCGGCCGGCGATGCGTCCCTGATTGTGCCTTCCCAGCTGATCATTGCGGCAGGCGAAGGCAGCGCGGCAGGCATCGGCGTCAACGGGGATTTGACGAATGAGTATTTTGATACGGAGTAAGCGAAAAGACTGCCGTTACGGCAGTCTTTTTATGGTGAAGCGATTCCAAAGGAAGAATTGCAGCAGGAAAACCAGCAGAGCGGTGATTCCAAGGTTCAAATAATACCAGACGCCGTCTCCGAAAAAACTCAGCAGGGTATCGGCGGTTGGAAGCTGCGACAGATAGAGGTAATTGGCGCCGGTCAGCGGATTGATGATAAAACCGATGATGACGGCATAGGCGATGAGCAGCAAAAAGACTTTGAAAACAGAACGCAGCGTGATGTTTTCCGGTTTAGAGACAGCCATCAACAGGCTTGCCCAGGGAATGGCCGTATGCTGCATAAAAAACATCCAGAACCGAAAATGCTGATAGTCATATGGCATATCCGGTGTCACGAGAGCCAGAAAGGCCGGAACAATGCCGATGAAAAAAGAAATTTGAAACCAGACTTTTCGCAGCGTCACCAACCCGACCATGGCTGTAATGGCAGCAATGCCGCACAGATGAAGAGGGGCATGGCTGGCGAAATTCCATATTCCATTGGAGACGGTCCAGTATTGATAAGAGAGTTCACAGGCCAAAAGAATGGAAAACAGCGTCCAGCGCAATAGCTTGAAGAGGCGGGATTCCGCAGTCAGGTGCTTTCTGAAAGCAAGCAGCAGAATGATTCCGAGAGCCGCAACGCCGATTACGGTCAGATGGCTGGCTGAAAATGGCGTGAAATAATGTTGAGACGTTAAACCGAACCAGCTGTCCATACGGCATGCCCCCCTTTTTTTCGAATCTATTTGTGTGAAAATTGTAACATTCATTTCATCGCATCGTCCATCCGCTTTTTATAACCCGAATTTATTGCCTGCAGGGCCCAAAATAAGGTAGACTGCTGTAAAAGAGTCAAGGAGGCTGCCGGGAAAATGGAACAATCGAATTTACTGTCCACCATCACTTGCGTCAATACGGAACGTTCCATTGAAGCGGGAGAGCTGAAAATCATTAACAGCGAGTACGATCTACAGTTATACGAAGATGTTCTTGTTTCTTCCACTGCCACATTGAGTCTGGAAAATGTATGGGATATTTCCTATAAAACCTTTTCAGATGATGCCAATCTCCTTTATTTGCATACACATAAAGGCGTGCTCACGTATAAAGTGCCTGGCGATCCGCAGAGGTTCGTGAACACATTCAAGAAAATAAAAAATGTCCATTACTGAATGGGCTTATGCGATCAGAGCTGCCGGGAGACTTTCCGGCGGCTTTTTTTATGGAAGCGTTTTGGACGGAGGGGCAAAGGGAAATGAATAAGCAAATGCGTGCTATGCCAACGGGCTTTGGAAATCTCAATCGAAAAGGGAGTGGGAATGGATGGCTGACAACATCGAAACGGCAGACAAATGGACGGACAATGTCAATGCGAAAGATGTAACCGCTGTGCTGAAACTATCGGACCGCCATATTGAGATGATCGGGCCTATGGGAGCTTCGGAGGGACATGATACGCTTGCGGAATGGGTGAAAAACTCGGGCATCAATCTCTCCACCAAGTCGCGCTATGCCAAGGGAGACTGTATCATCTTTGAACAGGAAGGCAGATGGGAAAATGAAAACGGCCATGTTATGGTCTATACTTTCATGGAAATAAAAGAAGGCAAAGTCAAACGGATTGCCCGATTTGATTCCCTCGATGAAGCTTTCGGCTATTGCGCAATGAGCGAGGAAGATTTGGTGAAATAAAAGAAAACCGGCCAGGAGATTCCAGGCCGGTTTTGAGCTTTGTTGCAATTATTCACTTCAGTTCTTTTTTAATCAGTTTGTGCAATTCCGACCAGTCGCTGAAGCGGGGAAGGTCCATGTGGCGGTTATAGGACTGGTCCCGGACAAAAACTGTCAGGCCATCGCGCGCCAAAGTTTCCAGTACCTCGGGCTTGTCATCGAAATAATAGTCGAGTTCAAGATTTTCGATGATCTTCACTTTTTCTTCATCTTTCATGCCGCAATGGAAATGTCCGTCGCGGACAGGGAAGCCCTGCTTTTTCAGCCAGGCTTTCGTGTTTTCACCGTGGTTCGCCGAACGCGCCGTGATGTAATAGATGTCATGCCCTTCGGCGTCCAATTGCTGAAGCACCTCAACGGCACCGGGATAGGTCGGGCAGTCTGTGTAGTAAATCGTCTCGAGAGAGCTGTTCCACATTGCCTTGCCTTCTTCATCGGTCAAGCCGAATGCTTCGTGGATTTCCACGCGGTCAAGCTCGTGGAACCGTTCGATGGCGACTTCCTGGCCCAGCTGTTTATTGTAATGATGAAAAGCGTATTCACGCAAATTGATTAACGTGTCGTCTATATCAAAACCAAATTTCATTTGAATTCCTCACTTTTCAGGATAACCGGTAAATTTGAAGTCCTTGCCGATTTTCGTAAATTCTCCGTCCACGAGTTCAACCGCGTCTTTCATTAAACTGAAGCCCTGGCCTTCAAGGAAAGTCGGTGCATCTTTTCCGCCAACCAGTTTCGGGGCGTAATAGAGGATCACTTTATCGATCAGGTGATTTTCCAGAAAAGCGGAATTGACAGTGCCGCCACCTTCAATAAATAAACTGGAGACGCCTTCTTCACCGAGCAGGCGCATCATATCTTTGACGTCCGTGCGGGTTTCGCCTGCCGTTTCGAAAATGCGCATTCCAGCCTGTTCCAGCTGCTCTTTTTTGGCCTGGTTATACGTCCGGCTCGTGAAAATCCAGGTAGGGGCAGCGCCGTCGACAACCACTGTAGCATTCACCGGCAGCCGCAGCGAAGAATCGAGGATCACGCGAATCGGGTTGCGCCCGTTCGGAATCCGCGCAGTCAGTGCAGGATCGTCTTCGATCACAGTGCCGACGCCCACAAGAATGGCCGTATGTTCGCTGCGCAATTCGTGTACATCCCGCCGCGCATCATCTGATGTGATCCATTTGCTGTCGAGTGTATGGGTCGCGATTTTCCCGTCCAAAGTCGAAGCCGCTTTTAAAGTGACAAACGGCGTTTTGGTCGTAATGAATTTATTGAACACTTCGTTCATCTGAAGAGATTCTTTCTCGCGTATGCCGGTAACGACTTCGATGCCTGCGTCCCTCAGCATTTTCACGCCGTTCCCTGCAACAAGCGGATTCGGGTCGAGAGCAGCGATGACGACTTTTTGGAGGCCCGCATCAATGATGGCCTGCGCGCAAGGGCCGGTGCGGCCGAAATGCGAGCAGGGCTCAAGCGTCACATAAATGGTGCCGTCCCGGGCTTCATCGCCGGCCATCCGGAGAGCGTGGATTTCGGCATGGGGTTCGCCCGCTTTTAAATGGGTGCCGACGCCGACAATGCGGTTATGATTGACGATCACGGAGCCGACAAGCGGGTTCGGGTCAGTCTGCCCTTTCATGGAGCGGGCATTATTCAACGCCAGATCCATATAGAATTCATGATTTGGCATGCATAATGTCCTCCCCTTTAATGTGGCCGGACCGTTTTACTTTTGTTTCAAGGTACGCGGAATTATATTCGGATTCGTCTCCCCACAGCGAAGTCCGTTCCGCAATGGCGAGTCCCGCTTTTTCGATGGCATCCACTTTTTTCGGATTGTTGGTCATCAGCGTGACCGGTTTTGTGCGCAAAGCGCCAAGAACAGCGATTGCATCTTCGTAGTTGCGCGAGTCGTCCACAAAGCCCAGGCTTTCATTGGCTTCGACTGTATCATAGCCGTTTTCCTGAAGGACATAAGCCATCGCTTTGCTGAACAAGCCGATGCCGCGGCCTTCGTGGTTGGCAAGATAGAACAGCGCGCCGCTGCCGTGCTGGGCAATGCGTTTCATGGATTGCTTCAGCTGGAAACCGCAATCGCACCGCTTGCTGCCGAAAATATCGCCGGTATGGCAAATGGAATGCATGCGGATCAGGGCATCTTCCGTATTTTCAAAATCTCCGTAGACCAATACGCTGGATTGCTGATATTCAGCCAAATTGGAAGAAGAAAGCTTTTCGATGATGCGCTCATAATCTTCCGTTACTTCGTCTAGGTTCAGCCAGCAATACCAGTCGAAAATGATGGTATCGCCGTCAAGATTGACCGGAAGTTTGATTGGCCCAACCAGATATATGGCGCCTTCCTTTGCTTTGATCATTTGAATTTTATCTTTCAATACCGCAAACACCTGCGGTTCCAATTTCATAGTAGCCATTCGAATTCCCCCAATAAAAAACTGTATAAAATCATAGTACTACATTCAGTTACTAAAAGTAAGTAAATTGTTTTACGGAATTGAAAAAAATCATCTATATGATAATTATTCTTATTTGAATAGTATACATTATTGCTTTTATTGATATAAATTATCATTTGGAATAAAATATTCTCAATTACTTTCTTTTGGTGAAGAGGTATGATATAGTTTCTACATTAGAATGATTATAATTTAGAAGGAGGAAAAGACCATGTTACCTGAAAAGCTTACGAACGCATTAAACGAGCAGTTCAACAATGAATTGCAGGCGGCCCATGCCTATACGGCTATGGCAGCCTACTTTTCGAAAAAAGGTTACCACGGTTTTGCCAATTTCTATTTGGTGCAGTCAAAGGAAGAACATTTCCATGCAATGAAATTTTATCATTATTTGACTGCAATGGATGAAAAGCCGGTGCTGCAAAGTCTGGCTGAACCAAAAAACCATTACGTAAGTGCCGTTGATGTTCTTGAAAGTTCACTGGCGCAGGAGAAAGAAGTGACCAGTAACATCTACGCGTTGGTGACGCTTGCAGATGAGCTGCAGGAACATGCAACTTTGTCTTTCCTTGACTGGTTTATTGAAGAGCAGATGGAAGAAGAGAAAATGTTCCGCGATATCATCACGCGTGTGAGAGGCATTGAGGAAGGCGGCGAATATTTCCTGAAAATGGACGATGAATTCGCTGTCCGTAAACTGGAAGAATAGCAATTCGACTCAAACAGCACACGGCTGACTGTGTGCTGTTTTTTCTTTTAAGGAGGAGAAACAGATGGCTTTGGATTACAAACCGGCTATCCATTTTAATCAGGTAAGTTATTCGATAGAAGGCAATCCCATACTCCAGGGCATAACTGGTTCATTTCCAGAAGGAAAGATCACGACGCTGGTCGGTCCATCCGGCGCCGGCAAGACGACATTGCTGAAATTATGCAATGGCTTGTTATCGCCTGATTCGGGTGAAATTTACATAAAGGATCAGCCGATCGATCGCTTTGAACCGGTTGAGCTCCGGAGGAAAGTCGGCATCGCCCTGCAAAGTGCGCCGATGGTCAGCGGCACCGTCTATAAAAATTTGGCGCTGCCGATGGAATTAAAAGGCGGCACTCTTGAAAAATCACCGGCTGAAAGCCTGTTACGGGATGTGGGCCTCGGCGAAAAATACCTGGACCGGAAAATCACGGATCTATCAGGCGGACAACGGCAAAAAGTTTCGATTGCACGGACGCTCGTCAATAAACCGGATATATTGCTGCTTGATGAAATTACTTCTTCACTCGACCGTACTTCATTGAAGGAAGTGGAAGAGCTGATCACGCACATCAACCGCAAGTTTGGTACGACCATTGTCTGGATCACGCACAATCTGCAGCAGGCACTCGACATCGGAGATTACACGTGGGTAATGATGGACGGCGAAGTGGTCGAAACTGGTGAAAGCGATTTGCTGCGGGCACCGGCCAGTGACAGAGTGAAATCGTTTGTGCAGGGGGGAGCGGAATGACATATCTGACATTATCCATCACGCTGATTTTTGTCCTGATTCCGCTTGTCCTGTCGAAGACGCTGAATCTGGGGCTTGAACGTGACACCGTTATCGCCACTGTCCGTTCGATCATCCAGTTATTGCTTGTCGGGTTTATTTTAAAATTCGTTTTCGATTCGGAGAGCCTGCTTTATATTTTCCTGATGGTGACACTGATGATTGTGGCCGCAACACATAATGCAAGGAACAAGGGTGTGTCGATCAAAGGCATCACCTGGAAAGTAGCGGCGACGCTTATTTTTGTGGAAGTTCTGACGCAAGGAATTCTGATCGGCCTTAACATTACCCCGCCGACGGCACAGTATATCATTTCCATCAGTGGAATGGTGATTGGCAATTCGATGGTGCTGTCGATACTGTTTCTTAACCGCTTTACGGCGGAAGTCGAATCAAATCAGGATGAAACCGAACTGGTGCTGTCGCTTGGCGGAACACCAAAACAGGCCATTCACAGACAGTTGATCACGTCGATCAAAGCGAGTATGATTCCAACAATCGAAAGCCAGAAAACGGTAGGCCTGGTGCAATTGCCCGGCATGATGAGCGGACAGATCATCGCAGGAGCCGACCCGATTCAGGCAGTCCAGTTCCAACTGCTGATCATGTTCCTGCTGCTGACAACGGCGGCCGTGACCAGCGTCATGCTTGGGTTCCTGTCTTATCCGACGCTCTTCAACCAACGCATGCAATTGATACACAAAAGCTGACTGTGAAAGGTCAGCTTTTTATTTTGGATGGGTGTAAAAAGTCCCCTTAAAAACATGATTAAGTTTTAAAATGTATGAAAAAGGAACTTTTTTCAATTTTCTTGAAAAAAGTTTGTTGACCGGTCGGTATGTTAGTGCTTTAATTATCGTTATATTAAAAATATTTAATCAATAGGAGGTTGAAGGATGGCGAAGACTGCTGAAGAATTGAGACTGGAGAAAGCGATCCGGGATGAACAGGATTTACAAGGCTCGAAAAGCACATTGCATGTGCCGGATTTTGAACAGATTGAACGGTCGGCAGGATTCAAGGACCTGATGAAGAAAAAGAAACAATTCCTTATTCCCACTACTATTTTATTCTTGGGGCTGTATCTGCTCTTTAATTTTGTCATTTCCTATACTAACTGGCTGGACGCACCATTCGTGGGGGATATCCCGTGGGTTTGGGTGTTTGCTTTCGGATTGTTCGCCATGACGTGGATCCTTGTAACCGTTTACATGAAAAAAGCGGCGCGTTTCGACAGGATGGCGGAAGAAACGCTGAAAGAATTCGGTTATGAAGAGAAGGAGGATGTCCGATGAGTCCCACAGTAATAATAATTTTCCTGTTCATCGTGGCGATGACGCTGGTAATTACATACTATGCAGCGAAAAGAACCAAGTCCACGAGTGATTTTTACACGGCGGGCGGCGGATTGACAGGCTGGCAAAACGGGCTTGCCATTGCCGGCGATTACTTGTCGGCGGCATCATTCCTGGGAATCGCAGGGGCGATTGCTCTCTTCGGTTTTGATGGATTCCTGTTCTCGATCGGCTATCTGGTCGCCTATCTTGTCGTATTGTTCGTTGTGGCAGAGCCTCTTCGAAATCTCGGAAAATACACTTTGGCGGATATGATCAACGCCCGCTTCAATGCTAAAAAGGTGCGGGGTGCTGCGGCACTCAGCTCGATTACCATCGTTATCTTCTATATGATTGCTCAATTGGTCGGAGCCGGCGCGTTGATCCAGCTGCTGTTCGGCATTGAATACATATGGGCCGTGCTGCTTGTCGGCATCATGATGACAATCTATGTATTATTCGGAGGCATGACGGCGACGAGCTGGGTGCAGATCATCAAAGCGGTCCTGCTGATGGTCGGAACGGTCATTCTTTCCTTCCTGGTATTGAAGAACTTCAACTTCAATATCATGGAAATGTTTACGCACATGAAAACAGCTACACCGCACGGGGAAGCTTATCTGCAACCCGGTGTAAGATATAAGATTCCACTGGACACGATTTCACTGATGCTTGCACTGGTGCTTGGTACTGCGGGACTTCCGCACATCCTGATGCGCTTCTTCACGGTCCGTGATGCCAAAACAGCAAGAAGTTCGGTTATGTGGGCAACTTGGATTGTCGGCATCTTCTACGTTATGACAATTTTCCTTGGATTCGGTGCAGCGGCATTTGTTGGCGCTGACCTGATCACTTCAACAAACCCGGCCGGAAACATGGCGGCTCCGCTTCTTGCACAGGCACTTGGCGGCGATATCCTCATGTCATTCATCTCGGCAGTGGCGTTCGCAACAATCCTCGCAGTTGTGGCAGGTCTCGTATTGTCAGGGGCTTCTGCATTTGCGCATGATATTTACGGGCAAATCATTAAGAAAGGAAAGGCAACAGAACGTCAGCAGATGCTTGCCGCGCGTTATGCTTCGGTCGGAGTAGCTGTTTTCTCCATCATCCTGGCAATTTTTGCGCAAAGCTTGAACGTGGCATTCCTGGTTTCATTAGCCTTCTGTATCGCAGCAAGCGCAAATTTACCGGTAATCGTCTATACGATTTTCTGGAAGAAATTCAATACGGCAGGTGCGATTTCAGCGATATTGACGGGATTGATCTCGGCGCTGGTACTTGTTTCGGTAAGTCCAAGTGTCATGAGCCCGGAAGTGGGAGCAGCCATCATCACCGGCAACCCGCTCTTCCCGTTGACGAATCCGGCAATCGTTTCCATTCCGCTCGGCTTTATCGGTGGTCTTATCGGAACGCTTGTGTCGAATGAAATCAATGCCAAGAAATTTGCGGAAGTCAAAGTCCGTGCCAATACAGGCGGTTTCAAACAATTATAAGGTGGAGGCACCTTATTCCGGACTACTCTTAAATCGGGTGGAAATTATATCTAAAATGAAAAGGGATCCGGCGAAATTGCGCCGGGTCCCTTTTCTAAGTTAATGGAGAGAAGATAAAATAGCGACCGCTAATTACTTCCATGATTCATTGATATATACCTCAAAAGCCTTTTGGATTCTAATTAAACATGAATATTCCAGGCAGCGGAAGTTTAGTGGACGGTTAAATCAGGGAAAGGCTAAGGCATAGCCGACATTTTTTGAAAAGCTTGCAAACGGTGGACAAATGAATGCCGAAACTCCTCTTATACATAGCTGGAAAGGCTGCTAAATTAAGCAGGAAGGGTGAGGAGAATGGCGAGTGAAAAACAGGGAGAAGTGAATTGGGGATCACTATTGATTTGTTTGGTCATTGGGCTTGTTCTATGGTTTATCCCTGCTCCATCCGGATTGGAAACAGAGGCGTGGCATCTGTTCAGCATTTTTGTCGCAACTATCGTGGCCTTAGTGATTAAACCTGTACCTATGGGAAGCGCTGCCATATTGGCGTTGACAATCATTGTTCTGACACAAACCCTGACATTGGAACAATCATTAAGCGGATTTCAAAATACAACCATTTGGTTGATTGTCATCGCATTTTTCATTTCGCGCGGCTTTATCAAAACCGGCTTAGGGACTCGTATTTCTTATCTCTTTGTCCGGCAGTTCGGCAAGAAAACTTTGGGATTATCTTATTCCATGGTGCTCAGCGATTTGATCCTGGCTCCGGCCATGCCTTCAAATACAGCGCGGGCCGGCGGCATCATTTTCCCGATTATCCGCTCATTGTCAGAGACCTATGACTCGCGCGTAGGAGACGGGACGGAGCGGAGAGTCGGAGCTTTTTTGATGAAAGTTTCCTTCCAGGGAGACATGATTACTTCTGCGATGTTTGTTACAGCTATGGCGGCAAATCCTTTGGCTGTCCAAATCACTCAGGAAATCACTGGCGAAACGATTACATGGGGCGGCTGGGCACTCGCTGCCCTGGTTCCTGGCTTATTGAGCCTTGCACTTATCCCATTTGTCATCTACAAACTTTATCCTCCGGAATTAAAAGAGACACCTGAAGCTGCTTCCATTGCAACTCAAAAACTGCGGGAAATGGGTCCCCTTAAAAGAGTTGAATTATATATGATCGGTGTTTTCGTCCTACTGCTCGCTCTTTGGATTTTTGGAGGGACGTTCGGTGTGAATGCAACGACAAGTGCATTTGTCGGCTTATGTGTGCTGCTGCTAAGCGGAGTCTTGTCATGGTCTGATATAAAAAAAGAACAAGGGGCCTGGGATACACTTGTCTGGTTCGCGGTTTTGGTCATGATGGCTACATTTCTTAATGAATTAGGTATGATTCCGTGGTTCAGCGACCTTATGGGAGATGCCGTCAGCCAATATTCCTGGACTTTAACACTGGTTGTATTGGCGATTGTCTATTTTTACTCACATTATTTCTTTGCCAGTAATACTGCACATGTCAGCGCAATGTATGCGGCCTTTTTGTCTGTTATTGTTGCCTCTGGTGCGCCTCCGCTTTTATCGGCGTTGATTCTTGCTTTTTTCTCTAATCTGTTCAGTTGCTTAACGCATTATGGCGCTGGCCCGGCTCCGGTCTTTTTTGGGAGTGGTTATGTTCCTCAGCAAAAATGGTGGATGCTTGGCTTTATCATTTCTATTATCCACATTGTTGTATGGTTCGGAGTTGGGGGACTATGGTGGAAATTACTGGGGCTTTGGTGAAAAAGGACAGCTTTTGTGTACTGCAGCTGCAGACCACAAAAACATTGACGATAAAAATGAATAGGAGGAGAAAAGCATGGCAAATATTCATTTGATTCCGTATCGGATTGAAGAGGTTTCACCACAGGCACCGCAGATTCCGGAAGGCGTGCGCATGATTCAGGCACCGGCTGTATGGGAAGCGGCCAAAAAAGGCGAAGGCAATGTCATCGCGATTCTGGATACAGGCTGCCAGCCGGACCATCCCGATCTGAAAGGGCGGATCATAGAAGGAAGGAATTTTACGGCCGATTTTGGCGGAGACCCGGCTAATTTTGATGATAA
The DNA here is from genome assembly GCF_000775575.1 of Planococcus sp. CAU13. Classification (GTDB taxonomy): domain Bacteria; phylum Bacillota; class Bacilli; order Bacillales_A; family Planococcaceae; genus Planococcus. Next base: position 13,864 of record NZ_JRGN01000318.1, read on the forward strand.
CAATGGCCACGGCACCCATGTTGCGGGAACAGCGGCAGCTTCTCACCGGGAAGGCGGCGGCATTGCCGGAGTTGCCCCGGAAGCGCATTTGCTGATTTTAAAAGTATTGAGCGGCGAAGGTGGGGGTGATTATTCATGGATTATCGAAGGCATCCATTATGCTGTGGACTGGAGGGGCCCGAATGGCGAAAAGACGAGCGTCATTTCGATGTCGCTTGGGGGTCCGGAAGACGTCCCGGAGCTCTATGAAGCGGTAAAACGAGCGGTGGACGCCGGAATTCCGGTAGTCTGTGCCGCCGGCAATGAAGGCGACGACAGTCCGGCTACAGATGAATTCGCCTACCCGGGGGCTTACGGGGAAGTTATCCAAGTGGGAGCCGTCGACTTTGCGCGCACAATCGCTCCTTTCAGCAACACGAATAATGAAATCGACCTGGTGGCACCGGGCATCGATATTTATTCGGCGTACCCCGGCAGCAAATACGCGAGCCTTTCCGGAACTTCCATGGCGGCGCCGCACGTATCCGGGGCTTTGGCGCTGATTAAAAACATTGCAGAAAATGAATTCGCGCGGGAGCTGACGGAAGCGGAACTCTACGCGCAGCTCGTCCGGCGCACCGTACCGCTCGGCTATCCGAAAACCGCCGAAGGAAACGGTCTGCTGGCACTCGATATCCTGAGCAAATTTGAGCAATTGTTCAAACTGTTTAATTCTTCGTATGGGATCGGTCTGCAGCAAAACGAAGAAATATAAGGTCATACCTTCCCCCGTAGCAAAACACAGCAACCAGATTCCCATTGAATTCATTATTGTGGTAGAATTTCATCATATGACTGAAAAATCAATTGACGTTCAATAGATGAAATGCGGGAAAGAGCAGGTGCAAGTATGATTGTCGGAATTGATGCGGGAGGTACGCTGGTCAAAGTGGCGTATACCGAAAACGGATCACTCAATTTCATGAAATACCCGATTGCCGAAATTGGGCAAGTGGCTGTCTGGGTAAACGGCTTGAGCGATGCGGAAATCTGTATTACAGGAGGCAAGTCAGGCGTACTGCTTTCCTTGCTGGATAAAAAGGCGAAAGAAATGGTGGAATTTGAAGCGACGCATCTGGGCGTGCAATTTCTGCTGAAGAGGATGAAGCGCAACGAGCAGGATTATCTTCTGACGAATGTGGGAACCGGCACATCCATTCACTGCATCGAAAACAATGTGCAGGAGCGCGTCGGCGGCACCGGCATCGGCGGCGGTACTTTGATGGGACTGAGCCGTCTGCTGACAGGCGTGAAGGATTACGAAGAAATGGTGGCATTGGCGCAAAAAGGTTCCCGGGACCGCATCGACCTGAAAGTGAAGCATATTTATGAAGGCAAGACCCCGCCGATTTCCGGCGAACTGACTGCCAGCAATTTTGGCAATAAAATCTTTGAAATCGCGGACGAACTGACCAAGGAAGAACTGCTTGCCGCCGTGATTGGCCTGGTCGGGGAAACCGTCAGCACCATCAGCGTGCAGGCTGCAAGGCATTGCAGGAGTTCGACCATCATCTACATCGGCTCATCGTTTCTGCAAAATCCGCTGCTGAAAGAAGTGGTGGAAAGCTACACCGTCCTGAGAGGCGCGGTGCCGCTGTTTCTGGAAAACGGTGAATATTCGGGAGCTGTCGGAGCAATGTCTGTATTAAAAGAAGAAAGTATTTAGAACTGGATGCTTTTCGCCAAAACCCGGCAAAAAGCGAAAGACCTTAAAATCAAAACATAGTGGACATTTTTCGCTTTGCGAAAAACTCCTGCTTCTGGGAAAGCTTCGCGGATGCGAAGCTTTTTTCTGTATGGGGGGTGGAATTGGAGGTGGAGGGTGCAACTATGAGGAGGTGTCCGTTTTGGACGAGTTGGGAATAAACAAAAAGAGACTCTAAAATCAGAGTCTCCCCATACATAAGCTTATTCTTTAATGATGGTCAATTTCTCGCGGATATCTGTCCGTTCTTTTTTATGTGGGACCGTCTGCGGATAGCCGATCATCATCGTGGCGACGATTTTCTCTCCCGGCTGTACGCCGATTGCGTTCCGGAACTCCGGTTTGTAGATCCAGTCGTTTGAGCGCCAGATCATGCCGATGCCGCGTTCCCACGCAGCAAGCTGGAAGTTCTGGAGAAGCGAAGCAACAGCTCCCATATCTTCGTCGCGCTGTTTCTGGCGCGGATCTTCTGAAATGACCACAACCAGGTGCAGCGGGATATCGCGGAAGTATTCCGCTTTATTGAGTGCAGCAGGTGACGGTGCACCGTTCACTTTCGATGCGCAATCAAGGAACGCCTGCACAAATTTTTCTTTGCCGGCTTCAGCGAACAGGAGAAAGCGCCACGGTTCGTTGACTTTATGGTTTGGTGCCCATTTCGCAATATTGAGCAGCTCGATGATTTCATCGATATCGACCGGGTCCAGTTTGAAATTCGTGACGGAACGTCTTTCCATAATCGTCTTGTCTATAGGGGTTTGCATTTATAACTCTCCTTCATTATCTGAATAATTCTGACATTGCTTTACTACTATACTAGCATGAATCTGCAGGGGTATCTATTTAACCGTATTCGTTCACCTTAAATACAAGAACACCGACTGCAGCGGGCTGCATTTATTGTTAAAATAGAAGCAACAGTAAGGAGTGTGGTTGGCATGAAGAAAGTGGCGGTTATCGGAGGAGGCATCACGGGTCTTTCCGTTATGCATTATTTGCAGCAGCTGAATAAAGAAAAGAACCTGGGACTGGAATTGACGCTGATCGAAAAAGATGCGGAGCTCGGAGGCAAAATCCGCACGGTAAGAGACGGCGAATTCATCATGGAAACGGGAGCAGATTCGATCGTTGCGAGGCACGCCAGCGTCTGGCCGCTGGTTGAAGAGCTGGGGCTCGTAGACCGCGTCGTCTACAACGGCACTGGTATTTCCTATCTTTACACAGACAGCGGGCTGCATCCGATTCCAAAGGATACGGTGTTTGGCATCCCGATGAGTGAAGAGGCGCTGTTCAGTTCGACACTGATTTCTGAAGAAGGCAAACAGGAAGCGCTGAAGGATTTTGAAACGAAGAACGGGCATTTCACCCGCGACAGTTCGATTGGTGAATTTCTCGAACGTTTTTTAGGTAAAGAACTGGTGGAGAAGCAGATTGGGCCGGTCCTGTCGGGTGTCTATTCCGGTAAATTGCATGATTTGACGCTGGCTTCGACTCTGCCGTATCTCGTCGATTATAAAAACGAATACGGCAGCATCATCAAAGGGCTGGAAGCCAATAAAACCAAATTCCAGGGAGCAGCCAATAAAAAATTCCTGTCATTTGATGAAGGGATGGCCGTTCTGATTGACCGGCTGGAAGAAACGCTGGAGGATGCAATCATACTGAAAGGCGCAGAAGTTGCCTCACTCGGGAAAAATGGGGAATTGGTAACCCTCAGCCTGGCTGACGGCAGGGCAGTGGATGCCGATTACGTCATCATCACGACGCCGCACCACCTGGCTCAGCAGCTGTTGGATGTGAAAGAACTCGAACCCGAATTCAATCAATTGCATAACTCATCTCTCATCAGCATCTATCTCGGATTTGATGTTCCGGACGCTCAACTGCCGGCGGACGGCACCGGTTTTATTGTCTCAGAGAATACGGATCTCCGCTGCAACGCCTGTACATGGACAAGCCGCAAATGGACGCATACATCGACTGGCGGAAAGCTGCTGGTGCGTTTATTCTATAAGAGTTCGAATCCCGGCTTTGACGAGTTGAAGAATATGACGGAACAGCAGCTTGTAGCGGTTGCGCTGGAAGACATCCGCAAGAGCCTGAAGCTGGAGGTGGAGCCGGTGACTTTGGAAGTCACCGGCTGGAACGGCAATATGCCGAATTACAATATGAATCATAAGGCAGCGGTGGAAAGCCTGGAACGCAAGCTGGTTGAGCAATTGCCTGGTGTCCGCCTGGCTGGCGCATCGTATCACGGTGTTGGCATTGGCGCGTGCATTCAGAACGGGAAGGAACTGGCAGAAACGCTAGTCGTAGAAATCGAACGCGAATAAAAGAGGATAAAAAGAGGGTGCAGGCGTTTTGCCTGCATCCTCTTTTTCGGAATATGCTCAACTTTACCCCAAATACGCTCTACTCGCCAAAACAGCACAAAAAAGCCAGCCCCCAAACAGGAGGACTGGCTAATTGAGAATTCAAGTGTATATTCTCAATAAAATATTATGTTGTTGCCAAACCCGGTACAGGAAGATTCAATCCTGCTGCCACGCGTGAACCGAATTCTGCATCTGCTTTATACAAATGCTCGATCATGCGAAGTTTGATGTGCTCATGAGTTACAGCGCTCAAGCCGCCGACGAATGTGTTCACAAGGCGCTCTTGCTCTTCAGCGCTTTGCAGACGGTAAAGGTCGCCCGGCTGCGTGTAGTAATCTTCTTTGAAGTATGGCACTGAATCAGTCACGCCTGTCACCTCAAGCGGTGCCGGTTTTGCAGCTGCTTCTTCAGCAGGTCCGCCGAAGCTGTTCGGCTCGTAGTAAACAGAACCGCCGCCGTTTGAGCCAAAGTTCATCTGGCCATCGCGCTGGTAGTTGTTCACCTGGTTTTTCGCTGCGTTGATCGGCAGCATCTGGTGGTTCGCGCCTACGCGGTAGCGGTGCGCATCGTGGTAAGCGAACAAACGGCCCTGAAGCATTTTGTCCGGAGATACGTCGATACCAGGGACCAATGTGCCAGGTGAGAATGTTGCCTGCTCAACTTCTGCAAAATAGTTTTCAGGGTTGCGGTCAAGTACCATGCGTCCAACTTCGATCAATGGGTAGTCTTTGTGAGACCATGTTTTCGTTACATCGAACGGGTCGAAGCGGTATGTGTTCGCATCTTCAAGAGGCATAATCTGCACGTACATTTTCCAAGCCGGGAAGTCGCCTTCTTCAATTGCGTTGAAAAGGTCCTCCGTGTGGAAATCAGGATTTTCGCCGGCAATTTTGTCAGCTACTTCCTGTGTGATGTTTTTGATGCCCTGTTCAGTCAGGAAGTGGTATTTCACCCAATGGGAAACGCCTTCAGCGTTCGTCCATTTGAATGTATGGCTTCCGAAACCGTGCATGTGGCGAAGTGTTGCAGGAATCCCGCGGTCGCCCATCAAGTAAGTCACCTGGTGCAAGGATTCAGGTGATAATGACCAGAAGTCCCACACTGCGTTAGGGTTTTTCAAATGCGTTTTTGGATCGCGTTTTTGTGTATGGATGAAGTCAGGGAATTTGATCGCATCCTGGATAAAGAAGATCGGCGTGTTATTTCCGACCAGGTCATAGTTCCCTTCTTCTGTATAGAATTTCAAAGCGAATCCGCGTGGGTCGCGAACGGTATCTGCAGAACCGTTTTCACCTGCTACTGTTGAGAAGCGGGCAAACATATCCGTCTTTTTGCCGACTTCAGAAAGGAAAGCCGCTTTCGTATATTTAGTAACATCCTGTGTTACTTCAAAATAACCGTGTGCGCCAGCGCCTTTGGCATGAACGACACGCTCAGGCACACGCTCGCGGTTGAAATGCGCCAATTTTTCAAGAAGATGAACGTCCTGTAGCAATACCGGTCCGCGCTGTCCGGCTGTCTGTGAGTTCTGGTTGTCGCCAACTGGAGCTCCCCAGCTGGTTGTCAGAGTTCTTTTGTCTGTACTCATTGATTGAACACCTCATTCTCGTTTTTATGTAAAATACTACAATATCAATGATAACATTTATTAAACTAAAAACAAAACTTAATGATAATGATTATAAATAAAGGTCGGAGTTTTATTCGCAATAAATTCACAAATTCGAAAAAGCACAGAAAAAACCTCTCTTCCGGAATGTTGGAAGAGAGGTGGAGGATCTGTATTAATCCATCGCGTAAAGGCGTTTGAAACCTGCAAAATGATTGCTCCAGTAACCTCTGTCGAAATTCGAGATTTGCACCTGGTCGCCGCCTGCGTGAATGAATTGGTTATTACCGATATAGATGCCCAAATGGGAAATTCCGGCGCGATAGGTGTTTTCGAAGAACACAAGATCGCCGATTTCCGGTGTGCTGATATCGTAGGAACGCGCATCATAGCCGGTCGTGCTCGTGCGCGGAACGTTAATCCCCGCCTGGTTGTATACATAGAAGACAAATCCGCTGCAATCAAAGCCGTTTGCAGTAGAGCCGCCCCAGACGTATGGTTTTCCGATCAGGGAAGTGGCCGTTTCCACAATTTTTCCGATTGTATCCGTGGCTGCAGGTGCAGGCGCTGCAGGCGGAGCCGGGTTCGATACCGGTGTTGTAAGAACAGGTGCGGCTGCTGCATTTTCGATTTTAAGAATCTGCCCGACGCGGATTATGCTTGAAGTTAACCCGTTCCAGCTCATTAACTGGGTTGCGGAAATGCCGTTGCGGTAAGCGATTCCTGTCAGTGTATCACCGCTGACAACCTGATAGGTTCCAGCTGCAGCAGACACAGGTTCAGGTGCCGCCACTGCAGGAGGTGCAACTGTCGCCGGAGGCTTGGGTGCAGTGACTGCTGGCGCGGGTGTCGCTGCTGCCGGTGGTTTCGGTGCGGCAGCTGCAGGGGCAGAAGCAGCGGCAGTCACTTTAAGTTTTTGTCCCGCATAAATCAGGTGGCCGGAAATTTTATTGAGTTCCTGCAATTTGCCGACAGTCGTTTTATGTAAGGCGGCGATTTTTGATAAGGTATCGCCTGACTTAACTGTATATGTAGAAGTTGCTGGGCTGCTGACCGGTTTGGAAGGTGCGGCAGGCGCTGACACAGGTTTAGTAACAGACGCGGGAGCTGCCGTCGCTGCGGGGCTCACTTTCAGAACCTGATTCGGAACAATGGCATCCGATGAAAGCTTGTTCCAGGTTTTCAGATCAGCCACGGTCACTTTATGCTGGCTGGCGATTTTCCATAGGCTGTCGCCGGATTTTATCGTATAGGTGGAACTGGCTTCTGCATCTGCGACTCCAATTAAAAGGGCTAAAGATCCGGAAGCAATTACTGAAAAGGCAATTTTATTCATGGTTTCTCTCCTTTTAAATGGTAATTATTTGGAATTAAACAGTACAGTTTACGCATCTAATTTAGTACTCTCTATTCTATCTGCAACTAAAAGAATAGGCAATACGATTTAATGTTACAATTAGATTACAAAAATGAAAATAAGGTTTAAAAGGGTTTGCAGCGGGATAGGGGGATTTTTCCTAAAGAGGGTATCCTGAACATTGCCTAATAATGCATTTTTTGCCATGATTGTATCAATTGAATGCAACATTTATGAAAGGGGAATAAAGATGCAGATGAAACCGGTGGAAGAAACAATAGCTGGAGTTTTGGGAATAGAAATGAGAGAGATTACAGAAGAACGGGTGACCGCTACGATGCCGGTCCATGCGGCGACACACCAGCCGTTCGGGCAGCTTCACGGAGGCGCTTCTGTCGTACTTGCCGAGACGGTGGCAAGTGTGGGGACCTGGCACTCTATCGATCAGGACAATGAAATAGCGGTGGGGCTCGAAATAAACGCCAACCACATCAGAGGGAAACGGGACGGCATTGTTACGGCAATCGGCGTTCCGCTGCATAGAGGGCGCACGACGATGGTATGGGATATTAAAATCATTGATGAAGAAGAACGGCTTATTTGCGTATCCCGGTGCACAGTGGCCATCGTCCAGAAGAAGAAATAAATTGCTTCTATAAAATTTGTGAATGGGACCCCGCTGGACTTTTCAGCGGGTTTTCATTTTTCTTAAAATCTGTCCAATAAAGCCAAAAGGCAACAGTCAATTAAGTGTTAAAAACCACGCATTTCTATTTTAGTCCTTTTCATACAGGGGGAAGAGGGGTAACATAAGAGTGAAGTGTAATTTTATTAAAATAACATCAGATAAAATGAAAGATAATGATTACCCCAAAAATGGGTAACGGGAATTTTATTCGAAAAGAGAGTGGACGCGATGTTTGATACATTAACGGAATTAATGGAAGCGAGAGCGATAAAAGACAGGCGTTCGGTCTCGTGGAATACAATATGCGAAACAGAAGGGCTTTCGGAAACATTTCTCCGGGATAATGCATCGCTTGTAAACTGGTATCTGGTTTCAGGCCACCAGCAATTATCAGAGAATTTTATCCATGAGTTCAGCGGGCGCTTGTATTGGGATGAAATTATCCGTACACAGAAACTCTCAGAATCATTTATCGAGGAATTTGCGGATTCCGGCAAATGGACGCAGGCAACAGAGAAATTGAGCAAGAGGCAACTGAAAACCTGGGAAAGCGAAGGCAGCCCCTTCAATGCCAAGCAATACTGGGAAATCGTTTCCCGCAAAAAAGAATTATTGAATTCGAAAGGCCTGTCACCGGCTTTCATTGAAAAGCACAGCGATAAATTGTCATGGCCTTCACTGTCAGCGTGTCAGCAACTGCCGATGTCGCTGATTGACCGCCATGCGCACCGGGTGGACTGGGTAGCTATCACGCGCAATCAGGTGCTGTCCGAGCTGTTTATCGAGAAACACCGGAACAAGGTGGAGTGGGAAACGATTACGTTTCATCAGCAATTGTCCGAACGCTTCATCAACAGGCATCACGCCAAGATGAGTTTTATTTCTGCGGAAGAGAAAAGATCGGAAGCTTTTATCTATACCCATCTGGATAAAATGGATGCAGCAACTTTGATTGAGCATCAGGATTTTCGGACAATTAAAAATTACGTTCCAATGGATGTCTACGTAATCGCAAAAAATGGCCGTAAAAAATATATTTTGAGGTTTAAAGGTCCAGACGAAAACGGCTTGCCCGATTATTGCAAAGTGGATGAAGAAGAGCTTTTTGAAATTTTGCAGGAATATGGCCTGGAAGAACGGATAGAAGCGGATTTTCCGGAACTGCTGGTCGGTGAAGGAACAGGATATTAACTTTATGCAAAGGAGCCAGCGAGGGAAGAGCAGCCTTTCTTCCTTCACTGGCTTTTTCAATTGCGGTGAAAAACTTTAGTGGAATTGAACGATAATTTCTAGTAATAAATTTTGAAAGTGCTAAAATTTCCTTAGATGAAATAAACTCAATGAAATTATGAAAAAACGTTCAGGAGGATTTTATGGGCAACCGGATCGTCATCACCGATTATAGCGAACAGGGAAAATCACTTTATATAAAGCTTGAAGTTTTTGATGCAGGAAAAAACACTTTATTTGCTGAAGAAGTCCGGTTCTTGGATGACATGCTTTATGGAGACTTCCTGCATGCCGAAAGGTCTCCGCTGACAGATAATTGCCGGAAAGAAACAGTGGACTATCTGAAGAATTATTTCGGTCGCTGAAGTCAGTAAAATGAAAATATAGGATATTTCATAAAGAAAAGCAAAAAGTACCGGACCCGCAGGGGTTCGGTGCTTTTCTGCTTATTCCTTTACTCTTCACTAAGTTTCCGTCGGCCAAAGATGAAATAGTAATAGGCAGAAGAAACAATATATAACGCAGCCGTTATCGTGAAAGCATACGCATAGCCCCAGTAAGAACCGAACGCGATGACCAGGGCGGCGGCGACCGGACCCATAGTTGCCCAGCCGACATTGAAGACCATCTGATTCACCGAATTGGCAAGCCCTTTATATTTATCATGGACCACTTCCATCGCGATGGCGCTTTGAATCGGGTTGCCCGCATTCATCAATGCCTGGCGCAGCAGAAAGCCTAGAGACGCCAGCAGCAGGGAAGTCGTATAGGCGGTTAGAATCAGGAAAGGAATCGACAGTACCTGGAAAATGATCAGCGCTTTTACTTTGCCGACCCGCCGCACGAGCATCGGCCCGATCAGCATGGCAACCGCTGTCATCGCGGATCCCAACGACAGCACCAGACCGATATACGTATTGGACGCATCAAAGCGGTTCGCAAAATACAGGTTCAAATAAGGCACGACAAGGCCCGAGCCGAGTCCGATCAGCAGGCTGGCGAATGAAAAATGGAAAATGACGATCAAATTGCGTTTTAATCCCGGCTCATCCGGTTCAATGTCAATGCGCGTCTCCACTTTCTCTGACGGAGCAGGAGGCTTATTGCTTAATTTGAATAAAGGCAGGATGCCCGCCGTGAAGAGAATGGCCCCGAAAACAAGCGACCAGCGGATGGCGTCCACAGCTTCCATCGACAGGAAGACCTGGAAAACATCCGACACAACACCCCCGAGCAGGCTGCCGATTACGTTGGCAACCGTCATCAGGGCGAAATAGATGCTGAACATATGCACACGTTCCGATGGTTTAGAGTTTTCCGCCAGCAGGGGAACGCCTGAAACCTGGACAAAAGCCATAAAGAGGCCGGTAAAAAATGCGGCCGTGACAAGCGGAGATTCCAGCACTGCAAAGCTGCGGTAGTATAAAGTGACAGCGCCGAACAAAGCGCCGGCAACGATGATCCATTTACGGCCAAGCTTATCGCTTAAAAAACCGGCAGGAATAAGTGCGATGGCGGAGGCTGTGGCAGTCATGGATATCACTTTTCCGTTGACAGTTTCCGGCATGCCGAGTTCTTTTATATAGAGGTTATACATCACCATGAAAACACCCATTCCGATTTGGATCAGGACATTGGCAAGCATAAATAATTTGATGTTTCGGTTGAAGGAAAGGATGTTGGTTTTCCATTCCAGAAGCCAGGATTTCATGCAATCCACTCTTTTCTGCCCGAGGTTATTTCGCCTCTCTAAATATATATGGATACGTGAAATAAATCAATTAGTAATAAGATTTCATTTTAAGAAAAATAAATTAGGTAATCGATATTCCGCAAAACAGCTTCGCTT
>NZ_JRGN01000248.1 GCF_000775575.1 Planococcus sp. CAU13
TTTATCAGCGATTCTTAAAATCCGCCTGCAAAATTCATCGTGCAACTCTCTTAATAACCAGTCGCTTCACTTCTTTCTCATTTTATAGACACGCATTTTTCTTACACCCGAAATTTCTAAGTCATATTTACTTAACACACGTCTTGCGGCGTCAGAATCAGTGATTCCACTAAACTCCCTAAACTTCCTATTCGTCAACTCATCGCTCACTAACGCAAAATACTCCTGCACCGCCAACCGGTCGGCAGCAGCATCTTTATTGCCGCAGGCCGAACAAATCCAGGATTTCTTCACACGCTGCATGCCATGGCCACCGCATTTATTGCAATAAACGCCTGTCTTTAAATCTTTAAAATTGATACGATACGTTTCACTTAATGGGGAAAGTTCAAAGGGGACCTGGTTGGCCGCTATCAGTTTCTCGATGTCCTGGAGCGGATGAGAAACAGCGGTTAGGGGACTGTCCCGAAGAATTCGGTGAAGATAGCCGTTCATCTGGTAGGTCTTGCAGATCAACGCGCCGGTGGGCTTCGACTGAAAGACGCAATTTTTTGCGGTGTAGATAATCAACCCTTTAACAGGCAAATTGATCCCTTGCGACGCAAACCAATTCTCCATAAAATTGATGTGTTTATCCAGCTGGAAAACCGGATTGTCGAGATGCAGTATTTCTCCGCCTGGCATCGCCTTCTTGTAATATTCTTCAGTTGCCGCATTATAGTGGATTTCACCGCTGACATTTTTGGAATCCATCACGATGGCACAGCGCTCGGTCAACAACAGGCCGTCAATCTGAACGGTCCATTTTTTTATCTTCATATTCAGATCCCACATCGGCAAGTGTTCTTCTTTCATCGTGAATTCCTTAAACTTATTAACCATCCTGTCTTCTCCCCGAATTCCCGCAGATGCGCGGTGAAACTGGTTTTCCAGATAGTCGCGTTGATGATGATTGGAAGAAATGCGCTTTAATAAGCACTCAATCGCTAATGCTTTAGGTAATGAATCAAGCTCCGTTTTTATCCTTTTCGCCTCCACATAATAAGAAAATTCCGCCTGGATTTTTCTGCGATGAGCGGCGTTCCACTCATATCCTGATCGTACCATATTGACTGGCCAGACATATTAAAATTTCTCAGCAAACCAAACCGTTGAATGGAACAGTTTGCCTCAGCAAACTGCCGGAGCCCGTGAGCGGCAGAACGCTCACGTGCCCGAAAAAACCGCTTTAAGTTCTTATCTCCCATATGGTAGAATTATTTACAAATACATCCATTCCCCACCCACACTGGAGGCACACTATGAAATTCCTTAAAGTTATCGGCTTCCTTTTCGGAGCTGCATTTTTACTTGTGGCCGGCAATCATTTTTTCAATCCGCAATACGAGGCGGATTCAATGCTGATTCTTTTACTGGCTCTTCCGTTGTTTTTTATAACCGGTATTGAGCATTATCAGGCGGGACGTAAAAAAACGGCCATGTTTTCTTTCATAATAGTCGGCCTATCGCTTATCCTCTGGATCTCCAGTCCTTTCATTGCATGGCCCTAAATCAATAAATATCCCATCAAAAAAACAGGAAGCCACTCTCCCGAGCCGCTTCCTGTTTTTTTATACCCTATCCTAAGCACCCGGCCTCATCTCCTGCCGGTTCACCCACTCGCGCACTACTTCCACATACGCTTCCGGCTCCTCGACTCCCGGCATATGCGAACTGTTTTCAAACACATGAACTTCCGAATCCGGCGCCAGGCTCGCATAATATTCCGTCGCTTCCGGCGTCGCTTCGTCATAACGGCCGCATGTGAATAAAGCCGGAAGCTCTATTTCCCCCAAACGTTCCGTTGCATCAAAATACTTCAGCGTGCCGGTCACCGTAAATTCGGAAGCGCCCCACATGTGATTGTAGACCTGATGATTCAACTGTTTCATATCTTCAACAAGCTCTTCCGGCCAAGGGTCAACGCGGCACATATGCCGCTTATAGTAGGCATCCATCGCTTCATTGTACTCTGCGGAATCAGTCGTCCCTTCCCGCTCGCTCCGCTCGATCGTTTCCTGGATATCATGCGGGAACTGCTTCAGATAATTGCGCTGGTCCTGCTCCCACCTTTGCGCATCGAGTGCCGGCCCAGAGAAAATGACACTTCGGACGCCGCCGGGTTTATTGAATAGATAAGAAGCAGCGAGCATCGTGCCCCATGAATGGCCGAGCAGATGGAAATCCTCCAGTTCGAGCGCTTCGACCACCTGCCCCAGCTCTTCGACAAAACGCTCCAGCGTCCACAAAGAAATATTGGTCGGACGATCAGATTTCCCGCTGCCAAGCTGATCGTAATGGATCACCGGCCGGTCCGTCCCGAGACTCCGAAGTGGATCGCTGTCGCTGCTTTTCGAACCCGGCCCTCCGTGTAATATCAAAAGCGGAATGCCGGGACCATTGCCGCTGATTCGGTACCAGACATTGCCGCCAGTTACTGGAATAAACCCTTCTTTCACCTGTTCCATTTATATCCATCTCCTTTTTATTGCAGCTGTATTCCTAAACACTTCTGCGCAAAAAACGAAATCCCTTTATTTTGAAGGCATACTGCGTAATTGATGGGGTAAACAATGAAAAAATGAGCTCTTGCGAGAATGGGAGGAACGAACAATGAAATCCAAAAAATTCTTGAAACAGGCGTTCAAATCGAATGGCATGCCTGTTAAAAAAGGAGACGTCAAGTATATTGGAATGCTGTTCACCAATGTCGCCAAGGAACAGATGACCCTGAAGGAGTTTCCGGAAGTGAAAAATGAAGTGCCGATGACGATTGTGGATAAGGGGGAGCTGTGGTATGACTGATCTCGGTTTTCTCAGCGCATCCCACCTTGCACCGCTGATTCAAAAGAAACAATTGTCACCGGTGGAATTGACGAAGCATTTACTGAAACGCATCGACGTTGCAAATCCGACACTGAATGCCTTTATTACACCGCTGCATGAAGTTGCATTGAAACAGGCAAAACAGGCAGAACAGCAAATAGTGAACGGCCATTATAAAGGGCCGCTGCACGGCATTCCGATCGGCATCAAGGATAATTACGAAACAGAAGGCATCCGCACAACAGGCGGTTCAAAGATTTTCTTTCATTACGTTCCTCCAAAGAATGCGGTGTCTGTTGATAAATTACTAGCTGCAGGGGGAATTATGCTGGGCAAAATGAATATGAATGAACTGGGTGCCGGGTCGAGTGGACACAATCCGGTTTTCGGTGTAACTCGTAATCCCTGGAATCATGATTATCTGCCGGGAGGCTCCAGCAGCGGAAGTGCTGCTGCGCTTGCTGCCGGACTGGCGCCGCTTACAACCGGCACGGACACATTCGGCTCCAACCGAATACCTGCCGCCATGTCCGGTGTCTACGGATTAAAGCCGACATACGGTCTGATCAGTTCACGGGGAGTACTCCCTTCCGCCTGGTCGCTTGATCACCCCGGACCGATTACGCGCTCGTCCGCGGATCTTGCACTAATGCTCAATTATATGGCCGGCTTCGATCCGCATGATCCTCCGAGCCTGCGTGCGTCCGTCACCGATTATACGGCGGCGTTGACGCAGGAAATGAACGGCATGAAAATCGGCATACCCACATATTATCTGGAGGGGCTGGATCCGGATATTGAAAAGCTTTTCCAGAATGCCCGGTCGACGCTCAAAAAATTGGGAGCGGAAATAAAAGAAATCGAAATTCCGGAATTGGCCATGGCTACATTTGCAGGCCTGGCCATCACAGCCTCTGAAGCTGCCGCTTATAATTTTGAGACGCTGCTGACTCAGTCGGATGATTACGGACAGGATGTGCGTTCCATTCTTTCGTCCGGCACCTTGACAAGTGCCGTGCAATATCTCGAAGCGCAGCAGGCACGCCGTGCTTTGACAAGGGCTTTCCATAAGGCTTTTGAAGAGGTCGATCTCCTGCTTGGACCAACGATTCCGATTGCGACGCCGAAAATCAGCAGAAAGTGGGTCAAGCAAAATCTTGATCTGATTATGGGCACTTTACCATTTACGGTCCCTGCCAATTTAACCGGCATCCCTGCACTGTCCGTTCCGATGGGCTTGGATTCCAACGGACTTCCGGCAGGCATGCAATTCATGGGGAGGCACCTGTCGGAACAATTACTGTTGCAGGCTGGAAGCGCCTGGGAAACGACTCAGCCGCTGCGCTATAACAGAGTTTAAAATCGGTTCCATAAAAAACGCTCCCCGGAATATGGATTCCGGGGAGCTCTTCTATTGAAAGAACCACAGCTGTACGAAGATGCTGACAATGATTAAAATCAGCAAAATCACGCTAACGAAAATTTCAGCACTCTCAGGATACAGCTCTCTTCAACGCAGCTTCTTTTTCAAACTCAGCTGCTTCTTCTTTTTCTTTTCCGACACAACCGGCTTCGGCGCCGGGTTGTAATCGTCGTCGTACAATCCCGTGTAAGTCTGATACCAGGCGAACAGGTGCACCAGGACCACTTTGCTTATCGCATAAACGGGTATCCCCAGTATGACGCCCGGCAGACCGAACAGATTTCCCGCCGTCAGCAGCACGGCGATGATGGTAACGGGATGAATGTTCAAATTGCTTCCGAGAATGAGCGGCTGGATGACGCGCCCTTCCAGCGTCTGCTCAGTAAAGAACACAATCAGCACTTTGACCAGCATAAAAGGCGGATGAAGCACAATCGCGATGATGACAATCGGGAAGAATGCGATGAATGTACCCAGAAAAGGAATCAGGTTCAAGGCACCCGCCATGATGCCGAGCGTCAGCGCGTACTCCAGGCCGATGATGCTGAAACCGATCCAGAACATCAGCCCGACACAAAAGGCGACAAGCAGCTGGCCGCGGATATACTGGCTGATCTGAAGGTTCATTTCGCGCAGCAGCACATAAGTTTGTTCGCGCATCTTCGAAGGCACAATGTTCATGATGTGGTACGGCAGATGATGCCCGTCTTTCAACAGATAAAACAGGATGAAAGGTGTCGTAATGATGGCCAGAAACGCTGTGGACAGAATACCGACGAAATTTCCGATGCCCGTGACAGTCGTATCGACGACATCATCCGCCTGATCGGTAATGGAAGTTGACAGGCCATCCTCTTCTCCCATCAGCTGCTGCTGAAGCCGCGACAGTACATCACTTTGAAAAAAACCATCGATTGATGCAA
Source organism: Planococcus sp. CAU13 (assembly GCF_000775575.1). GTDB lineage: Bacteria > Bacillota > Bacilli > Bacillales_A > Planococcaceae > Planococcus. The sequence goes on from NZ_JRGN01000248.1 coordinate 5,212, forward strand.
CGAAACTGCTTAAATAATCCTCCCAATTGTCCAGCAGGCTCAGCGCCTGTTCCCTGATAATTGGAATAAGCGTTGCGACACCCCACGCAAGCAGTCCGGCAATGATCAGAAAAACGATTGAAATGCCGGCAGGGCGGGTGATGTTTTTCGATTCCATCCAATCGATGAGCGGATTCAACAAGTAATACAGCACCCCGGCTATAATGAGCGGCAGCCCCATGACATCCGCAAAAGCCGTCAGCGGACGGAAGATGTAACTGACTTTCGGCAGCAGCAATAAATTCAGTAAAATCAGCAGAATGATGATCAGCACAGATACCGCCTTATTATTCAGCACCCATTTTACAAACCAGGAAGCCGCAGAGCTCAGTGCACTTTTGTTCTTGTCCCGCTCCATCTCACCCACCCTCTCCGTTTAATCAGTCGGCAATGGAAATTATACCCGGTATGAGCATACATCAGTCTGCTGTTTATTTTTAAAATACCCTTTATGAGTTTTATTCACACCGGCCACGTACTATAATTGAATTAGTCAGATTATTACGAAAAGAGGAGGATTCTTGTGATTAAAACAGCAGTCGAGACTTTATTCGTAAATCATTTTGTAGATGGTATTCTGGATCCCGGAAAAGAAATGCTCGGGCCTGTAAAAGACGGCGGCACGATTATCGCCAATACTGCGCCGGGCTGCTGGGGGCCGATGATTACGCCGAGCATCAAAGGCGGCCATGAAGTGACACAGCCAGTTTACGTGGAAGGGGCGGAACCGGGAGACGCCATAGCTATTCGGATCCAATCGATCACGGTGACGTCGCACGCCACTGCTTCCGGCAATGATTTGATGATTGATGACCGCGCAGATGGCGACGGCTATGTAGCGGCGAAATGTCCGGAATGCGGCACGAAAAATCCGGAAACTGTCATCAAAGGCATCGGCAAAGAAGCAATCCGCTGTGCAAATTGCGGAGCCGACGCCACCCCTTTCATTTTTACAAACGGCTACACAATTTTCTTCGGAGAAAAAGGTGATATCGGATTGACTCTGCCGCAGGAAGCCGCTGAAACGATTGCGCGTGATGGCCGTGCGTACATGAAAACGCCGGAAGCTTCCGTCCAGAATCCGGTCGTGACGTTTGCGCCGCACGACCTTGTCGGCACAATGGCCCGTATGCGCCCGTTCCTTGGGCAACTTGGCACGACGCCTTCGCGTCCAACCCCGGATTCGCATAACGCCGGTGATTTCGGTTCGTTCCTGGTCGGTGCGCCGCATGATTATTCAGCGACAGCCGAAGAACTGGAAACGCACCGCACCGACGGGCATCTTGATGTCAACCGGGTACGAGCGGGTGCTGTCCTGATCTGTCCGGTGAAAGTTCCGGGCGGCGGCGTTTATCTCGGCGACATGCACGCCATGCAGGGTGACGGGGAAATCGCCGGGCACACAGCAGACGTTTCCGGCATCACCCACCTTCAGGTCAGCGTATTGAAAGGCATGAATATTAAAGGGCCTATCCTGCTGCCGAATGTGGAAGACCTCCCTTATACGGCGAAGCCATTTACGGCAGAAGAGAAAAAGACCGCCCGCCAGCTGGCCGAAACGTGGGAAGTTCCTAAAATTGAAGTATCCTATCCCGTGTCATTTATTGGGTCCGGGCCGAATTTGAACGACGCCACCGAAAACGGGCTGCAGCGCGCCGCAGATTTCTTCGGCGTGACGGTACCGGAAATCATGAACCGCGCGACTATCACGGGTGGCATCGAAATCGGCCGCCATCCGGGCGTCGTCACCGTAACGTTCCTGGCGCCTGAGCAGTATTTGCGGAAAACGGATCTGTTTGAAATAGTGAGAAATCAATACGGCCAGCAATGACAAAACCCGCCATTCCTTTTGGGAGTGGCGGGTTATCTTAATTTTTCATCATCGTTGTTCTACTTCTATTATACTGCTAATAAAAAATTTATTACAGACTGCATTTATTCGAGATCACCCCCTATACTGAACTTAATAACTCTGCAGCTTCAGGAGGAGATAAAGATGAATGAATTCAAAAACGTCCTGGATCCCGGCCCATTCTTCCACGGCACGAAAGCGCAATTGAATATCGGCGACAAATTGGAAGCTAAGAACCTGTCCAATTACCAGGACAAAAAATCGAATTACATCTATTTCACGGCGACGTTGGAAGCCGCTAAATGGGGAGCAGAACTTGCAGCAGGCGATGCCAAAGAACGGATTTACCTGGTGGAGCCGCAAGGGGATTTCGAGAACGACCCGAACCTGACCGACAAACGGTTCCCGGGAAATCCGACACGATCATACCGCTCCAAGGAACCGCTGAAAATTGTCGCGGAACTTGGAAGCTGGGAACGGCATTCTGATGAACAAATTGAACATATGCTGTCGTCACTGAAGAAATTGCGCGAAGAAGGAAAGGCGACGATTATTGATTAACCCATCACTTCGGCTTTTGAAAAGAGAAATCCAAAGCAAAAGACCACCATCAGTCGAATTATTCCTCAACCTCTTCTAAGGAATAATTATCCAAATTTATGATAAACTAAAATAGAAGTTCATAAAAAGAGGTATCGGGAATGGAAAATGATAAATCATTCAAAGAAGAATCACCAAAGGACAAAGTATTCATTATCTTGGTAATGACACTCCTCGTTGGAGGTTCATTGGCATTCGTCTTCGGCATCTACTTCTTCGGGATTGCCGGACTCTTCAATATTCTAGGTGTCCAATACGATTCTGTCTGGTCCTTATTCTGGTTCGGCGTATTCTTTTTTATATTGGATTCCTTTGCCGATGTTATAAAAATGACATTTACAGTTTTATTGGATCATTTGTCCATAGCCAACGCGGCAACCCTTTTCGCCATTAATTTTCTCGTCATTTGGGCAGTTCTTTCCTTATTGAATCTCTTGATGGATTCTATTACTATTTCCATTGATGCTCAACTTATTGCTGCAGCTGTTATTGCTTTGATTGAATTGACGTTAAATAAAAATGGCAGGAAAGAGGAACAATTGGAATAACAAATTTTCTTTCATTGATAGTAAATAGCCGTTCAACCCCACCAGGGTCGAACGGCTTTACCAATGATTTTCAATTCCCAATCCGCACAGCCTGATTCCGATTCTGCAGCACCGCAAGAATACTGAGCGCTGCGAGAAGGCTCGTTTTCGGGTTATTCGGCATCGGATTGTTCTCAACCTGCAGCTGCATGCGGCCGAAAACACCTTCAGCTTCGATGGTATGCGTATTCCGCTCAACAGCCGGATCGACGATGACGCGCACTTCCGTTTTCTCCGGTCCGATTCCCGCAATTGCCAGCACCAACGCCACGTTGACATTCTTCGGGAATTTTTCAACAGCAGCAAACGCAGATCCTTCGAACAGCATTTCTTCCTTGTCCGTCTCCATTCCCAGCGATGCCGGCGATTTTCGCGTCGTAATCCTGACCCGCTCCAAACCGCCAGCTGCTCTCGCTGATTGCAGCAGATCCAGTCCTCCGATTGCACCTGACGGCAGGAAAATCTGCGTACCAGCCGTTTCCGCCAATGTCTTGAGGCGTTTCAGAAAATCTGCATCTTTGAAGACACCGATGCTGCTGACGACGAGGTCTTTCTTGTTGGCCACAACCTCTTCCAGATAGAGCGCGGCCGCTTCCACTGTTGATGCTTCCACGATAATATCCATGGGCTGCTCTAAAAACCGCGGCAGATCTGTAAAGAAATCAGCGTCATACTTCTCGCTCAATCGAACGCCGGCTTCCTGATTGCGCCCGAAAATCGCCAGTACTTTTCCTTCGGCCATTCTTTTCATATTCACTTGTTCCAATAAATACGAGGCAATGTTGCCTGTTCCGATGATTCCGATATTCATGATAGCCCTCCTTTTAATGGATGAGACTGTTTCTTCTATCTATCATGATACCTATTCCATTGACGAAAGTCTGTTGTTTGCATTGCTTCCATTCTCAAAATCGTACACCATTCCACGCAGTCGCCACTTCAAGCATATTCACACCTTCCGCCTCTCTACCGGTTTTAATCAGCAGCAGGCCTGTCGAAACGCATTGGATAAATCCCCATTCCCAGATCGCTTGCGGATCTTCACCCGTCATCCGGCTCAGGAAATGACAGCGTTTCCTGCCTTCCGCCAGCGGATTGACCGCCAGCTCATCCGGCCACTCCCGCATGAGCACACCGAGGTCGTAAGCCGGTTCTCCCAGCAGCCCATCGGGATCGATCAATTTAAATGAAGGCTGTGACTCCTCCGGATCCTGAAGGATGTTTTCATTGTGCGCATCGCCGTGAAGCAGTACTGCTTTGCTCGGATTTCGTTGAGCCAGGCGACCTTCCAAATAAATGAGTGCCTGTGTCACGATTTCGACTGAGCAAGGCTTGCCCAGTTCCAGCCAAAGTTCGGGGATGAAATCAATAAACCAGGGGATTAGCTCATCAAAAGTCTGTAACGCATGCTGCTCCGGCACCGGCTTCCATGTTTTCATCAGCGCTGAACAAATGATTTCCATTTCTTGCCGAGGCGAATAGCCTGAGATCTTCAAAAGCGGACCAAGCCGTTCAAGTAACAGCGCCTTCAAGCTGTGATCCTCTTTCAGCAGCCGTACATAACCTACTCCATCAGCAATCCGTAACGCCTCCAGCTCCTGGTCAAAGACGGAGTTCCCTTCCATCTGCGGCATGGCCAGTTTTAGAACAGCGGGCTCTCGGTTTTTCGTCCGAACTTCCGTGACAAGCGCTTCCGATCCGCCGCTCAGCGTTTTCACAAAGCGGAGTTCCCATTTTTTTATAAGTTCCATCAGAGTCTCTTTCACTTCCGCCAGCCATAGTTCACCCTTCGGCCCCATGCTTTTCGCTTTCAGCTGCACAATCAGCGGAATAAAATCTTTTGGTTCGTCCACCTCGCCCGCTCCTTCCAACGCGTTAAAAAAGAAGGAGATTTTTTCTCCATCTTTTTCACTTCACTCGTCATTTCCTGCTGCAGATGGCGGCCACGCCCCCATAATTTTTCGGGCAAAAGCCACCTGCCCCGCATGATACGAATTGTGAAGGACAATCGTCTGCAAACACTCAGCCCGTGTCGCTTCGCTGCCTTCCGCCACCTGTTCATTCAAATCTTTTTCCGCTTCCGCTTCAGCCGCTTTCAATCCATTCCGGAAATACACAACAGCCGCTTCCCATTCTTCTTCGCTCTCCGGTCCTGCAGTAGGCGGCCAGGATGCAGCGTCGGCATTCGCACCGTCCGGCATGTCTCCCTCCAGAATATCCAGCATGAAATATTGCCAGTAATTCATATGAAACAGCAATTCCCAAACAGAATGCGGGAAATCCCCTTTTTTCTCGCCAGCCTGCTGCCAGCCCATTCCATCAAATACCGTCTCCGTGTCCACATGCGCCCTTTCTCCGTGCAGGCCATTCAGAAAAAATTTTGCATCCATCGAATTCCTCCTCATGATTGTCAAAGTTCCGTTTCCTCTTCCATAACCTATTCCACATCTTTTAGAAACTTCCTTTTCTTTTATTTCAATAAAAACTCCCACGATACCTTGACACTCGATATATCGTCACATATACTATGAGTAACGATATATCGCAAGGCGATATAAAAGAAGAAAGAGGTGGTTATATGCAACCCCTATCGGAATCGACATACCTGGTTTTATTGGCGTTGGCGCAGGAGCCTTCGCACGGTTACGGAATCATCAAGAAAATCGAGGAATACAGCGGCGGCGACATTGTACTCGCACCCGGAACGCTTTATGGCGTGCTGACCAATCTGCAGAAACAGAAGCTGATCGAACTCGTCACCGCCGAAAAAGAAAGCCGGCAGAAGAAGATTTACAGGCTGACCGATGATGGCCTGGCCAGTTTTCGTATGGAATACGAACGCTTTAAAAAGATGCTGACGATCAGTGATGACATCTTGAAAGGAGAGAAAAAGGATGAAAACATTCAAAAAGTTTAAAATATCACTTGCCAATGATATCGACAAAGAGGAAAAATGGCTGACCCAAATGTCGTCAAAAGGATTCCACTTCTATAAGTACAGCCTGTTTTTCTATCATTTTGAAGAAGACCACAGCCGCTCGTATATTTATCAGGCGGACTTCCAATCAGCGGACGATGAATATTTCGAACTCTATAAACAGGCCGGCTGGGAACATATCCATACGGTAATGGAATCCTTCCATTACTTCCGCGCCCCCAGGGACGTCATTGGCGACAAGCGCATCTATTCGGATCCCGCTTCTATTAAAGGCATGTATCAGCGGATGCTGACGTTTTACTCGATCATTTTTCTCTGCATGATCGTAGCGCAGGCCGGCCTGCTGCTCAACTGGAAACCGAGTTTCTTCTCTTTCCTGTCGGTTTCAATCGTCACCGCCGCCGTCGTGATCTATGTTTTCCTCTTCATCGGGCTGCTGCAGAAAATGCGGAAGTATGATAAGCAATCCGATGTTAAATACTGACCAATACAGCAAGCCCCTTATTTTATCCCGGGATAAGGGGTTTCTGTCTGGCAAGCGCCGCCCTGCTTCAGATTATCGGCGATTCCCCAAATGCCATTCAATCCTTTCTTCCAAATAAAAATGCCGCTCCCCTGAAATAAGGGAACGGCATTAATTTTAAAAGAGATTAATCCACCGCGACGACAGTTTCGACATCGTCGGCCCGGTTTTTTCGTGCTTTCAGGAAGAACAGACCTACCAGGATAATCGTCAGCACAAGCCCGATGATGAACGACAGGTTCAAATCAAGATTGAAGCCGATTTTCTGGTTCAGGATGTAGACGAAAACCATATAGGTGATGAATATTGCCGGTGCCAACGACACCAGGTAATTCTTGCCTTGGATATACAAGTACATCGTCGCAATCCACAAAGCAATCGCGGCCGTCGCCTGGTTTGCCCAGGAGAAATAGCGCCACAACAGTGCGAAATCGATTTGCGTCAATGCGATGGAAACTGCAAATAATGGAATCGCGATCATCAGGCGCTTAACCACTTTCTGCTGGTCTATCTTGATGTAATCGGCAATGATTGAACGCGCAGCGCGGAACGCCGTATCGCCGGAAGTGATTGGCAAAACGATGGCACCAAGAACCGCGATTGTTCCGCCGACAGCGCCAAGAAGCGTCATGGAAACTTCATTGACGACAGCTGATGGCGTGCCTGAACTGATGATGCTGGATAGCGTCTGGCCATCGAAAATACTCATGGCAGCAGCAGCCCAGATCATCGCAATGATCCCTTCGGCAATCATCATGCCGTAGAAAATATAACGCCCTTGGGACTCATTTTGCGTTGTCCGCGAAATAATCGGCGACTGTGTCGCATGGAAACCCGATAAAGCTCCGCACGTGATCGTGAAGAACAGCATCGGGAAAATTGGCAAATTATCTGGATGCAGATTCACTAAGCTCAGTTCCGGAATTTTATACTCGGAAAACAATAGTACTCCACCTACTCCGATAGTACCGATCAACAACACTGCGCCGAAGTATGGATAAAGCCGGCCGATGATTTTATCGATCGGCAGAATAGTTGAAAGGAAATAATAAACGAAAATAAGTGCGATTAAAATTCCCACAGCCACTTTGCCATCTAGGAGAATAGCAAGCAAAGATGCCGGCGTTGTTACAAATACTGTTCCAACCAGCAACAGCAGCAATAACGCGAAAAAGTTTACAAGATGTTTGGAAGCCGCGCCCAGGAATTTCCCGGCAAGTTCAGGAATATGCGCTCCTTTGTTGCGGATGGAAATCATGCCGGTCAAATAATCATGCACGGCTCCTGCAAAAATACATCCGATGACAATCCAAAGAAATGCGACTGGCCCGTAAAGAGCACCCATAATCGGGCCGAAAATCGGGCCGGTTCCTGCGATATTCAGCAATTGGATCAGAGAGTTTTTATGTTTGTTCATTGGTACAAAGTCAATGCCATCCTGGTTGGCATAAGCAGGCGTTTTGCGCCCTTCCATCGGGCCGAACAATTTTTCGATATACTTGCCGTACGTAAAATAAGCGGCAACCAGCAATGCAATTGATACTAAAAATGTGATCATGTGTTCACTCCTCTTTTTTGTAATCGCTTACAGTCAAACGTGCAATTCTTCGTATGTTCCTCTATGCTTCTCATTTTCATAACGACAAGGACGAAAATACTTTCTTTATACTGCTATAAAGAATATTATATGAATTTGCAAAAGTCAATATAGATTTAAACTATTTATTTCCCATAAACCATTGACTTGTCCTCTTCTATTCATGTGTTGTATGGTATAAGACTGGAAATTATTTTTCCAAAGATTCTCACTATAAATTCAAGATAGGTTTGATTGTTTTTCTAAAATATTATCAATCGAAATAGCGCGCTCTCTTTTTTATCAAATATTTGATTTTTTAATAATAAACAGTTAATTTCGGCTACAGATTTTACCGCGTTATAGGTTTACAATTTTGGTAAAAAAACAGGAAGGAGGTGTTCCACATGAGCAAAATGCTCCGTATCCTCATCATTTTGATGATGGCTCTTTCATTGCCTCTGTCGACTGCTTTTGCGCACAACGGCCATCATGGCCATCATGATCACGGGAAGGACAATCTGGTCGCTTTGGGTGATTCGGTTCCATACGGCTACGCTCCTGACCGCAATAATGCAAAACCGGCCCACTACGCCTATCCGTATCAGATTGGGAAGTACGCCGATTTGAAAGTTCATAATCTGGCTGTTCCCGGCTGGCAGACTGATGATCTGCTCTATGCTCTGGAAAACAACAAGAAATTCCGTCAGGCTGTGAAGCGCGCGGATTACGTGACAGTCCAGATCGGCGGCAACGATTTCCTTGAAGTTCTGAGAGCCGCCCAGCTTGAAAGCAAGGGCGACATGAAGAAATTCCATCGATTGCTTCAGCACAAGCTTGCGAAAAGTGATGCATTCGATAATATCAATGAAATCATCAAAGAAATACGGTCGCTGACTAAAGCCAGAATCGTGCTGTACAATCTGTACAACCCGTTCCAGCTGAATGACCCGCTCCACAAAGTTGCGGATATGTACCTGCCGCAGCTTAACGCTATGTATAAAAACATAGCCGATTCGTATAAACGCGTTTCACTTGCAGACGCCTACAGAGCTTTCGGCGACAATCAAGCGAAATTCGTCTATAAAGGAGACATTCACCCGACAAAAGCCGGACACGCAGCACTCGCTAAAATCGGCTTGAAAGCGCTGAAACGTGAATATGCACACCACCGGAATTAATGAAAGAAAAACTGCGGTCCTCTGAGGAGGACTGCAGTTTTTGGTTTTAAGAAATGTTTTATTCCATTCCTCATTGCAATCAAAAATTCAACCTTCTTCCTCTTTCAATCACTGCTGATCCGCAAACAGCCACCATCCCACCGTTGCGGCAAAACCTCCGAGAGCCATCAGCGCGACAATGAAAAAGCTGAAGAAGCCCAGGCCCTCAGAGATTCCCGCCATGCCGCTGTACAGCGCAGGCACCGCCCACGGAAAATATGCACCGTAACCGATGGCCGCAATCAGCTGAGCACAGACCACCATGAAAACGACAAAGCCGAGCGGCGCCAGAAACCCTTTCCCGTAACAGGCGAAAAAAGCGACCGGCGTGCTCAGGGCCACGGTCAGCGCAGTTGTTGCCGCCAATAGAAAGAAGCCTTCAAGCACTGTCGAGGATGACCATTCCGGCAATCCGACAAGCATGCCGATTCCTGTTCCGACGACAACGACGTAAATGCTCAACAGCAGACAAGTCAATAACACGGCGACAAACTTGGCGAGAACGGTGATGCTCCGGTGCGCAGGCAGCGCCAACAGATCCTTGATCGTCCGGTCGGCATATTCCCGACCGAAAACCCAGCTTGTAACGAAGCCGAACACAATGAGGCCGCCGACTGCGATGATCTGGGCCAGCAAACTGAAAAAAGCCGGCCACGTCGCTTCGCCCATAATCTGTGCTTTGTCGCCGAGCAAGCCGCTCGTCCTTGCCAGCTCCGGATCTTTCAGCACGAACATGAAAAATCCTCCCATCACCGGTGCCAGTGTAAAAATCGCGAGCGTGATCCAAATCATTTTCGATTTCCGGATTTTGATGTTTTCCGCCTGCAGCGCCGCGGTGAAATAGCCCATCACTCGGCCTCCTTTCCTTTAATGGACCGCATGAAATAAGATTCCAGCGATTCCACTTTGACATTGACATACCTCGGTGGGAAGCCCATTTCCGCCAGTTTGGCCGATACAATTTCCGGCCGGTCAAGGAGCGTTTGCTCTCTAATTTCAATAAAACCAGCAACATCAAGCAGACATGCCATCCCCTGTTCCGTTAAAGCATCAGCTGCCGACCTATTGTTTCGCGTAGCCACCAGCAGTTTCCGCTGAATCAGGCTGTTTAATTCATTCGTTTCGAATTCTTCAACCAAACGGCCATGATGAATGATGCCGATTTTATCGGCAATGAGTGCGACTTCGCTGAGCAGGTGGCTCGACAGGAAAATGCTGATGCCCTGGTTGCTCGCCAAATCCCGCAGCAATTCCCGCACTTCCACAATGCCTGCTGGATCCAGCCCGTTCACTGGTTCATCCAGAATCAGAATATCGGGCTCGTGCATCATTGCCTTCGCGATTCCGAGTCGCTGAGCATTTCCAAGCGACAGATGTTTGGCTTTTCGTTTTGCGTACGGCGTCAATTTGAGTTTATCAATGATCTGTCCTACTGCATCCGGTTTCTTGATCTGCCGCAGCCGCCGGAACAAATCCAGGTTCTCTTCAACCGTCAATTCCGGGTAAGCATACGGCGTCTCCACCAGATAGCCGACCTTTTCCCACAGCTGAAAATTGGCAAGCGAGACTTTTTTTCCGAACAGCGAGCAGCTGCCTTCCGTCGGCTTAATCATTCCGAGCATCATGCGGATCGTGGTCGTCTTGCCCGAGCCATTCAATCCGATAAAACCGTATATCTCTCCCTTTTTCAATTCCAGGGAAAGATTTTCGACTGCTTGTACATCCTTGAAACGTTTCGATAAATGTTCTATCGCAATGACCGTCTCCATCTCGATCCTCTCCTCTATCTTCATTACATTCGCTGGAAATTCAGGAAAACCTTTCTGTTAAAAGGCCAACCCTGCAACTTCGCTGTTCTGCTTCCAGGAATGGCGGGTATTTTTGTCTGTTCATCCTGACGCAGCCGTTTTTCGCTTTTCACTCGCGAAAAGCCTCCGTTCAGGTTTTGCTTTTTCCTTTTGGAAGGCGATTGGGTAAAAAAGAGTCGGATTCTTCTTGAGAACAGCTATTTTCGTTTCATTTTCTCTTATTGATTTCTACTTGTGGCGGATATCGGCGTTCGCCGATTTCCAACCCCACTTTTTCGTCTAAAACGCCGCCACTCCCCAAAAGGAATGACGGCTATTTTCATTTATCCCGATTCGTCGCTTTGTAAGGATCACCTTTACTGTCATAAGTCACCCATTCGCCGACAGGCTCGCCCTTTTCAAAATAACCCGAACGCTTCAGCGTCCCGTCGGCGCGATACCATTCCCAATAACCTTCTGGCTGATCAACAATTATCTTGCCTTTTGACCAGATCGTATTTCCTTTTGCATGGTACTTGATCGTGTAGCCATCAATCACTTCCAGCTTCTTTTCCTTCACATATTTCGGTTCCGTCAGGTCACATTTTTCGCCTTTCATGATCTCACTCTCCATCCCTTCGACATGAAAAGACTGCAGTCTCCCCTTTAATATCACTATAGGCCATTCTTCTGACCCGGTTCAAAATTTCGTATCACGACATTCCCCTTCTTCACTCCACTCTCCACATACCGATGCGCTTCCCGCAGCTCCTCCAAGGGAAATACCTGATCAATGACCGGCTTGAGCCGACCGGCTGCCAATAACCCATTCAAAAAGCGAAGGTCTTCAGCTTTATAACTGGCCGCTCCTGCAATGATTTTCCGGTCGCCTTTTTTCGTCTGCAAAAGCCTCCTGAACATTTGGGCCATGCCCGGATTGCCCATTAAGAAAACGCCTTTCGGCTTCACTAAGTCCATGGTTTTGGAAAACGGGCTTTTACCCGCAACATCGAAAATCACGTCGTAGGTTTCACCATTTCGAGTAAAATCATCCTTGCGGTAATCAATCACGTAATCTGCCCCTGCAGACAAAAGCATATCCAGCTTTTCACCGCTGTCGACTGCCGTCACATCAGCACCGGAAATTTTGGCGAGCTGAACCGCCACTGTACCAATACTTCCGCCCGCTCCGATAATCAACACTTTTTGGCCGGCTTTGATCCGGGCTTTCCGAAGAAAAAACAAAGCATTTATGCCCCCAGTCGGAACGGTTGCAGCTTCTTCAAAACTGATTCCATCCGGCATTTGCGCAATGGCATAGCTGACCGGCAGACAAAGAAACTCGGCATAAGCGCCCAGCTTCAATTCAGTCGCGCCATAAACGCGGTCCCCTATTTGAAAACGCGTTACTCCGCTTCCGACAGATTCTATTTCGCCTGCAAATTCCTGCCCGAGCACGTTCCTCCTCGGTTTTCGCACACCGAAAAACAGCCGCAGCGGAATCCACAACAGCACCGGAAACTGAAAGCTCCGCATCTCACAATCCCCCGCTGTGACGGTGGAGGCATGAACTTTTATCAGGACTTCATCATCTTTCGGCACCGGCTTGTCGAGCTGCTGCAGCTCCAAAACTTCCGGCGGTCCATAGCGTGTGCAGACCATCGCTTTCATTTCGCGTCCTCCTCTTTAAACTTCGATTTATATGCTATTAAAATTCAAGAAAGGCAGGAACATATCCTTCTTTCCCAAAAGTATGACGGCTCGGATGAAAAAAAGCCGCACCTCAAAATTCAGGTGCAGCTTAAAGCTGATTACTATTTATTTCACACACAGAATAATTGCCGCCCTTCAACCTTTCCTTACGCAAAATCCCTTCTATATTGGACAGCCAGATAAGCTCCACCCGCTAAAAATGCCAGCGAGTACTTGAACATGAAAAAGATGGTCCACATATCGTCTTTTGGAAAAACGATATCACACAGGATAATTGCCAACAGCATGAAGTAGCTGCTTTTCAAAAATATCTGATTGGTCCTTTCGTCTCCCTGTCCGATTTTCTTATAAAGCACATAGAGAAAAATTGCACTGCCCATAATCAGTAAAAAACCGATGCCAACGAGCATGTTCCAGTTTCCTGTGGATTGTTCAGCCCAGGTTTTCAAAGGAGAAAAAATAGCGTTTTGGATGGATGAGAATAAATTATTTGTCATCTGGATCAGTTCCTTTCACGTAAGAAAAAATATCATTGACCTCAACTTCAAAAAAATCAGCCATGCGAAATGCCAGCAGCAGCGTCGGAACATAATTCCCTTTTTCCATCACGAAGATGGTCTGTTTCGAAACGCCCACTTTCTCAGCTAATTCCTGCTGGGACATTCTGGCAAGCACCCGATATTCGTAAACCTTATTAGCGATTGAATCGCCAAAATCTTTTTTCATTGCCATCACCTCTTGAAATCAACTATAAATTATTATTTAATAAAAGTAAAGTAAACTTATATAAAATAATAAAATATTTTATTTTGATAAAGAATCCTCTCAGTTGAATTCCAGTTCCTCGAAAAGGGTATGGAGAAGAAATGACGGACCGGAAAGTCCTTGCGGAAGAAGGGGTAGAATGGTGAAATTCATGATGCTGATCGGCCTTCCGGGAAGCGGCAAAACCACTTATGCACGGAACCTGCTCGGTGGCATTGAAAGATGGGTCCACCTTTCATCGGATGAAATTGCGCAGCGGCACCGGCTTCCGGATGGATCCATCAATCATCAAATGACTTTTGAAGAAATGTACCGGGAAACCGTCTTTCACCTGGAAAATGGCATGAATGTCATCTATGACGCAACAAATTTAGCGTCCAAAAGAAGGAGGAGCGTTCTGAACCGGATTGAAAAATTCGAAGCTGAAACGGAAGCTGTCGTGTTCCTCACTCCCTATGAAGAGCTGAAAAAACGCAATGGCCGGCGGCAAGCTGATGAACGCGTGCCGGACCATATCATCGAACGCTACATCCGCGCCTTCCAACTGCCAAGGAAAAACGAGAACTTCGACTGGATCCGTTTCTTATCGCGGCCGCCTTATGCACACATGGATTTGGAGAACATGAAGAAGCAGGCTTTTTCGCAAGATAAATACGAGACGTTCTTTCAATGTTCCAAAGAAACCAGACCTATGACAGAAATTGACGAAATGCGTACCCTGCTGCGCCAAAACAATAAAATCGTCGAAGTAATAAAGAAAGAAGTTAATGATGCGGATGAGCAAGACCTTCTGTCGTGGGTCATTCTATTGCATAACATTGGCAAAGCCTATGTCCGGAAACGGCTTCCTATCGAACAGGACAATTTTTACGGCTATGAACATGTCAGTGCCTATCTAGCCTATCCGGTCCTGTTATCATGGCATTTCCCTTTGCCTTTTATCTATGACGTTTTATTGCTGATAGATGAATTTGAAATCGCCAAGGGGTTAAAACGCGGAAAAGTGAAGCGGAGGATCGGCTCTCAAAACTACGAGCGGCTTGAGACACTTTGGAGGATCATCAGTTGAGTCGAACAAAAAATATTTACTGACCCCGGTGTTTCCAGCAGTTCCCATATGGAACCTGTGTGTTCGAAACAATTATGACCGCTTAAGCACTGACTAAAAATGCATGAAGAATCAGTCCCTGTTAAGAGACGGCGGATTCTTCATGCATGATTCTTGTATAACCTGAATTTTTTTGACACGGGGTCGGTTTTGATACAGAAAGGAGAGAAACGGATGTCCCGTCCGTCGCGCAAAAAAGAAAAGAATCAGATTAAATACACCCAATATCATCTTGCCAATGAGCGAACTTATCTGGCTGAATACACACCGCCATTTCAATCATCGGCGTCGGATTCCTGGCGGCCAGCCTCCATTTTCGGCCTTGTCATGACTTTTTTGGCAGCTCAGGAGTATAAGGAAAAACGCAGGCAGCTGCTCAATGAAACATTCGCCCCGTCAAATGTGCGAATCACACTGATTTCCACCATGCTGGTCATTATTGTGACTATGGTCATCATCTATTTTTTCCTGATCATGTGAGCCGCTCCGTCATCCATTCCACCACTTCGTCATAAATTTTGTATTTGGACGGCTCATTGAAAATCTCGTGCATGAGCAGTGCATAAATTTTCAGCGTCTTATCTTTTGAAGTGATTTCCCCGTAAAAATCGCGGGAATCTTTTTCGGCGACCAGCCCGTCTTCATTGCCATGCAGCACGAGTACCGGGTCTGTAAATTTCCCGGCATTTTCTTTCAGCCAGGCGATACCAGGGCCAAACTGGTTAATGAGTCCTACCGAAATCTTCTTTTCCACCATCGGATCATTGGCGTAGGCTTCGACAACTGCCGGATCGCTGCAGACGCCTTCCCCGAGCTCATTATCGAGGTACGTGTCCGCCGGCAACTCCATTGGCAGCGGACCGAACAATTGGTTATTGTAGCGGGTAAGTGCTCCCGACAGGACGATTCCTTTTGCCTCCCCCGGATATTTCGTACCGAATGCTGCAGCGGTAAAGCCGCCCATGCTGTGGCCGATGAGGAAAATCGCCTTTTCCGGATTTTCTTTTTTCGCCAAATCCATGACGGTCTTCAAATCATCCGGCATCTCATTGAAATTCTCGAAAAAAGTACGCTTCCCTTCCGACCGCGCATGGCCGCGCTGCTCATAGCGGTAAACAGTGAACCCCTTGTCGGCCAATGTTTCAGCAAGCTCGTCATAGCGCCCCAGATGTTCGGCCAGGCCGTGAGTGATGACCACCACCGCTTTCGCATTTTCTGCCGGATCTTTGCGGCTGAACAGCTGCGTGCCATCATACGACCGGATCATTCGTTCTTCGCCCATCCCATTTCCTCCATTCGGGTAATTACTTGTCCTTTTAATCATTCTCTATCAATCAATAAAACCCTTTTTGGCTGGGGGTAATTAAAAATCGTCTTCTTAAGTGCGGTTTGTGGAAAAAGTGCTGATGTTTTCAGCGAAAATATACAATTGGGGTGAGTATATCTGTGCGGAATTTCCAGTTATTTGACGATACTGTCCAATTTAAACGAAATACTTTCTATTTTAATTTCTCATAAGTTTTCATAATTTATTGCCAAATATTTCAAGTCACTGTATGACTCTTTGCCTTACCACCGTCATTTTCTGCAATAATTCACTTTTTCAGCGATGAAGAACGGATAAATTCGACCCGTTCAAAAAAATGAAACACCCATAATAACAACCAGGCCCACCGCACCGAAAAGTACATACAAATATCCGAGAATAATACTGGACCTGTTCCTGGTTTTTTTGAATTTTAAGAAATAAACCCCAAATAAAATCACTGCCAAAGTCAACAAAATGGACACCAGTTCAATCAGCGGCAAAACAATTCCTCCATTCTCAAATCTGCATTGATCCTTTCATTCATCTTACAGTAAATTACAGAGATTCCAACAGATTGTTTTTATTGGACGGCAAAGCAAAAGGAGACACAATGCTGATTCCCTCTGTCTCTCAGAAAAAAATTGAACACAAAAAAGGAGACAGACCTTTCCGAGTCGTCTCCCATTTATTGAAATCGTTTTTTTGCAGAATGGCGTAAACCATATTTATTCGAATGGACCCTCCAACACAATCTTCCCGATCGTCTTGCCTGTCAAAAGATTGTTATATGCCTGTTTTAAATGCTCCACTGAGATCGGCGTAAAATGCTGTGTCTTGGTCGTACGGATTTCCCCTCCATCGACCCAATCCGCCAATTTGCAGAGGATGATATGCTGGTGCACCATGTCTTCCGTCTGGAAAACGGAACGGGTATACATGAGTTCGTAGACGAATGTGACACTTTTGCCGAACAGCGCCAGGTCAAGCGGTTTGAACGCCGGCAGGATTGAGCAGATTTTCCCCTGTGGCAAAATCACTTCCGCCATCCCTGCCATATGCTCATCGGGACTGCTCAGGCAGAAAGTATATTCCACGCCTTCAATGCCGAGATTCTCCAGCTGTGGTCCAAACTCTTCATGATGGTTGATGGTATGATCCGCGCCGTGCTCTTTCGCCCACTCAACCGTCTCGTCGCGGGACGCTGTGCCAATCACCGTCAGGCCTGCCAGTTTTGCGACCTGCAGTGCAATCGAACCGACGCCGCCGGCCGCTCCGATAATTAAAATCCGCTTGCCTGCGTTTTCCGAAGCTTCTTTTGAAACGCCAAGCCGGTCGAAAATCGCTTCATAAGTGGTAAGCCCCGTCAGCGGTAATGCCGCAGCTTCTCCAAAACTCAGGCTTTCCGGCTTTTTCCCCACAATCCGTTCATCGACCAGATGAAATTCACTTTGGCCGCCCGGGCGGTTGTTCGTGCCTGCGTAGAAAACTTCGTCTCCCACTTTAAATATCGAACAGCCGTCCCCCGTTGCTGCAACCACACCCGCTACATCACGCCCAACAACTGTCAGTGAGTCATCGTCTTCTTTTTTGGCGTCGCGCGTCCGCAGATCGGTTGGATTGACGGAGATCGCTTTGACTTCAACAAGCAGGTCACGTCCTGCCGGTACCGGCTTTTCCTGTTCCACCATTTGAAAGTCCATCGCTTCTTCTTTTGAACCCGGCTTGTAAAAACCGAACGTTTTCATCATTTCTGTATTCACGTCGCATCGTGCCCCTTCCGTTAATGGATTGACATTATGATTCCCATTCTACATTGGCTGGCTGCCGGTTACAAAAATAACGGGCATATCCAATAACGCAATTGAGAAGCGGGTTTTTATTTCATTCTCTTTTATATAGTAGAAAGCCATCTTTTAATTGCTCCAAACTTCCTGCTTCGGTCTGCTGTAATTCACACTGTATATGCGCTTTCGGGTTTAATTGGCCCAAAATAATTTACCGTTTACAGAAAACAGGTTCCGGTAAGAAAAATTTGCTGTTTTCCCTGTTTTCAGCGTAAGCAGTAGTACGTAATGCCAATGCCAAAATAAAACACTTAGTAGAATATTCTTATTTTCAGAATATTTGTAGAATAATTGGATTTTTCATAATAAAATTACAAACATTGGGATAGAAATAGTTATAAAGGGGGCGTGAGAGCTTAGCCAAAACTATCCTGGCGACGGGCATTACAAAATTATTGTAAAGGGGCAAAAAATAAATGCAGAAAAACTTTAAGCGATTGGCTATTTACGCATTAATCTTTTTATTGGCATTTTCATCGTTTGGCGCACAAGGATTCGCCAATACCTCTACACCAGATTCTTCCAAAGCTACATTGCATTTGGATGAAGGCGCTTCTGAACTCAAAGAACTTACAGTTATTGTTGAACTGGATGCAGAATCGGTTTTACAGGCAAAGCATAAAGGAAAGAGCCAATCCGAACAATTCCTAAATAAGGAGCGCGACCGGATTCTGGCACAATTGGAAAAAGAAGGCGCTTCAGTGGAACTGCTGCAGGAATACGATACAGTATTCTCCGGTTTCTCGATTGAAATCTCCCACAGCGACCTGAATACATTAGCCGAAATCGAAGGCGTCAAAGCGGTTTATTCCAACCAGGAATATGTCGTGACACCTGAAGATGCGGTATCACTGGATCCTGAAATCTACAATCCGGATATGCTGGACAGCGCTCCTTTCATCGGTTCCGATGATGCATGGGCAGCCGGCTATACAGGCGAAGGCGTCACCGTAGCGGTACTTGACACAGGCGTGGATTACACCCACCCGGATCTTGCGCACGCTTTCGGCGACTATAAAGGCTGGGATTTTGTCGATAACGACAACGATCCACAGGAAACACCAGATGGTGACCCGCGCGGTGCTTCGACGAATCACGGCTCACATGTAGCGGGAACGATTGCCGCTAATGGCCAGATCAAAGGGGTGGCTCCTGACGCTACACTTCTTGCCTACCGTGTCCTTGGCCCTGGCGGCAGAGGAACTACGGCTAACGTCATTGCAGGTATCGAACGCGCAGTTCTTGACGGAGCAGACGTGATGAACCTTTCATTGGGTGCTTCAGTCAACAACCCTGACTACGCAACAAGCCTTGCACTTGATACAGCAATGGCTGACGGCGTCGTAGCAGTAACTTCAAACGGCAACAGCGGCCCTGCAAACTGGACTGTCGGATCTCCGGGAACTTCCCGTGATGCGATTTCAGTCGGTGCCACTCAGCTTCCTTACAATATGTACACGGCAGAACTTTTCACTTCTGAAGGCGTAACGTACCCTTCAGCTGCTCCAATGGGCTTCCCTTCTGATGAAGCGCTGCTTGCGCTGAATGAAGGCGAATATGAATTTGTGCACGTCGGTATTGGCAGTGCTGCTGATTTTGCAAAAGTCGATGTAAGTGGAAAAATCGCGTTGATTAAACGCGGTGAATTGGCCTTTGTCGACAAAGTGACGAACGCTAAAAATGACGGTGCAGTCGGCGCAGTCATCTACAATAACGTGGCAGGTGTACAGCCGGACGTAGCGGGTCTTGCACTTCCGACTATCCGTACAACTTTGGCTGACGGCCAAAAATTGCTGGCCGAGCTGGCAGCAGGAAACAACACAATTTCATTTGATATCGCATTCGCTAAAGCAGTCGGCGAAACGATGGCAGACTTCTCATCCCGCGGGCCGGTAATGGACACTTGGATGATCAAACCGGATGTTTCAGCTCCGGGAGTTGCAATCGTCTCTACAGTTCCTACACATAATCCTGCGAATCCGCACGGCTATGCATCACTTCAAGGAACATCGATGGCAGCTCCGCACGTTGCCGGGGCAGCAGCTTTGATTCTTCAAGCGCATCCTGACTGGAGCGTGGACTTTGTCAAAGCGGCTTTGATGAACACGGCTGAGAACCTTTACGATGCAAACGGCAAGCTTTACCCGCATAACTCACAAGGTGCCGGAAGCATCCGCGTCCTTGATGCGATCAACACTGAAACTCTTGCAACTCCAGGAAGCCATTCTTTCGGAATTTTTGAGAAAGCGAACGGCAAAGAACTCCAGCGCCAGAAATTCACTGTCCATAATCTGTCGGACGAGCGTAAGCGCTACTCGATCAAATTCACTGGACATGATGGCATCAAAGTTCAAACAAGCAATAATCTTCAAGTGCAGCCGGGCAAAACACAGGACCTGAACTTCAGTGTCCAGGTTGATACAAGCAAACTGGCACCGGGCTATTATGAAGGAACATTCCTTCTGAGTGACGGTACGCAAACGATTGAAGTGCCAACTATCCTGTTTGTTCAGCAGCCGGATTACCCGCTGATCAACACGCTTGAACTTGGCCTTTCAGGCGGCAAACTTGTCGGTGAAGTCAACTTGCCGGCTGGTGCGGACAGCTTTGAAGTGCGCATCCGCAACGCAGCAACAGGCGCTTTGCTGGCTACAACAGCTCAGGCAACTGACCTTCCACGCGGCTTGCACGCATTCTCGTGGGATATGACGATCAACGGGGCTCCACTAACGCCAGGAGAGTACCAGATCAATGCCTACGCGAAAAAAGGTGACAGAGAAATCGAATTTTCAGGCGGCGTTCTCACAATCAACGCTGAATAAATTCACAAGCAAAAAAGGCGGGGAATTTTATTCCTCCGCCTTTTTTAGTTGTCCAAATTTATCTCATTGATAACGAAATATAGAGAAACAGGATGAGGCTTGCAGGAATGAGAATCAGCGTAAGAATCGAAAAAGCTCGTTGTTTTTTTCCGGGAGCCATCCGCATGGCAATGTAAAACAGCACCATTGCCAATATGAAAGTCAGTACGAGCGGAATGAGGAACGGGCTGAGTATTCCCCATAGATGGCCTGATTCAATCGTGTTTAAAATGGGCAATTTCATTAACTCCTTCTACAGTCATTTTTGGGATTCGCAATCGGATGATCAGCCCAAATGTCCGGCTGCCACTCCTTCTCTTCTCAGTATAGTCTATTCCTGCTGCCGCTTGAAGGTCAGGATTCACTTTTTGCCTCTGAAATAAACCAACCTTTTTCTGTAAGGCAATTACCCTTAATTTCCATTCCCACAGCCTGGCTTTTAACAGGCATTACCCAAAAATCCCCTTCACATCGCCAATAGCGGTGTCCAAAGTGCTTTCTCTTTTTGCAGCGGTATCATATATCAGAAAAATTAAAATATATCATACATATATCAAAATATTAATAAATGCTCACAAAGCCATTACATAGGTTTTATTCGCATAAAGGCCGTGCTACACTGAGCAAGGCTTCAAAAGATATTAATAAGAGACAGCAGATAATTATTATTATTCCTCCAGAATTTTGGCTAACACATAAAATACGAGAATCGCTATTCAAAAATATGAATACAGTGAATTCCAGATAATCAGGGAGAGTAACATGAAAAAAACAAGAAAAGCATTATTGGCACTTACAGCAACAATAGGCATGTCAGCTGCCATCGCAGCACCTGCAAGCGCAGCTTCATATAACGTTAAATCCGGAGACACATTGTGGAACATTGCCCAGGCTCACGGAACGACAGTTGCCAGCCTGCAAAACATCAATGGCATTTCAGGACACATCATTTATCCCGGTCAGACACTCATGACCAGCGGCGGTTCAACTGCTGCAGCGAAGAAAGCTCCGGAAGTGACAACTGTCAGCAACTCCACTTCTTCCATCGTATCGATCGCGAAGCAGTACACGGGAGTTCCATACGTATGGGGCGGCTCCACTCCTTCAGGATTCGACTGCAGCGGATTCATTTCATATGTATTGAACAAGTCAGGCAACGACACAGCCCGCATAAATGCAGCCGGCTATTACAATAAGTCAACCAAAGTCAGCACTCCGCAGCCCGGCGACCTTGTCTTCTTCTCCGGCACTTATACATCCGGCATCTCTCACGTCGGATTCTACATCGGTGACGGCAAAATGATCTCCGCCACCAACAGCGGCATAAAAGTCGACAACATCCACAGCGGTTACTGGAGCAGCTACTTTACCGGTTACGGCAGAATGTAAGTTAATAAAACACGAAACAGACCAGGAGGAAATTCCTGGTCTGTTTTTGATTTCTGAAAAGGGGATCCATTCATCATTCAAGTCGGGCATACGTCGATTTACTGTCAGCATAAAGCGCCAGGTTTCTCGTAATTGAGTTGCTTCCATCTTTGTGCGATATCTGGAACTGCCATCTGGTTTTTGCCGGCCCTTTATCATCCGATCTTGCCTTCACTACACCGAACTGTTTACTGAGAATACTATACAGGACCAGATTCGCTTTGTTATTCACAACATCTGATATCTTTGCCTGGCCACCCGATACTTTAGTTACTTTTGCATCAAATTTGATATCCCAGACCATATCCTGATATCGCGCTGTAACGTCACAATAAGTATAGCCGCTTCCACTGCCGCAGGAACGATTTGAAACTGTGCCCGCTGACGCACTTGAAGCACTTAAAGCAGTAATTTCAGATGCTTTCTCTTCCTCGAAAGTCAATAATATTCTTGATCCGTCATCGAACTCAACGTAATTGCCTTTTTTGTCTTTGATATCAACAGTCAACTTTTTCCCTTTAAGTTTTTCCGGTTTCTGTGAATCAAGCAATTCCCCGTTCAGTACCTTTTGAATCAGCTTCTCTCCTGTTTCCTTGTCAATTCCTAATTCGGTATAGTTTTCCCTCATTTTCTCAATTTCCTCTTGATTAGCTGTTGCGGCAGCATGAGTACCAGTTAGTATTGTAAAGAAAATAGCTGTGAAAACTATTATACCGGCCAACAATAGCTTAGTTTCAAGTCTTTTAATCTTCATCATCCCTAACCCTCTTCCTTTATTAATATTAAGACTGGCATCAAGCATATTTTTACTTAATATGTGTTATGTAAGAAAAGAGGTTTAAAAAACCTGTTTTTTAAAATATGAAAAGCAATTGGAGTAACTATCTGTATTACGTCAGCTTAAGGTTATTTTAGATTAACATAATTATCATAATATTAATACAATTATAATAAATATATTAAAATGCACCTCTTAAATGACTTTCTCTATTATGAATTTCCGGTATTTCGTAACTGAATATTCAAATAAAAAATTGTATTATGGTAAAATTGTTGGCATACATAATAAAAATTACGAATAAAGCTCCACTTGAGCCACTGAAGAATCCACCCAGCATAGCTAAACTTCTCCTGTTGCAGGTATTCAACCGACTCGGAATTTGCACTCCTGCCCTATTCAGTGACTGAAATGTTCCATTAAAGAAAGGGGAAGCAGCCATGAGAACCCTGTTGAGATTTTTGCTCATCGTATCAGCTGTCTTTATAATTGCTGGATCCGTAATCCTGTATTCCTTTTTTAATTCGGGCTCTGCTCAACAAGCTGTGCTGGAGGAACAGACTTTTGATGAAGAAATCGAGAATATGGAAATCCGGGTGGAAAATGCCCGGGTGGATATTCTGCCGAATAATGATGACACGATACGTGTCGTGCTTATTGGCAACAGCGACGATTTCACATTGGGGACAGATATGTCAGGTGGGCGCCTGCAAATCGAAGTTAAAGACCGCTCCTCTTTTTTCAACTTTAACTTCAACCGCTCCTACTCGCTGCAGGTCCATGTTCCGGCAATTGGGCTTGCGGAACTCCAGGTAAACAGTGATAACGGCGCCATCCAGGCAAAAGATTTCGGGGCAGTTGAACTTTCGATCGAAGCGGATAACGGCCGCATCGAATTGGAGGCAGTAGAAAGTAATAAGGTCAATGTCAAAACTGATAATGGCCGTATTGAGCTGACGGACATGGAGGCTGACATCACCGCCCGCTCTTCAAATGGGCGCATCACGTTTACGGGCGTATCGGGTGAATTGCAGGCACGGGCGAATAATGGCCGCATCGAGCTGGACACCAGCACGTTGGATTTCCCTGTCGACTTTGAAACGGATAACGGCGAGATTCAAATTCGCACCGAAACGGAACCGGCTGATGCCCGAATCGAGGCCTATGCCGATAATGGAAGTATTGAGCTTTATGGACAAGAATCACATAATCTCAGTTTCGGCAGAGGTGATATATTGATCAGACTCGTTTCAGATAATGGCCGCATCGTTGTCGAGTGACAGCATTTTACGGTCTTATTCCCACTGGATTCCCAGTTGATTATTTTCCAGAAAACCAAAAATTTTCACTTCCCTCTTGCTTTTATCTGAAATCTGCCTTATTGTTATAGACATCGACCAACCACTAATTAAATATTCTATTTCTTATCAAGAGAGACGGAGGGACTTGGCCCTGCGATGTCTCAGCAACCTGCCTGCAAAAAGGCAAGGTGCTACTTCCAGTAGGCGCGAGCCTAGAAGATAAGAAGAATGCATTTCCATACATGGAGCTTTCTTCTTTCGAGAAGAGGGCTCCATTTTTCATTTGAATGGATTCTTCTTTGTACGATCGTTTGAACAATAAAAGGAGGTTTTCCATCATGACCAACCGCTTGGAAACGAAATTCATCCATTCCGCCGGTGTCGATCCTCAGACCGGCGCCGTCAATGTCCCAATTTACCTGTCGTCGACGTTCCATCAGGAAAGCATCGACGAATTCGGACCGTACGATTACAGCCGCTCCGGCAACCCCACGCGGCAGGCGCTTGAAGACACCATCGCAAAACTGGAGAACGGCACCCGGGGATTCGCGTTCGCCTCCGGCATGGCCGCCATCTCTTCAGCGTTTCTGCTGCTCCAATCCGGCGACCACGTGCTGGTGTCGGAAGATGTCTACGGCGGCACTTACCGTTTCATCACTGAAGTGCTGAGTAAATTCGGCATCGATCACACCTTCGTTGATATGACGGATCTCGATGAAGTGGCACGAGCTTTCCGCCCGAACACAAAAGTGA
Organism: Planococcus sp. CAU13; assembly: GCF_000775575.1. GTDB lineage: Bacteria > Bacillota > Bacilli > Bacillales_A > Planococcaceae > Planococcus. The sequence continues at coordinate 30,194 of NZ_JRGN01000248.1, forward strand.
TTTACATCGAAACCCCTTCCAATCCGGTCATGAACATCACTGATATCGAAATCGCAGCAAAGCTGGCCAAAGCGAACGGTTGCCTGACTTTCGTCGACAACACGTTCATGACGCCGCTCTACCAGAACCCGCTGGACCTCGGCGCGGACCTTGTTCTGCACAGCGCGACGAAATTCCTGTCCGGCCACAGCGACATCACCGCCGGGCTCGCCGTCACAAAAGATGCGGCACTCGGCGACCGGCTCGGATTCATCCAAAACTCCTTGGGCTCCGTACTCGGTGCACAGGATTCTTATCTGTTGATCCAGGGAATCAAAACGCTCGGCGCGCGGCTTAAACAGTCGAGTGAATCGGCAGGAAAAATCGCCGAATTCCTTCACGAGCATCCGGTCGTTGAAGAAGTGTTCTACCCCGGCTTTTCATTCCATCCCGGCAATCCGATCCACGAGCGCCAGGCAAGCGGCAGCGGAGCTGTCCTGTCATTCCGACTGCCTGACAAAAACGCGGCGCGCATCTTCAAAGACACGCTGCGCATCCCGGTATTCGCCGTCAGTCTTGGCGCCGTCGAAACGATCCTGTCGTATCCGGCGACCATGTCGCACGCTGCGATGCCGAAAGAAGAACGCGAAAAACGCGGCATCACCGACGGCCTGTTTCGTTTTTCCGTTGGCCTCGAACATACGGATGACCTGCTGGAAGATCTGCAGCAGGCACTGGAGAAAGTGCGGGTCAAGAGCAAGCTGAGCATTGCAAACTAAAATTTACGCCAAATAAAACCTAAAAACAGAAAGAAGGAATCCACAATGACAAATCCAATTTCAGAAACAGCAAAAGCAATCGTAAAAGCCCCTTTCAAAGCAGATCACGTGGGAAGTTTATTGCGTCCGGAAAGCATCCATCAGGCAAGAAAAGACTACAAGGAAGGTGTCATTTCTGCGGAGCAATTGCGTGAAATCGAAACAACAGAAATCAAACGCATCGTCGACAAGCAAATCGAAGTCGGCCTGAAAGCTGTGACAGACGGCGAATTCCGCCGCACATTCTGGCACACCGATTTCATGGCTGACATCAATGGCTTCGAAGGCTACACACCAGATCATGGCTATAAATTCAAAAACGTCGAAACTGAAGCCTACGACGTCCGCAATACCGGCAAAATCTCATTCAATGAAAATCACCCTTTTATCCAGGATTTCATTGAATTCAATGAAATTGTCGCCGGCCGCGCCATTCCTAAACTGACCATCCCGAGCCCGAACCAATTTTTCAATCAGGGCATTCGTGACGTGAGTATCTATCCGGATCTGGAAGATTACGCAAAAGACGTCATCCAGGCTTACCGCGACGCGTTCAAAACGTTCTATGATCTGGGTGCTCGTTATATCCAGATCGATGACGTCTATATCGCAGGCCTTTCGTCGCCTGACATTCCGTTCAACGATGGACAATATAATAGAGAGTATCTGATCGACCTGGCGCTCCGCGTCGCAAACGGTGTCCTTGAAGGAAAACCGGAAGATCTGACGGTGACAACTCACCTGTGCCGCGGCAACTACCAGTCCGACTGGGCATTCGAAGGCAGCTACGCGCTGATCGCACCGACGCTTTTCGCTAAAGAGCGTGTCGACGGCTTCTTCCTCGAATACGATGACGACCGCTCAGGCAGCTTCCAGCCCCTCGAGCATATTCCGGCTGGCGGTCCGCGTGTAGTGCTTGGAGTCTTCACTTCGAAGAACGGCGAGCTGGAAGGCAAGGAAGTTATCAAAGCGCGCGTTGCGGAAGCCGCGCAGTATGTGCCTTTAGAGCAGCTGTGTATCAGCCCGCAATGCGGTTTTGCCTCAACGCATCATGGCAATAAACTGACGGAAGAGCAGCAGTGGGAGAAGTTGCGGTATATTGTGGAGGTTTCTGAAGAGATATTTGGGGAGTGAAAAGGAAGAAGGCAAGCGCTGGGTGCGCTTGCCTTTTATTGTGCCTGGATTTTATCGTCGATTTTT
>NZ_JRGN01000146.1 GCF_000775575.1 Planococcus sp. CAU13
GGTCCTGAGCCGCGCCTTTGCTTAGGTCCATTTCTGAAGTTGAAGTGAAGCAGCAAAGATTCCCAACAATCTAAGCGTAGCATTGAGCAGCCACTCGGACGAAGGTCCGAGTCACTTCTGGAAACCACTTCAGCACGAGAAGGATTTTTAAGATATGGAGTAAAACAGCGCAGACTCCTGCGGCATAGCGACACGACCGATACACCGCAGGGAGC
>NZ_JRGN01000194.1 GCF_000775575.1 Planococcus sp. CAU13
TCTCCCGCCCACAAAAAAAGAAAACCCGCCTCATTCAGACAAAAAGTCCGAAAAAGGCGGTTCCTCTACTAAAATTCCCTCTTATAAAACACTGTTCGGATGCGGTTTTGTGATATCCACCGCATAGACATCGATGCGGTTCACAATCAAATCGCGGATTGCGTAAATTGGTCGCTCGTTCCGCTCTGTTTCTTCTATATATGCATTGGCCTTTTCCTGGAGCTGGATGCCGATTGACTTGCCGGCTGACGCATCTTCAAAACTTTCGCGGAAAGCGTGCTCATACCAAAGGTTCGACACCTGGATATTCTTCAGCTTGCCTTCATCTTCCGTCGCCCCGACCACCAGATAATGGTTGCCGTATTCGTCCCTCACCAAATCGCCGGTCTGGATATTCTGCATACTCATCGTTTCAATTCCCCTTCCATTCGTCTTTTTTGACCCTTATGTAGAATGCCTTCCTTATTGAGTATTCTCTAAATCCATGCCAAATAAACCTTTATGATGGAATGCATTTCATTTCCTGCTCCCAAAGGTTTATTCGGCAATTTCCTCTTCTTTATCTTCCGGATAGACTACTGACACGCCATTTTCTTCCTTAACTTCAGCCGCAGCACCCCACTTGCCGACTTCATGCTCAACCAGTTCAACGCTTTCATTTTTCCCGTCGATAATATGAATGACGGTATGGCCGTTCGCCACAAGCCAATTGCTGATCAGCAGGCGGTGGCAGCGCGCCGGATGCCGCTCCGAGCAGCAATATGCGACTCGCCTGTCAGCTGCAAGTTCAAGCAGTTCGTCAATGCCTTCCTTGAATTCATCGCTCAGTGTATAGTCCGCGTAATTATGGAACGAGCGATTGCGCCAGCCGCTATTGACTTCTTCCTCTATTTCCTTCGATTTCCTCCGGCGACCTCCGAGTTTCGGAAAATGGCGGTAGCTGATCCCTTCCGCCTCCAGCCATGCCGGAAAAACATCTTTTGAAAACTGAGGCCACTTGCGGCTGCCAGGAAAAGCCCGCACATCCGCCAGCACATCAATCGAGTTCCCTTTCAGCATTTTCTCGAAAAACTCCTTCGAATGGCTGGAATGGCCGATTGTGTAAATTTCCAATTGGCTCCTCCCTCTCTTTAAACTTCAAAAACCGCCCCGATAGCTCAAAGCGGCTTTCAAACGTGAAGTTTATTTCAGCTTCCATGTTTTGTTGTCATTTTTGATGAACGTTTCTTCACCCGTTTCGGGATCGCGGATGATTTTATCCTGAGTCGGCACATCTTCTCTCCCTTCGTCCGGTGCGTTTTCATGCTCATTTTCGATGACTATCTCTTCATTTCGCTTCTCGTCTTTGTTTTCTTTATTCGCCATGGGGCCGCGCTCCTCTCGCTTTGTTTACCATCTCTTTACCCGGTGGGCAATAAAATAAGCAACTCCGATTTTATTGCCATTAAAAAAGTTTCTTTACAATACTTAACGCTCACTTAGCACGCGCTTCACAATCGGTTGCGATAATGGAGTTGGCAAGAGAATGAAAGGAGCTGGAGAAATTCATGAAAATTGCAGTGATCGGCGATTTGCATTATCCATCGGTAAACGCGGAGTATGCCTTGTTAAGACAGGAACGGCAATTGTTTTATGAAAGCTTTATGGCGCATTTTTTCTCGATTCCCGCTGACTTGTACGTTTCGATTGGTGACTTGACGAATTTTGGCTCACAGGATGAACTGGAGGATATTTACGCGATCATCGACCAGCATCACAAGCCTTTTGTCCATGTGCTCGGTAATCACGATCTCTACGGCATGAGCCGCGATGAAGTTCTGGACATCACCCATCAGGAACGCTTCCATTCCCTGACGACCGAAGGCGCCGTGCTGGCATTTCTGGATACGGCAAAAGAAATGGATTATGAAGACTGGGGAGGAACTCTCGACACGATTCAACAGCAATGGCTGGCAGACATCGTCGAAAAGTCCGGCGACCGTCCGCTGATCGTTTTCGGCCATCATCCGGTTTACGGCACCACCAAAAATTCCAGTCTGGAAAAGCGCTGCATTTCACCCGACATTCCGATGTGGGACATTTTAAATAAAAAACAGAACGCAGGCCTGTACGTCAATGGCCACAATCACTTCAACTCGATCGCCGCACGCGAACAGTGGACATTCCTGCAGATTGCGGCGGTGCTTGATGAACAGGCAGTGCGCGTCATCGAAATTTCAGATGCGTTCATCTCGATCGATTATGTGCCGTTTGCTGACAATGAATTACAGCAAAGAGCACGCGCAATCGGCAATGCCATCAATCATTTCAACCTTAATCCGCATCCGCTCGGCACGCAGGCGGACGTGAAATACGCCATCCCGCTTGCAGTTCCGGTACGGACAAATATTACTGAAGAAGAGGAAATCATCAATTCATGAGGAGGCATACCGATGGCAGACAATAAAGACAAAAAGCTTCATCAGGACGAAGAAACGGTACAGGCCAACGAAGCGATCGAGGAAGAATTCTACAGCGATGATAATAAATCCAAACAGACTTCTTCTCCTGTTCCGCTTGTTGCCAACAATACCGCGCCTTTGACGTCGGATGACAAAAAGAAGGATTGAGCCCGTTTAACAAATTAGCCCGGAAATGCGAAGACATCGCATTTCCGGGCTTCTTTTTGTCCTCCTGCGTTGAGCTGGTGTAAACTTGAAGGAGATTCAATCCATTCACAAAGAGAGGAATTGAAACTCATGAAAGAGACCAATGCTTATATAAATGAAGTATTTACGAAACCGGATGAAGTTCTGGCAGGTGTGATTACGTCCATCGAACAGCACGGCATGCGCCAGATTTCCGTACCGCCCGCTTCCGGCAAGCTGCTGACAATGCTGGTTTCTATTTCCGCCGCTAAAAATGTACTGGAAATTGGCGCACTCGGCGGCTACAGCGGCATTTGCCTGGCAAGAGGATTTGGATCCGAAGGCAAACTGACTTCACTCGAACTCGAAGAAAGCTTTGCTCAGCTTGCAAAACAAAATCTCTCAGAAGCAGGTTTTGGAGACCAGGTCACCTACCTGACCGGCCCCGCACTCGACAGCCTGAAAAAACTGAGCGATTCCGGCGAAAGTTTCGACTTTTTCTTTATCGATGCCGATAAAGAGAACTATGAAAACTATTTGGAGGCGTGCCTGAAAATCGCGCAGCCGGGAGCCGTCATCGTCGCTGACAACGTGCTGGCAGGTGGCACCGTCGCGGATCCGACTCTTGAACCTAAACAAAACACCGAAATTATGAAATCGTTCAACCAGGTCACAGCAAACCATCCGAAACTCGAATCGCTGCTGATTCCGGTTGGCGATGGCATGACGGTGTCGCAAGTGAAGAAGTGAGAATGCGCCGGGGCGGCTGCCCTGGCGCATTCTCACTTCTTCTTTCAAATTTCGGGAGTTTCTTCATATTACATACCAATAAAAAAGCTGTTTCAGCTCAAAAAGTCTCTATATCATGGCTGAAAAGCAACCTGTCCTTGCCAGCATGGCGATAAGCGGCACCCGGGAGATTATTTTTGGGGGTTATCGTTGTTCATGGGATTTTATCGTCGCT
>NZ_JRGN01000170.1 GCF_000775575.1 Planococcus sp. CAU13
TATTTCTCTGACGGCGGATATAATCTCCTGTTCGCGCATAACCTCCTCAAAAGCACCTCCACCAATCTAAAATCACTCCCTCAAACACCTGCTTGCCCCCCAATTTATTTTTTTTGTTCCCTGAGAGCCGCACAATCTAAGGATACTTCCCAATTTATGACAATTCCTTTTTTTCCATAAAAAAGAACATCCCATCCCAAAAGCGCTTTACTCTCGGGAGCGGATGTTCTTTCGCATTTTTAGCGCAAATCAGCAAAACTATACCTTTTCCTCTTCTTGATTCCAAAAATGATGAACCTCATTTTCTTCCCAAACTATCTCTTCGTACGAATCCAGCATCTCAAGTTTCACCTGAAACCTTTTATACCCCATCAACATCCTGCCGACTTCCTCCCATGTATAGGCTTTTCCATTAATGGCCAGCAGCGGCAGGCGTTCATCCGTCAAGTTGGAATCTATTCTACCCGCCAACCGATCGTTCCTGATAGAATTATAATTCTGGCCATTTGGAAACGTTCTCCGCTCCACGTAAATTTCAGCCATTCCCCTTTCCGCTTTGGCAATCAACCGCAGAAGCAGCTCGCCCTGGTCGCTGTACAAATCATCCTGGATATTAAATTCATAACCGCCTTCTGTCATTTCTTTCGCTTCCATGAAAATGCCAAGGAGATCCATTCTTTTTCTCAGCAGGAAATGACGGACTTCCCCTTTCCCGTCACGAATTACCACGCCTTCGGGATAGCTTGTTGCCGCGACCCCGAACTGCTTTTCCATCCGCACGTTATAGCAGGCGAGACAGAGCTTCTCTTCACCAAAATGGATATACACGTCGTCCTGTTGGCATTCCTTACATTTTGTCACCGCGGCCACCTCTTTCACTCTTCCCATTCTCTCTAAACAATATAACAGGAAGATGACTCTGACAATTGGTATTAGTTCTGAGCGCTAGGCTCTTTCTCTATCTTTCAGTTCCCAGGGAACGGCACAATTCATGACGATTCCGGATTCTGCGTAAAAATCAATACTCCCTCTCCTTGGACCTTGGGTTCACTGGAAAAGATTTTCTTTGTCTTACAGTTGTCTTGAATTGTCAGAATACGGTAGAATTGTTTGGTCGCCCCCTTAAAACGGACAAAAACGGGTATACTCTATACAAAAATACCCGATTTCGTAGACTGGGGATGACAAAATGATTATTCGAAAGAAGAAACCATAAGTCAATTCCACTCTTGATACACGAATTTATGCAGTAAAAGAGGTCGTGGAAAACCATCGAACCAACCGGGAAGTGGCCGATGAATTGGGGGTGCATATCCATTCGGTTAGACAGTGGGTCAGTAATTTCAAACAGGATGGAGAAGCGGGACTCATGTCGAAACTCGCCCACCTCCGTCCCGCTGATCAGGCAGAGTTAGAACGGTTGCGGATCATCGAAAAAAAGTATAACAAGCAACAAAAAGAGATTGAAATCCTAAAAAAGTTCCAGGCCTTTCTCAAGGAGAGCGAAAACAAAAAGCCTATGAAGCCATAACTGCGCTGAGAAAGGATTACTCTGTCGAGCAATTATGTGAAGCAATCGGGGTCTCCAAAGGCGGCTACTATGATTATCTGAAGCGGCCACAAAGAGTACTCACAGAACGTGATATCGCAGATATGAAAGCTATTAGGCAGACGTTCAACAAGAGCAACGGAACCTAAGGCAGCAAGCATATCGCAGGCGAACTGAAGGAACGGAACCATGTCATCAACCACAAGCGTGTGGCCAGATTAATGAAAGAAATGAATTTGGTCTGCCGGATTCGAAAAGTCAAAATAAGCCGTGAAACCCGTACAAATCTTGCAGTACATGTCTATCCCAATCTCTTAAATCGCGTTTTCAATGCCCTCCTTCCCAACACCAAATGGGTGATTGATTTATCCGAGCTCAACGTGGAACACGAGAAAATCTTCATCTCGGCCATCGTCGAATTGTTCAATCGCGAACTGATTGCGGTCGTACTGGGCGCCAGACCCAGCTACGAGTTGGTTGAAGCCACTATTGCGATGGCCAGACCGAACGGAAACTCGAGAAAATGACCGGCATTCTGCTTCATACCGATCGGGGATCCCAATTTACTTCGTACGAACATCACAAGCAATCGAAGGAATGGGAGTTCATCCCCAGCATGTCGAGAAGAGCCAACTGTTGGGATAACGCGGTCATGGAAAGTGTCTTTTCCCATTACAAAACTGAATTTGAGCTGCACTATCCGATGCATAATTATACACAGGTAAAAATCGATTTACTCCTATTCCGCGTGTACTTTAACGAGGAAAGAAGCCAGAAAAGGCTCGGGTATAAGACCCCCAAAGCCTTCCTGGAAGCGCATTTACAGACTTAAAAGCATTGTTTTAAGTTGTCCGAATAAAGGGGGACAAACCAGTTTCTTTCCCAAGGACGCGAATTTCAATTATAGTTACCAATTTTTTAATAAAACTTATAATATAGGCTTTAGAATTTCGTAATATTAACATTAAATAAATTAAAAAGTATAATATTTACATTTTTTAAGATTTTTATAAAAATAAGCTATCCTCGAAAATCATTAGATTTTTCGGATAGCCCTTATAGCATCTATTTACTTTGGAAAGTAATCTCAACCACTTCACCAAAATAAATCAGAGGCGATTACTTACTTGCTTTTACTGCAGTGTTCTCTTCCAACTTCTCTTTAAACAACCTCAACAACTGCTCCCTCAACTCAGGACGCTTCAAAGCAAACTCGATCGTCGTCTCGATAAACCCGAACTTCTCACCCACATCAAAACGGCGGCCGTCAAACTCATAAGCATAGACTGACTCGCTCTCATTCAACTTCTGGATCGCATCCGTCAATTGGATCTCTCCGCCTGCGCCCAGTTGGTGTTCGCCCAGGAATTCAAAGATTTCCGGAGTCAGTACATAGCGGCCCATTATGGCATAGTTCGATGGAGCGGTTCCTGCTGCCGGTTTTTCTACAAACTTGTTCACTTCGATCAGATTGCCATCCACCGTTACCGGATCTATAATCCCGTAACGCTGTGTATCTTCGTCAGATACTTGCTTAACGCCGATTACACTCTTGCCGACCTGCTCATGCTGGTTCATCAGTTGAAGCAAACCCGGCTGCTCATCATTCTCTACAATATCATCGCCCAATAAAACGGCAAACGGCTCATCACCGATAAATTTACGGGCAGACCAGATCGCATGGCCCAAGCCTAATGGCTGTTTCTGGCGGATGTAATGAATTTCAACTTTTGACGTCTGCAAGACAGAATCCAGCATATCCGTTTTGCCTTTTTTCAACAGGGTTTCTTCCAGTTCGAAAGCATGGTCGAAATGATCTTCGATGGCTCTCTTCCCTTTACCTGTAACGATAATGATATCTTCAATCCCGGAAGCAATCGCTTCTTCCACTATGTATTGAATGGTCGGTTTATCTACAATCGGCAACATTTCTTTTGGCATTGCTTTGGTGGCAGGCAGGAAACGGGTTCCCATGCCAGCTGCCGGTATAATTGCTTTTTTAACACGCATATAGAGCACCTTCTCAATCTCAATTATTTCTTGTTATAGTATTCGCAATGCCAGTCAGTAAACTGCTGCAAGCCTTCTTCTATAGTAGTTTTTGGTTTAAACCCTACAGCTTTTTTGAGCAAAGTTATAGGAGCATAAGTCGCCAGTACATCACCTGGCATGATCTATCTAAATTATTCACTTTACGTTAGTTCGATGAAAAATCTAAATAGTGGAATGAATCAAGGGTAACAAGTACAGCCATCATGATATTTACTTACTGTATTTTACTTTTATCCAGCTGTTCCCAGATTGTCCCTGTTTCGCACGCTTTTATGAATATTTAAAAATTTTCGATATTTATACAGGTAGCAATATTCAAAACCCTTTTGAGTCCTGAGTATTTTTTTTCATATTCAATTGTAGTGAATAAGCTGAATCGTTTTTGACACAGGGGCGCGATTTTTCCTCTTTATAGTTTGTAGGTATTTTCAAGTACACTTATATTTTTGGTGTCAAGAACTAGCTTATCTCTCAGCATATCCATATTTTCTTTAATGTGGTCATGCCCAACCATAACTACCACGATTTCAACTTCATTAACGAAATCTTCAAAGTTCATAAACTGATGATCCACTATTCGTCCTTTAAGGAAAGGATCGAAAACTTTTACACCAAATGCTAAATGCTCATCCAGTCTCTCTAACAATTGAAGGGTTGGGCTTTCTCTTGTATCATCAACATTTTCTTTATAGGCCAATCCATACAAACCTACTTTTGAAATATCTTTAATATTATGCTCACGCATAATATCTCTTATACGTCCTAAGACATGGCGTGGCATAGAATCGTTAATTTTACGTGCAGCTAGAATTAAATTTGTCAAATCCGGATAGTCTCCAACAAGAAACCATGGGTCTACAGAAATACAGTGGCCGCCAACCCCCGGACCTGGTTGCAAAATATTTACACGAGGATGCTTATTCGCAATTCGAATAATTTCATATACATCTATATCATCTGTACGACAAATCTTAGCCAATTCATTCGCAAAAGCGATGTTAACATCTCGATATGTATTTTCTATTACTTTTGACATTTCAGCAGATCTAATATCTGTTAGAACAATTTCTGATTTACAGAAACTAGCATACAAATCCTTTATTTTTGCAGCAACTTCTAAATTGTCTGCACCGATAGTCCTTGAATTATGTACGAGCTCATATACCATATTTCCCGGAATAATTCTTTCAGGAGCATGTAAAAGATGAATGTCTTCACCAATTACAAATCCTCTATCTTCAATTATTGGGCGGATATGGCGATCAATCGTCCCCGGTGAAATAGTAGATTCAATAATAACTGCTGCGCCTTTTTCACAAACGTCTAATACGCTGTTTACCGCAGAAATCACATATATAGGATCTAACTTTTTACTTTCTTCAATGTATGGCGTCGGTACAGCGAGAATATAAGTATCTGTTTTAATATACTCAGTTGAAAATTCAATTCCATTAACCCGAGCTTCTTCAAAAAGTTCTTGAAGACCCTCTTCTTCGAATGAAAGCTTCCCCTGATTTAGTGATTCCACTATGCTTTTATTGTAATCTGTACCTACTACTTGCAGACTACTTTTAGCGAACATTAATGCTGTTGGTAATCCTATATATCCTAGTCCTACAATATTAATTAATGACATCAATTTTTCCCCTAACGAAATACTTGGTTTGTTAAAAAACATTTAAATATATATCAGATTACTTTTTTCTATTAATGGTTCTTCTTTATTGCTCTATTGTTATATTTGAGATGCTAGGCTAAAATACTCCAGTTTCGAATATATGTTCACTCGCTATATTGTCTATTGCATTGCATGAGCATAAGAATCAAAGCCTTCAAATAATGGCTTGAAATATATTGGAATTCACACAGGAAGGGCTTAATATTTCTCCGGCTCATTCTTCATCAAAATCATGGCTTGTACCGTTCATTTGTTCCGGGTCTAATGTAAATGTTATTAACCAGCGGTTGCCCTAGGTGCATTCCGATTCAGACATATAATTTAATCTCTCGATCTCATTTTAAATGTTATTATCTTAATAAAAATGATAGTCATTTTAATTTAGAAACTAGTGAATTATTAACTTTAATTATTTGCCTCTCCATTAAATAATGTGTTCAAGAAGTAGTAGTTAAAGGCATTTATGGGTTGATAATCATGAGGCACTGAGTTGCAAAAATTAACTTCCCTCAGTAGTGTTTTCTTGGCCTCTCAAGTCTTGATTTAAGAAGCTTTCTTTAAAACCGACTATAGATTTATAATTTTAAATGATTCCATTACATAAAATAACAAAGAATCAACTAATCTAAAAAATAGTTAATCTTTTATATCCTCATATACAGAGCTAAATTGAATAAATAATCGGTCCCAGGAGAATAAGGAATTCGTTTTTGTTCTTAAATTAATTCTATCCACATCAGAGGATAATACTGCTTTAATTTTAATTGCTAAATCTGAAACATTTTCAACCGATGGATTAAAAGTGTCACCGATGAACAAAGGACTATACAAATTCTGAAATTCACTAACTACCTTATCAAATCCTATAACAGGTGTTCCATAGGATAAGGCTTCAATATACACTAGTCCAAAACTCTCGCTTCTACTAGGTAAAATAAATACATCTGTTATACTGTATAGTTCCATAACTTTTTTGTATGGCATTGGCTTTAACATAATAATTTTCTCTATAGTATTATATTTCTCTGCGAACCTTAATCCTTCATCATTGGCTACAATTATCAAGCAGACATTTTCTCTTAGATACTTGTCTGATGAAATACTATTAAGTAATATATCTAGTCCTTTTCTGTTTACTGGATCTGAAACACCTGAAAAGAATATTACTGGGCTATTGTTGTCAATATTTAAGCTTTTCATAACTTCTTCTTTATCATTTATTAAATTTTTTTTAGCCATGAAAGGATTATATATCTTTATTAAATTCCTAGTATCCAAACCATACTCTTCATGTTTTGTCTTTGCGTAATCAGATATATATATTACCTTATCGGAATTGAATGAATTGTATTTCACTTTCATCAATTTCTGTTCTATATTTCCCTGCCAAAATCCGTGATCTGTAGCAATTAACCTTGGCCTATTTTTCATTAATGAAAGAGCAGTTATAGCATCATGGTGTAATGAATGAACATGAACGATGTCATATTCAGAAGTAATTTTCCTTAAATTTTGAAAGTGATAAAGAACCTTTAATTTATCCTTAAATCCTAAAAAATTTATGTTTTTAAGTTTTTCTTTATCAACTACTAGTAATCCTATAATACCTTTTATAATTTTAAATAATTTATTAGCTTCTTGGTGTAAGTTAATACCTTGTATTTTCTTTAGTTGTCTTATATTTGTATATAAACCAACTTTATAACTTTCTTTTGCTTTTGTAATCAATTGGATGGAGTGATTTGCTATCCCCCCATCTTCCTTACCACCATATTCAAATGGTACTGTGGTAATATATAGAATTGACTTCATTTTTAAACTCCTATCTTAGTTGAAGAGTGCAAAAATTAAATTTTAATCTTTCTTAAGAAACAGTTTTCTAAAGAAATAGCTATATATAAATACTGCTACAAAATAAGTTAAAGTGTTTGCTATAGCTGCTCCATACATACCGAAGTATGAAATTAAAAAATAATTTAGTGAAATATTTATTATGACAGAAATTAAGTTAACATAAAAGTTAATGTCTGATCGTCCTACGCTTAACAAAGTATTTCCAATAGGTGCATAGAGACTCCAAAAGACAAACCCTAATAGTAAAATTTCAAGATAAAGAACTGAATTTGAATAATTTTGACCAAAAACAAAGGGAATAGCTATAGGGGCAATTAAACCAATAAACAACGAAATTGCTATTGCAAGAACAGCATTTCTACTCCTATACTTTTTAATTATTTCTTCTACTTGCAGTTTATCTTTAGAAACTTTTGAAATTTTAGGAACCATAATCTGTCCAAGAGTTGAGGGGATTATCATCATTGAAGTGATAATCAATTGAGCAATGCTATAATAACCTATTGTTACTTGATGTATGCCTATTAAACTAGCGATAACAATATTTCCATTAGCTAATAATGCTCCCAATAAATTTGAACCAAATGCAAATATACTTATATTAAAGATTTTTTTTGTTTTGGACACTGTCATTGTAAGAAAGTATCGGAAATTAACCTCTTTTCTGATATAAAATAAAATCAAAACAAATGTGAAAAAGTTCAGTATAACTAATGAATAAATGTAACCGTTTAATCCCATCCAAAACGCACAAATTGTGCTAATAACCACAATAAAAATTTTAGATAATGATTGAATTAAAGAAATAGTTTTAACTTTTTCTTGAGATTGAAGATATACCATCACTATATTAGTAATACTTAAGAAAGGGATTAAAAGAATATAAACTACAAATAAATTATCAACCTTCAATAGTGATAATTTATTTAGTATAATAAAGCCAAGTATCAAAGCAAGTGAAGAAAACAAGGATATAAACAAACTTATGCTGAATATTGATTTTTTCTCATCTTCATTCACTTTCTCTGAACAAAGCTTTAGTACAGAGGTATTAAGCCCAAATGTAGCTAATATAACTAGAATATTTAAATATGATTGCATTACTTTTATAGTTCCAATATCTTCAACACTTAATATTCTAGTTAAAAAAATCTGACCTCCAAAACCTGCTATTTGTATCAACATATTAGCAGATAATAGATGTAGAAAGCCCACTTTGTTGGCTAACCTGTATAATTTTAAAAAATCACTTTTTATTTTACTCACATATATTTCCCTCTCGAACCACTGATTCCATTATATTAATCTAAAAGTCTAATTTTTGAATTAAGAATTTATGCTTTCCTCTTTTAGTAAGAGCGATATTATCAACAACTTCGACATACACCTCCAATTCGCCATTAGTTGCATTTTTCATATTTTTAATTATTTCTCTTTGATCGTTTATGTTAACTTCTTCATTTTCTACAACTTTCATTATGACTTTACCTACTTCTTCTTGGACTAGTTGCATTCTTTTAATCTTCCTAAAGGCTTCAAAATGTTGTGCAAAGATTATTGCCGTCATGGCTACTTTAGCACCGCTTTTCGTAATTATTTGTTCAGTTTCCCTCCCTTGTATATCTTTAATATTCATATAAGGTCTACCACATTCACACTTTTCTTTGGTATATATTGCAATATCTCCAGTCTTATATCTTAAGAAAGGCATTGCATAATTATTGAAATTAGTTGCAATTATCTCACCGGGTTCATTCTCCATAGAAACTTCTATGCCCTCTTCATTTATTAATTCCGTAATGCCATACTCACTTTGTAAATGTAATAATTTACTACTCTCACAATTGCCTGCAATACAACTATGCTCAGTTTGACCATACAAATTAAACACTCTTGCTTTAAAGACTTTTTCAATAACTTCCTTTTGATAATCGTATAACTTTTCTGAAGAACAAAATATTGCCTTTAAATTAGGAAGATTAATTTCCAAGTTGTTTGACATTACAAATTTAGAAAGTATTTCTATAGAAGAAGGATAGGCTTGTATAAATTCCGGATTAAACTTCTCTATACTTTTTAGAAATAGTTTAATATTTTCATTAGTTAAGTTATAAGAAGATAAAATTAAATCTTTTCCGTTTGACTCCATTGAACCGTTTTTGACTTTATTGCCCCTTATAATAACAAATTTTTGCCTTATTTTAGGATTAAATCCTGCCCTTTTCCAAATATGACTAACAAATGCCCATTCACGAGGCACCCCAGTTCTTTTATCTTCATAAAAAGCTAGTGGGGTGCCAGACGACCCTCCTGTAGTTTGCAACTTTAAATGCTTTTTAGGAATATTTTTTGCTGTTAAATCATCAAAGTTTTCTCTAATAACTTCCTTAGTTAAATAAGGTAATTTTTTTAAATCCTTTATAGAAACAATATCCGAAGGTTTTAAATTTCTTTCGTCAAAGATTTTTTTATAATATGGAACATTATTATAGCAATGATTTACTAATTTTTTTAATTGATGTTGTTGATACTCTTTAACTTGAAGGTGATTAGAATTTTCAGCTTTACTAAGTTGATTATAGGTTTCACGAAAGGTTCTACCATACCTGTAATAGTATGGTACCGATTCTCTCGCGTAATAAAATGGCTTTAACACATTTTTTGGTAATATTTTTTTTATAATCTCTTTCATTTAAACTCCTCTAGTAAATTTATTTTTGATCTAATACTAACGATAATAGTCCAAACACTTAAAATATTCCCTAAATACTTTTTAGCTTTATATTAGTAATAATTTCATTTTCCATTGTTTCTACAATTAATGATTTAGTTTCCTCAATGTGGCCATAGGCTCTAGAATAATATTTGTTTATAATTTCTAACTTACTACCGCTAGTAAAATTCATATTAACTTTATATTTTTTACCGTATAATATTACACTTTTATTCTCAATAGTGACCCTAATTTCCGGTGAAAAAATAAAGTTCAATTCCTTTTTTAACCCTACATTGTCATTTACACAATCCACTATCTTTAAACTTTTTGTATCATTAAATACTATATTTCTTTTATGTTTAAGAATTTTATTTTTATACCTAAATCCAGAATGTTCTCCAACAAACCTATTCTGGCCGAATTCTAAAATTTTGGCATTAGATTGGTTTTCTAAAACAAACAAATTTTCACCAATGTAATTCTGTTCCAATTCAGCAACGCGTAAGGTATTATGGTAACAAGTACTTCGAAATACATTTCTCATTTTAGGATTCGAGGTATAGGCATAGGTTCCGGGATCAATAATAAAGTCCTCTCCATCAATATTAAGTTCGAAGCTTAATTGATCGTTATGTGAATGTCCTCCTTTGCCAGCAGTCCCGATATCTCCACATCGAATTAATAAATATAATTCCTTATTTCTAATAATATGAATGCCACCCTGGGGATAAGTTACTGATTTCAACTTTCTCTCTTTACTTGTACTTTCAGTTAACTTATCAAACAACCATAGAGCTGCAAGTTGATTAGAATTAAAGTAGCTAAAATCGTTGCGGTGAAAGTATTCACTTGATACACCGAGTAAATATCTGAAGTCTTTTTTTTCCTCACTTCTATAGTCTGAAAATATAATAAATTTACCGCTATCCATATCGCCTACTTGAGGGATTAGACCATTTGATTTTGTTATATTCATTAAAACTTCGCTCATTTTTTCAAGTCTTAATTTAAATGATTGTGAGAACTCGATATTGTTTCGATCACACAAAATCGACGTATAAAGCAATAACTCAGTTACTAGGCAATGGTAAGCAGTAGAAGCTTCATAATTAAATCCATCTTCATAAACTTGTTTTTTAATCTCAATTTCTAGCTCAGCCATACCTAAATTTAACCAATATTTACTCTTATTTTTCTTCAAGTTAACATTATTAAAGTATAGACCTAACCAAACAAGGCCAACAAGATCTGTAATATAATGGTTATTACTAATTTCGCTTTTTTCAAGATTTTTAGAAATGAATTCTCCGTGCATATATAAGGATTTATTGAAATTAATCCAAAAATCACTTTCTATACTTTTGCTCTGCTTAAAATAATAAGAGCCTAAAATCCAATTACAAGCTCGAATGGCTACATCCATCGCACATGTCCAGTTTATAGACATTTCAAATGGGTTTACCTCCAGCCAACTTTCTATTTGATTCTTAAATTCTTCAGCATATTTTTCATTATTAGTTAACCAATATGCTTGACCAAGTGTAGGAATATGCTGGAATCTAGACAATTCCCAAGGAACTTTTACATCTGCTGCGTTATTTAAATCGATTGTCTTTATTTTATTGTAATATTTATTCTTCCAAATAAAACCAGTTTTAAAATCTTGATTCCAGTTAATGTTTCTTCCT
This sequence comes from Planococcus sp. CAU13, assembly GCF_000775575.1. GTDB lineage: Bacteria > Bacillota > Bacilli > Bacillales_A > Planococcaceae > Planococcus. Next base: position 11,538 of record NZ_JRGN01000170.1, read on the forward strand.
AACTGAACATCTCCAGAACCTAGAAGATTGAAGATATGATCACATACCTTATCTGCAGATTCAATTGTCTCCTTGACAACTCCCTTTTTTTCTAAAAAGTCATTATAATACTTTTTATTTTCGATATTAAATAATGATGTCATATTTGAAGACCAATTTTCAAAAGGATAGCTTTCTACATTAATTTTATTTTCGGTAACTCTAGCTTCTCTATATATATGATAAGCTTTTGAATAAGTTTTTTTATATATTTTCTTGACTAAAATATTCGGTGGTATTTCTTTCACTTTTTTCAAATAACCTCTAGATAAAGTCATTTTCAAAGCGCTCCTATCATAAAGTCTATTTAAAATAAGACGTATATAAATTCAATAAATCGAATTAATTAATTTTAGTAATCAAAATTAACAAAACATTAAATGCCTAATTAAAACAATTGGAAAATTTTTTTAGAATAGAAGAATCAAGTAGTTCTGTTTAAATCTACTAAAAAGCTGTAACATATGAGCAAGAATACATGGAAACTTTATCTGGCAAACGGTTTAGTGTTATTAATTTTTAAGAAATCGTTGAAATCTTTTATACTTCTAGACAAGATTTATACACAGAAGACTGGCGTTACAGACCAATAAACTACATGTGGAATGACCCCTTTTAAAAAAACAAAAAGGCGGGATGAAGTAATTCTTTAAAACCTACTCCTCTTAGAGTATTTGAGAAAGATATTTCTCTAACTCAATTTATTATAGTAATGTATTTTAAAAAACATCATCTTAATAGCAATGAATTTAATAACTAAATATAACTAACCTATTATTTTCCTTGCTATTACTTCTGGTTTAAATTCCGGAGAAGGTATGTATTCACGCTTTTCTATAAGGATATCTTTTATAGTGTTTACGATACTTTTTTCATTATTTTTACATGTATAAAATCTATCAAAACTATTTAGATATTCAACTATTTCATTTACGTGATCTCCATCTAATATTACCAATATAGGTTTATTAGTAGCTGCATAGTGATAAAGTTTACCTGGTATTTGAGTTCCTGTTTTGTTTAGAACACAAATTAATATACTGCATTCTTTCTCCAATTGTTCTACTTTACTCTGATTGATTCTAGGGAGAACAAAAATGTCTTTTGTACTACTTAATTCCATATTAGAATTTCCAGCTATCACACAACTAAAGTTATTATTTTTACATGCTGAATAAAACGGTAATAGGTTTCTTACTTCATATTTATAATCACCAAAGTATCCTAATTTCAAACTTTCTTCATTAATTTTATTTATTACATATATTTTCTCATCGAGGTAAGGAATAGGGACAAACTTCATCCGCTCAGCTAATTCCGGAAATAACTTTCTTTGTTCTTTCAGTGTGAAAGGCGAAACATAAATAATTCGATTTGCTTGAGAAAGTAATCTATATTCAACTTTTTTAATGTAAGCATTTGGCAGGATTGTTTTATTAGTTATATCAAGTGTTAAGGGATCTCCCCAGTATTGAACCCACTCCCCATACTTTAAACCCTGTTCTATTAATTTACTCACAGCAACATGTGAACTTTTGGGGTCAGAGGAGGAAATAATTAAATCATAGTAATCAATCTTCAAAAGACCTTTATTAATATTCTTTGCTACATTGATACTGTTATCAAATAAACTGAATGAATGATAAACCTTCCTCAATAGAGGTAATATTGTCTTCTTAACTATTCCTAACATAGTTTGATTACTTTCCACTAATGAATTATAAATTTTATTATTCTCTGTATAAATAACTCTATCACAGTCTATAATACCATTTGAGTTATCGTAGTATTCATCGTTTTCACGTGCTGGAAGTGTTAATACATCAATTTTATGCCCATCTATTTTTAATCCTTTAATCAAAGCTTTATTCCTAATCATTGCAGAAGTATTTTTTTGATGTGAACTTAGTGTTACAAATAAAACATTAATCTGAAACCACCTCTTTATTTCTATTTCCAATACGTAAAAGTATCAATATAATATAAATAATTATCCAAAATCTCGGTTGCATAAAATCGCCTCTATAGATCGAGCTCGTAAATAAATGTATAGTCAATACCCAAGCATAGAGACTGTACTTATTGTTTTTCAAACTTCCCCAAGAAACCTTTAAAAGTTTATAAAAAATAGTTATGTAACAAATCAACCCTATATACCCTAATTCATAAACCGTATCTGTAAATAGATTATTTGATGTTACATGGACGTTCGTGCCATTAGGTAAAAATTTTGTTAAATGTAAAAAATTAAATGAACTAGGCCCATACCCAAATAAACCTTGTAAAAAATTCCCCTCCAAAACCCAAATAAAAGGCATAAGAACCATAAATAATCTACTATGTTGTTGTATATCGAACATAGTGCTTAATCGACCAATAAATGGATATAGGAGCTCCATTATTTGTTGGTAATAAATAAATGAAAAAGCAGAAATAAATAATAAGAATAATATACTTGCGCTTAAATATTTTCTTTTAAATTCGAAGCTTCTATATTTCACCAAACCTATTATTGTTATTAATGACACCGAAAATGTATTTAGATATCCTCCTCCAGAATAAGAAAATACTATCAAAAATAAACCAAAAAATATTATCATTATCGGCTTTTTACTAACTATAAAAGCAATAATAATTAAATCAATTATTAAAGGTGCAAAATAGCTAGGCTCATTTGCAAGTGAAGTAAGACGGTTTCCTATAATGAACTCACTACCTTGAACACTGTGAATTTGATTACGCGTCTCTAAATTTAAAAAAGGAATTCCTATAGAATAGTGTAAAAATTGCCAAGCTCCAATAAGTGCAAAAAATAAAACCCCATAATAATACTTTTTAATTAAAGAAATGATTTCGTCTGCGGTCCAGTTTGCTGAAATTGATAATAGTCCTATAAGTAACATTACATTTAAAAATACTAGCACCATTCTTCCAAAAATGTCACTAGATACATATTGCAAATAATTTGTATCGCTCTCAAAGAAGAGGCTGAAAATAATCCCTATAAAAGAGATTAAAATTGGTATTAGAAATAGCAAAATTATATTTATTTCTAATAACGTTACTTGGATCTTTTTCTTTTTCAAAAAATAAGTAATTAAATACGAAACAGAAATCATTGTGATAATTACAGTAGTCGGAATAAACGGAATTAAATTTTGAAACCAGCTTGATACTGCAAAAGGTGCTGCAATAAAAATTATATATATAGGTAATTTATCTAAATAGTTAGAATTCACAATTATTATGCTCACCTGCTAATAAATTCATTTTCCTAAAAAAGTTACTTCATTTCTTTAATGCCTCTAACCATCAATTTATAAGCCTCAAACCAGCTTTTTTCTTTTTTATATTTATTCTTATGGCGAAGGGCAAATTGTAATGCAAAAACTATTGATTTCTTTTTAAATAAAGAAGCGTACAATGCACCTTTATCATGAAAATATTTGTCTGTGTATCCATTAAACCAAGTGGAATCTTCTTGACTAACTTCTCCAATTGTGGAAGAGTTCGAATATACTTTTAAGCCTTTTTTTATTGCGTTAAAGATAAATAAGCTGTCTTCTCCAGAACCATACTTTGCCCCTCCACCAAAAAGCAAAGAAAAATAGAGATTTTCTTTTTTCAAAGATTCAGTTTTTATAGCCATTCTATATGTTCCATACCTTAAACAATTAAACCATCTAACTCGTTTATTTTTTTCTATTTTCTTTGATTGCCTTAAAAAGTTTTTACTTGGGACATTAAACACAATCATATCAGCATCTGGTTGTTTTTTAAAAGCGTCTAATATAATTTTCTCATAGCCCTCAACATAAACAACATCGTCATCAGCAAACAAGCAAATATCTGCGCTAGCTCTCATCAAAGCATTATTTCGACTTAACCCTACCCCTCTTTCTGCAAAAGATAAAAATTTTATTATGTTTTCTTTAAAGATAAATTCTTTTACTTCATATTTTTCACATTGATTAACAATAATTGCCTCCGTACTTAAATTCATTTTTTCCACCAAATTATAATCTTTTTGATGCATGGTAGATACTAATACTTGCAAGTTCATTACTATACCTCCTTAGTTCTTTAACCAGAAAATTTTCTTTTATAACTATTATAGTCAAGTTTTTTATTTACTAATATTTCATTCCTGTTTTAAGTAAGAATTAGTGGATAAATTGTCAAAAAAACTATAGAGTATTCAAGTTTCAATTAAACTTTTTAATTTTCTTTTTAAAATAGAGAAGTTCAGAAAGACAGTTTTTTGGCGAAGTAATTATAGCTTTAAAAAAGTGTATAAAAAACAAAAAATGCATACCACTTCTTTTACCTACCATCATCATGACTGCATGATGTCTAAACTTAATATATGTCTTTTCTTTTTTATTTAGATATTTAAAATATTTTTTTTTGAAATTATATAGCTCTATTTCTTTTTCAACTTTATTAGTCCCTAGTGAAATCCTTTCTTGATTATGAGCATATTGAATTACATCAGCACCTTGCATATATCCAATATTTAATCCTCTTTCAATTGCCTTTAACATTAGCATAAATTCTTGTCCCATTTTAACATCATCAAAACCCTCTAATTTTAGTATAGACTCTATCTTAAACATAAAAGTAGAGGTCGGAGTTAAGTGATGCATCAAATGCTCTTTTAAGAGATCTTTATTAGATAGACTTGTAATATAATTATGTTCTCTGTAATCAATTAATACATCATCACTATTATGAATTCTTACATCTGTGAATGAGAGATCATAATCATTTTGCAACATAAACCTTAATTGCTTACCTACTTTGTGTGGCAAATAAATATCATCATCATCCAGAAATGTAATGAATTTTCCATTGGCATTTTTAATTCCTACATTCCTAGCAAATGCACCTCCTAGAGACTTATTATTTTTTACATAAATTACTCTATAGTCAGTAGAATATTTCTTCATTTTTATTTCTGTTTCGGCTCTATGCTGGCTATCAGGAATATTGTCATCCACTACCACAACTTCTATGTTTGAATAGGTTTGATTTAAAACAGATTCTATTGCTCTTTCTAAAAGATTACTACGTTTATACGTTGGAATTATAATACTTACTTTGTTGAACATTTTTATTCAGCGCCTTACTTATTATATTTATTAAGAAATATAAAGTCAGAAAGTATTTATACTAAGCGTGTTTTCTTGAGCCTTATAACGATTTTCACATCAACAGAAAGACTCGATCGGTTGAACTAAAATGCTTAATTCATTAAAATATTAATCTATAAATAATAAATATATGGTAATATCAACTTCAAAAATTTTATGGAGAGACATCATTGAATAAGCAAACCGGTTCAATGCTATTTCTTCTATATAAATTATACTAGTTCTTTTACTCTTAATATATTTGGTCGTCCTATTGAATGATATTCTATATCATGTTTATAAACGTCATTTAAGTCATAACAGTTACGACCATCAAAAACCACCTTGTCTAAAAGTAATTTACTATAAGCTTTTAGATCAATATTTTTTATTTCCTCCCATTCAGTCATAATAAATGCAGTATTCGCTCCTCGAAGAGCTTCTTCGACCGAATTTGCATACTCAACAGCTTCTGGAAGTAACATTTTAGCATTCTCTGTTGCTATTGGATCATAAGCAATTACCTCTGCTCCAGCCAAAATTAAACTTTCGGCAGTAATGATTGCTGCTGATTCCCTCATATCGTCTGTGTTAGGTTTAAAAGCAAGACCTAGCATAGCAATGCGTTTTCCTTTTAAGGAACCATAATATTCTTTTGCTTTTTCCACTAAAAGTAGTTGCTGCTTACTATTAACTTCTATTACTGCTTTTAATAAATTAAATTCATGATCAACGTTCCCCGCTATTTGTACAAGAGCTTTAGTATCTTTAGGGAAGCATGATCCACCATATCCAATCCCTGCATTTAAGAATGAACTTCCGATTCTCTTATCGAAACCCATACCTTTTGCAACTTCTTCGATATTTGCACCTAAATTCCCGCTAATATTTGCAATCTCATTGATAAAACTAATTTTTGTCGCTAAGAATGCGTTTGAAGCATATTTAATCATCTCAGCACTACGTAAAGTAGTTTTAAATATATCTAGACCGAAAGGTTTGTTGATTTCTTCAATAATATTGGCAGCTTCTTCATTATTTGAACCAATTATAATTCGGTCTCCATGAAAAGTATCATATACAGCTGAACCTTCTCTTAAAAATTCTGGATTAGAAACTACTTCAAAAGGCACCTTTGTATTTGTAGCAATAAGTTTTTGAATATGCTCATTCGTACCCACCGGAACAGTACTTTTTGTAACCACAATAACTTTACCAGTGATATTCTTAGCAATATCAAGACATACAGTATTAATGAATTTTAAATCAGCAGTTCCATCTTCCTTCTCAGGTGTTCCTACAGCTATATAAACTATGTCAATGTCCTTAAAAGCTAAGTTGTGTTCTGTAGTAAAATTAAGGCGCCCCAGTTCAATATTTTTAACCATAAGTTCTTCTAGCTTAGGTTCATATATAGGAGAAATCCCTTGTTTCATACTCTCTACTTTTGCTTTATTTAAATCTACGCAGGTAACGTTGTGGCCGATTTCTGATAAAGCTACTCCAGTTACTAGACCTACATAGCCTGTCCCAACAACAGCTACTTTTTTAGGGTTATTCATTTGATTAATCTCTCCTTATTCAAAGCACTTTTAAAATATTTCATAACATCAACATGCATATCTTCTCTCATGAAAGAAAAATCAATTGTAGCTTTACAAAGCCTAATTTGTCCCCTACTTCATACCGACCAAAAAAAACTCTTTAGCAAGTATCTCTTGGTTCTTATTAAATATTATGAGTGCATCAGACAATTGAAATTCCCCGCCTGCCCCCGGTTTAAGTGTAGCCAGAATATCAAACATTTCTGGTTGAAGATTACAGCGCCCCATAAATGCGTAATTCGAAGGTGCTTCAACTCACTTTGATTTTTCTATAAATGTGTCGATGTTAAAACCCCCATCAATTAAAGACGCCTCTTTAGGAGCGATTATTCCATATTTAGATACATTTTCATTAGGTACTTATTGAACTCCAACGACCGGTGAATTATATAATTCAAATACAACTATTAATTGTTTAAAGCAAGGAACTTCTGACTGAACTATGTCATCTCCCAGTAAAACTGCAAATGGCTCATTTCCAGTAAGTCTGCTTGCACAAGCAACTGCATGCCCCCGTCCTTTAGGTTCCTTCTAACGTATGTAATGGATATTGACCATATCAGAAATAGCTTATATCTCTCTTAATAGTCCAAACTTTTCTTTTTGAGCAAGTGTTTCTTCAAATTCATACAATTTATCGAATGATCTACGATTGCACGTTTCTCCTCGACCACTTACTTTAATAATATCTTATATATCAGAAGCCACAGCCTCTTCTATAATGTATTGAATGGTCGGTTTATTTACTATTGGAAGCATTTCTTTAGGTTATGCTTTAGTAGCGGACAAGAACCTTTACCTAACCCAACATTAGGTATAATTGCTTTTCTGACCTTTTGCATATATTAATCTAGGCTCTCTCACTCTTTGAATTTACGATTTTAGAGTTTATTGGACGAATTTTCAGTTATGCTTATACTTTCTTCAAAACTAAGCTTTTTATATTCAAAACCTTCTATATTACAATCTTCATTATTGAAATAGATATTTCCGAACATTTTTCTGAAAGTCGTGATGTAATTTCCAAAAGTTATAAATATAAATCCTAATAAAGATGATTTGTAAATTCGCTTACCATGATATCTTCCTATCACACTTACAATTTCAATAGTATTCACATCTTCTGGATTCTTCACTAAAAAAACACCCAGTAATCTTTTTTCTATAATATGAGCAACTATATCCGAAAGATGATCAACAAAAATCATACTTCTTTTATTATTAATCTTCGGAAAAACAGGTATCATTTTCGCTAGTCTGCTTAGAGAACTATAGTTCCCCGGACAATTAGGTCCGTAAATCATTGGAATCCTTAAAATCGATACATTAAAATATGATGATTGAAGCTCATTCAAAAGTTCTTCTGCTTCAAGTTTACTTTTACCGTAGTTGGAAGTTGGAGCTGGCTCTGTCTCTTTAGATATTATTGTTTCTTCACCAATCTTACCGATTAGTCCATATACCGCCATTGTACTTAAGAAAATAAAAGATTTAACTCCTTCACTCTTCGCTTTCAAAGCAAGCTGATACGTCAAATCTCTATTCACTTTATAATATAAATCTTTATTCTCGGCCGTTTCTTTTTTATGTACAATACCAGCAACATGGTAGATAGCATCATAAAAGGAAAAGTCTTTTTGCTCCCAGGCATTACCCCGAACTGATACAAAGTCAATCGTCCATCCTTTATTCAATTCAGTAATACGCTTGGCAAATTGAGTTCCTGTATAGCTATTCTGACCTGTCACTAAAACTTTCATAATAATTACGCCCCTCTTTTTCCTTCTTTAACCCCATCACTCTTCAAAACACTAAACACTGTCCCAAAAAATATCTTAGAATCCAGCACCGGACTCTTATTCTCCACATACTCCCCGTCTATCTTCGCCTTCACTTCAATTGGAAGCTCATCTCTTCCGCTGATTTGCGCCAAACCAGTCAATCCTGGAAGCACATCATTGGCTTTATACTTATCACGCTCAGCAATCAGATCATACTGATTCCAAAGCGCTGGTCGGGGACCGATGATGCTCATTTCCCCTTTAAGGATATTGATCAATTGAGGGAGTTCGTCCAGACTAGTTTTGCGAAGGAATTTGCCCACCCGAGTTATGTAAGCATCAGGTTTGTCGAGTAAGTGGGTAGGCATATCATTCGGCGCATCATTTTTCATTGTTCTGAACTTCAATATATTGAATTCTCTTTTTCCTTTGCCGATACGTCTCTGTTTAAAAAGAATCGGACCCGGAGAATCGATCTTGATTACAATACATAATAGAAGAAAAATAATCGATAACGTAATAATAATAGCTAACGATAAAGTGAAATCGATAATTCTTTTTATAACCGAGAACATGCTTTGTTCCCCTTCCGTATTCTATATCTACTTAATGGCTTTTATTGAGCAGTAGGAACGAGAGATTTCTTAGGCGCGACATTCTTCCTATTAGCTAACCCAACTAAAACTTCCTTAACTTCCTCATTACTCATCTCTTCCAGTTTCTCCATCAACAACATCAACTCAAGCTCCGCAGCCGGATTCGCCTTTCCGATATAAATCTTCGGAAACACCATCTCGCTCTGAATCTCGTCTTCACCAAGCAGCTCTTCATACAGTTTCTCACCCGGACGGATGCCGGTCTCTTTGATTGGGATATCCAACTCTGTATATCCGGAAAGTCGGATTAAGTTACGCGCCAAGTCGATAATCTTCACTGGCTCCCCCATATCCAGAACGAATACCTCGCCGCCTTCAGCCAGTGAACCTGCCTGTATGACAAGACGTGACGCTTCCGGAATCGTCATGAAATAACGGGTCATCCTGCTGTCGGTGATCGTCACCGGACCACCTGCCGCAATCTGTTTCTTAAACAGGGGAATGACTGAACCACGGGAGCCCAGCACGTTACCGAAACGCACAGCCGCAAATTTTGTCTCGCTGCGCTTGGCTAGATTCTGTACCAGCATTTCCGCAAAACGCTTTGAAGCGCCCATTACGTTCGGCGGGTTCACCGCTTTGTCCGTCGACACCATGACGAACTTCTTCACTCCGCAGATATGGGCCGCGTCCGCGACATTCTTTGTGCCGAAGATGTTATTCTTTACCGCTTCCATCGGATTACCTTCCATGAGGGGAACATGTTTATGAGCCGCTGCGTGATAAACGACATCCGGTTTGTATTCTTCCATAATTTTAAAAATTCGTTCCCTATCCTGAATGTCCGCAATTATCGGAATAATTTCCGTATCAGGCGATGCAGTTTTGCGCAGTTCCATATCAATCAGGTAGATTGAGTTTTCGCCATGGCCGAGGAGCAGAAGCTTTTCCGGTCCGAAGCGCATGAGCTGACGGGATATCTCCGAACCGATCGAACCACCCGCTCCTGTTACCAGAATCGTTTTGCCGTTCAACTGATCAGCGATTTTATTCATATCCAATTGGACTTCGTCACGCCCAAGCAGATCTTCGATTCTTACATCGTGCATTTCCGTCACGGAGACTTTTCCGGTCATGATGTCTTCAATCATGGGAATTGTCTGAGTCCGGATCCCGGAATCGACGCAGCGCTTCATAAGTTCCGCACTGTCCGGGCGGCTCATCGACGGAATGGCGACGATGATGCGTTCAATGTTATTGTCTTTAGCAATTTCTTCAAGCGCATCGGTTCCGGCACTTGCCACACGTACGCCGTGAATTTCATAGCCGTGCTTTTTTACGTCGTCGTCCAGATAGAGTACCGGCACCAGACCGTTTTCTGGATTAGCGAGCAATTGGCGCGCCACCATCTGGCCCGCCTGTCCTGCACCGACGATCATGGTCGCTTTTAGGCCCGCTGCTTTTCCTTTGAAAACGGTATCCCGGAAAATTCTCCATGACAGGCGTGAGCCGCCAATCAACAAGAGATGGAGCATCCAGGTGATGGCGAGTGCACGGAACAGCACATCGCCGCGGTATAAATATTGAACGATGCCGACGGCCACAATCGAAAAGCTCACCGCTTTGAAAATCAGCATCAATTCATTGATTGACGCATATTCCCATACTTTACGGTAAAGGCCGAAATACAGGGCAAATGCATGGTGGGCTGTAAAAATCGTGATGGCACTGGCAATCAGAAATGGATTGTTAAAGGGGTTATCCCAAGGATGTAGAAGAAAATAGCCGATAAAAATGGAGAAAAAAACTATTAAGGAGTCCAAAAATGCCAGTAAAGATGTTCTGTTTTTCAAGGTCATGCGATCGCTCTTTTCTGTTATGAAATAATGATTTTTAATATAAAGAGTTAATATCTAACAAAAACTTAGATAATCATAACATGACTATCAGCCTAAGTCGATGTCGAATTATGTCGATTGCATTAAAATAGTCATAGAATGGGCTGAAAACGCTACGCATTTTCAGCCATTTTTCACATTTATTTGTTTAGTAAGACAAAAGCCATAGAATTAGTTTTTATTATTTCAAGAAAACAACTTCCACCATTTACCTTTTTCAACCGTCTGTGGTTCCAATACATGCAGGTTTTCATCCAGCAGGATGCGGTCATTGTTTTCGAGGAAAATATCGACGAACTCATGCAGTTTCTTTTTCTCCAGCAGATCGAGCCCTGCATTAAAATGGAACGGACGGGTGTCGACCGAGTGCACGTCAGAACCGTAGACATGGATAAGATTTGCTTCAATTAAATCGAATGCTGTTTTCTGTATCGCTTTGCCAAAATGGCCGGAGACAGAACCGGCTGTCACCTGCGCCATGGCACCATGCAAAAGAAGGCGGTTCAGGCGTTCCGGTTTTTCGATGATGCCCTGATTTCGTTCAGCGTGGGCAATGATCGGTACATAATTACGGGTGATCAATTGCTGGATGATCGGAACGGTATAGCCGGGCACTCCGGAAGAAGGCAGCTCCAGCAATACATAGCGGGATTCGGCCATCGTCAACGCTTCGCCTGCGTCAAGCAGATCTGGCAGTTTTTCCGTCAGGCGGCATTCCTGTCCACTGTAAAGTTTAAGGTGGATCCCTTGTTCAGTTATGTAATTCTGTGTCGTTTCAAGCTGTGTTTTCAAGGCGGCGAGGTCTGTGCGGAAATTGGGATGATAGGCATGCGGCGTCGCGATGATGCCGGTTATCTGTTCTTTGACTGCTAGCTCCAGAAGTGCTTTCGTTTCATCCATGTTCTGAGCGCCGTCGTCCAGGCCTGCCAGTATATGTGCGTGTGTGTCAATCACTGGGTGTTCCTCCTAATCGGCTGTAAAATAGATCTACAGAATAAATTCCTTCTATTATAATAGTACTCACATAATCATTTGATGTATTCATAAAAAAGCCTCTGTTTTGCTCCAAAAAGAAGAGTAAAAAGAGACGACTCTTTTTACTCTGTTTGGCCGTAGTACTGATAGTAATAATTGTCTTTCGGAAGTTCGAAGTTATTCAGTACTGCGCCGATGATCCGGCTGTTTGAAGCTTCAAGCGCTTCTTTCGCTTTCAGGGCCATGTCCTTCTCGGTGCTGCCTGAGTTGACAACCAGGATCGTGCCTTCGCATTTATTCGCCAGAATTTGTCCATCTGTTACTGAAAGGATTGGCGGTGCATCGAAAATAATTAGGTCGTAGAGTCCGGTCAAGTGATCGATCAGGGTATCCATCGATCTTGACGACAGCAGTTCTGCCGGGTTCGGTGGAATCGGGCCGCACGTCAGGAGGTCCAGATTTTCCACTGCAGTCGGACGGATTGCTTCTTCCACCGTGGTCTGCCGGGTAAGAACGCTGGATAAGCCGGTCGTGTTCCCTGTATGGAATGTATAATGTGTTGTCGGTTTACGCATATCGCCGTCAACAAGAAGGACTTTTTTGCCTTCCTGTGCAAAAACCACTGCCAGGTTTGCCGACGTTGTCGACTTCCCTTCTGATGGCGCTGCGGATGTTACGACCATCGTGCGGATGTCCGCGTCCGGTGATGAAAACGTGATATTGGTGCGCAAAGTACGGAATTGTTCAGATACATACGAACGGGGCGTCGTATAGGTGATCAGTTTACGCGCTGTCTGCTGGAGAACCTTTTTCTTTCTGGCCATCTGTTACCCCGCCCTTCTTCTGGATTTCGGTTTATTGTCCGGACCAAGTTCCGCTTTTTCAACGATCGGCGAAATGACGCCGAGCAGCGGTATGCCGAGAATGTCTTCGATATCCTGCTGGTCTTTCATCGTCGTATCCAAATATTCAAGAAGGAACGCGATTCCGACGCCTAGCATTAAACCGACAACCGCCGCGATTGCCATATTAAGCATCGGGTTCGGTGCGACCGGTGACGGCTCCTCTTTCATGACTGCAGGTGACAGGATCGTCACGTTGTCGACATTCATCAGGTCCTGGATGTTGCTTTCAAATATTGTCGCTGTTGTATTGGCGATATCCACCGCCATCGCCGGATCTTCATCCTGCACGGTAATGGTAACTATCTGTGATTGGTCGGCGTTGCTGACGGTAATTTTACTATTCAGCTGGTCTGTCGTTAAATCCAGATTCATTTGTTCCACTACCGGGCCGAGGATAACCGGGCTTTTAATGATTCCTGAATATGTATTGATCAATTGCAAATCAGTCTGGATGTTTTGGTTCGTCAATTGGCCTGCTTCTGTAGGGCTCTGGTTGACGAGGATTTCCGTCGAAGACTCATACACAGGCGTCAATACAAGGAATGAAAGGATGCCGGCAATCGTAATTGCCAGAATCGTGAGAAGAGCAATAAGGCCGAGACGCTTGCGGATCGTCTTGAAGAGATCCTGTAAACTGATGGTTTCTTCCATTTAAGGGTAGCTCCTTTAGGTCTTTTTTATATAACTTATGTTAGTATAGCATAATCTGTGACTATGATAACTTGAAAATCTTAAAAGATTTCTAGGCTAATAGATGGATTTATGCTATCTTTATGTTTATATAATGTTTTATTGGGAAGGGGCTTTTATTGTTTTGAAAAAGCTTATTTATATTGTTAGTATCGTTTTTTGTGCCGTTGCCTTAATTTTTAGTTATGCTTCCTGGAATGTTAAGCTTTCCGCGGCCGGAAAGTCGACTACACAGACAACAGGCCACTCAACTGCTATGGAAAAAGAAAAAACTGAAGAGGCGGTTGCTGCGGATTCTGCCGAAATTGACATGGAGCTTTTGACAGAGAATATGGACACACAGGTTCAGTCCCTATTTCAAAATAGAGAACAGCAGGGCGACAAGATTCAAATGCTGATTGTCGGATCGGATTCGATGGAGTCAGGCGAGCCGGGTTACGCGGAATTGCTTACCACCGCGCTGGATGAATCTTATGCTGGATTTGTCGAAACGGAAATCATGAGTTTCGACGGCACGTCAGAAGAGTTCCTGGCGAGTGGACCGAACCTTTCAGCGGGCTATGACGTCGTATTGTTGGAGCCATTTACTCTGAAGAATAATGGCCGGGTTGAAATTGAAACGGAACATCTTCATATCCAGAATGTGTTCGGTGAAATTCTGAGCGAAACAGACGACGCTGTTTTGGTGCTTCATCCCCCGCAGCCGATCTACGGTGCGCAGTTCTACCGGACACAGGTTACGGCTCTTGAAGAGTTTGCCGAACTTCGTAATTATGCATACATCGATCATTGGCAAGAATGGCCGTCGACAGAAGATCTGACGCTGAAGGAATATTTGACAGAAGACAGCAACCCCAATAATACTGGTGCCGAAACATGGGCAAATGCGTTGATCGCGTATTTCACCGGCAGCTAACGGAGGAAATAGTATGAAAAGAAGCCAGCGCAATACGAATAAGAAGAAGAAATGGCCATGGGTTGTCGGGATATTGGGCGTCATCGTTCTTGGCATCGGTGTTTACCTGTTCAGTATTTATAACAGCTTTACAAATACGATGGACGAAATTCACGAACCGATCGACCGTCCGGTTTCGGATATGCGCGTTGACGAAGTGAAACTGAGTGACAAAGATCCGTTTTCAGTGCTGCTGCTTGGCGTCGATGAACGCGAAGGCGACCGCGGCCGTTCAGATACGATGGTGGTGCTGACGGTGAATCCGGATGAGAAGACGACGAAGATGGTGTCAATTCCGCGTGATACGTATACGGAGATTGTCGGACGCGGCACGATGGATAAGATCAACCACGCATATGCATTCGGCGGCATCGAGATGTCGATGGCGAGCGTAGAGAATTTATTGGATATTCCGATTGATTATGTGGTGCAGGTGAATATGGAAGGATTTAAAGATATTGTGGATGCGGTTGACGGTGTCACTGTGAATAATCAATTGGCTTTCGACCAGTTTTCGACTGGCGATATCCATTTGAACGGCGACCAGGCTTTGGCTTATGTGCAGATGCGTAAACAGGATCCGCGCGGTGATTTCGGACGCCAGGATCGCCAGAAGCAAGTGATCCAAGGAATTATGCGTGAAGGTGCGTCGGTGAACAGCCTGATGAATTATGGCGATATCTTTACGGCGCTCGGGAATAATGTGCGGACGAATATGGAGTTCAGCGAGATGATGGAAGTCCAGAAGAATTACCGGGATGCGGTTGGATCGGTTGACCAGATCATTGTTGAGGATGGTTATGGGGAGACGATTAATGGTATCTGGTATTATATGATGGATGAAAATGAGCTGAGTGAGATTAAGAGCACGTTGAAAGAGCATTTGAATATGTAAAGAAATGAGGAACACAGTTCAAGGGCTGTGTTCTTTTTTTAATCGATATTACGCAAAACAGCCCCGCTTTCCTCGGGCTCGCGTCCAAGCCTCCTCACTCACTTCGTTCACTGCGGGGTCTCGGCCGACTCGCTTTATCCTAGGAGTCGGGGCTGTTTTGCTCCATATCTTAGAGATGGCATTAATATATAAAGTGTTGAGTGATGCAGGTATGAATCTGCTTCGCTCTTTTTTGTTGGGGATGGTGGTAGTAAACGGATATTGGGCAGAGACACAATTGTTCTTCAAATTTTGGCTTGCGCTGGAAACACAGCAGATATACTTCCAGCCAGGCGAACCAACCCTCTAGCTGAGTTGATTGGGCGGCCGTCCGAGCGCCGCCCACTGTGCAGTCCGTCAGCAGCGGACTGCTTTCCAATAGAATGCACATTTCTTTTAGGCGGATGAATATTAAATTTATAATATAATATTTTAATTTTCAGAATACTTTGTGAGTGTTTTATTAATATAGTAGCGAGAGATTAATCGTATACCAATATCGGCGCTAGTTTGTTTGGCAAAACAAATTTAGTTCGAAAAAGCGCCAATTTACCGCTCTTTTAATCAAATAGATAACAATAAAATAACTATTTGGTATTTTGAAATATAAACGTAATGTTTATGCAATAGAAATAACCTTGTTTCTCCCCTCTCGGGACTCTATAGTAATAACATAACAACTGACCGATAGAGAATAGACATGGACATTACATTACGATTGGGGAAAAATGATGAGAAAATTAGTTTTCGCTTTATTCGCTAGCACGATGATGTTTTCAGGAACTATTTCAGCCGCAGGAGCAGAAGCACCATCAACAATCAGCTCTCCTTCCAGCGAATCCGTTCAGCAGGTATCCGGTTCAAAAGCTACGGCTCTTTCCGGAACTTATACAACTAAACACAACTCGAATATCCGCCTGGATGCAGGCACAAAGCATAAAGTCGTTTTCGTCGCCAAAAAAGGGACGAAGCTGACTGCAACACACCAGAAAAAAGTGGGCAGCGAGACATGGTATAAAGTTTCTGCAAGCGGCAAATCCGGATGGGTGCTCAGCACACTGGTGTCAAAAGCGACTACTAAAGTTTCTGCAACAGCCGTAAACGCTCCTTCAAAAGGTGCAGCCATCGTCGCAACTGCAATGGCATTGCGCGGAACACCTTATGTTTTCGGCGGCACGACCAAAGCCGGCTTTGACTGCAGCGGATTCACGCAATACGCTTTCAAACAAAACGGCGTCAACCTTACACGTTCGACGTTGACTCAATTTGCTGAAACAAGAGCGGTTACGACTCCGCAGGTCGGCGATCTTGTGTTCTTCGCAAACACATACCGCGCAGGCATCTCGCACGTCGGAATCTATATCGGCAATAACCAGTTCGTACATGCCGGCGGATCGAAAGCGGAAGTGCGCAGCATGAATGATTCTTATTTCGGACCTAAATTCCACAGCTACAGACGTTAATGCATGAAGAAACGGCCACCCAATTGAATGGGCGGCCGTTTTTTAATTTCATGTTTTATTGATTCACGATGGAACTGATCCTGTAATCGCCGTATTCATCAATGACGACGGTGTAGGTATGGCTGTGGCTTATGGAGACGAGCTTCTTATCCGCGTTGTCCTGGAACGTGAATGTGGCGCCTGCCTGTATGGTCGCAGTGTCTTCATTGATTTTCACATTTTTAATGACTGGTTCGACTGTCTGGAAGACACGGTCGCCTTTTTTCAATTCTTCAACCAGGGAGTTGCCTTTTTCTTCCCCGTCGCTGCCCGGCAGCAGGAAGAATTCGTAAAACGCCACTTCCTCATCGTTCAGTGAATAAGGGATCAGTGTGTAATAATCCGTTATGAATGAACGCAACAATTCTTCCGAGAAATACGCGCCTCTCAGATCCGGTGTCACCGCTTCTTCCTCTTCAGGAAGCGGGTTTTCCGCCCATTCCTGGAGCTGCGCCATGACTGTGTAGACCGGAATCGCGTAGCCGATGTCCGGATTGTCCGTCAGTACAATCGAATTGATGCCAAGGATGCGCCCGGATTCCGCGGAAATCAATGGCCCTCCGCTGGATCCCTGCTTGATGTTTGCGGTCATTTCATATAAATCCGTGTATTCGTATTCATCACTGAAGCCTATGCCGATAGCTGTAATTTCGCCTTCAGTGGATGTGTTGACGATATTCTCCGGGCTGCCGAGGGCAAATACGGGTGTTCCGACCGGCACCACGCCGTTTTCCATTTCCATCGGTTCTTTTCCGGCGATGTCCGGGACGCGTACAAGGGCGATGTCTTCCGTTTCGGAAATGCCGATAACGCGGCCGTTGAATTCCTGGCCGTTGCTGTTTGTAACCGTTACATACGCCGCGTCTTTTACAACGTGTGCGCTTGTCAGGATGTCGCCTTTATTGTTAAAAAGGAAACCGGAGCCCTGCTCGAGGTCGGTATAGAGCGTGTAAACATGACTCTTGGCGTTGGCGATCATCGAAGCGAGATCTTCTTCGGGTGCTTCGACAATGATGTCGTCATTGCTTTCGTCGCCGCTTGCTGCTTCCTCTTCCGCTTCGACAGGGGTTTCAGGTGCTTTTTCTATGGTGCCGGTTGGCGAGCGATCTATATATTCCCGTTCTGTAAATGATGTCTTTTCCAGATCCTGCAATGTTGAGTCGGATTCATCTGTCTGGAGCAGCAGGAATATTCCCGTTGCTGTGGCAAGTATGACGATAACAGCAACTAATGCCTGCAGGACGCGATTGGCAGCTGCAGACTGCCGTTTTTCCGTAATCTTGCTTCTTTTCATTTGATCACTCTTTCTTTTCAAATTCACTGCTTATTATATAGACGGAAGTGGGGCGTGTATAGTTTCAGAAGTTTTATAGATGGCAACTCAAAAAACCGCCCCACCGTCTTCTTTTGGGACGGTTGGGGCGGTTCTGTTTTTGGTTACCAGTCTAGATTTTCACTTTTTTTTTAATATTTTGGTGTTTGAGCTGGCGCAGATCATACTCATAGATAAAATGCAGCACTGCTTTGCGCGGGATGCCCAGTTCTCTTGCTGTGACGGATGGGCCTTCATCCTGAACGATGTAATAGTCATGGATCAGTTCTTTGACGCTTCTGCTATGTTCTTTTTCCAGTTTATCTATATATTCCTGGTAAGGGTGCATCTCCCATCATCCCGCTTTCTGATTATTTCGTATTAGTGTTTAGGACCTTTTTCTTTTCTATATTCCTATTGTAACCCCTTAAGTGACTTTAGACTAGTCTTTTTAGCATAAAAAATAAATAAATTATTGATTTTTTTAGTTAATAATCACGAATAACCAGTTTACTGAATGTTTCATTTCTTTATTCGATATGGAAATTGTAACTGGAATTTATGCAATGAAGGAGCAAAAAGAATGTTACACCATAGTCACCGAAAGTAACTTTAGCTGAGTTTTTAGTTACGGTTTATTATTTTTTTGCTATTCTAGGGCGGCGAGGGCGGACTGCTTTCCGTTCGAATGCACTTTTCTTTCGGGAAAAGCCGCAGAGAAAGACGACTCGGTAGATAAGAAGTCAAAACCGTAAGATAGTATCATAAAATCGTAAGATAGGAAGCCGAAAACGTAAGATAATCTACGCAAATCGTAAGCTAAAAAAGCAAAGTGGATTCTACCCACGCTCTTTCTTCAAAAACACAGTTCAAGTGCGGTGTTGCTCTTTTTTGATAGAGATTCTACGTTTGCAGATTGGGAGCATGGCCCTGTGTCAGTCCCAAATTGGAAAACATTTTGGTCAGTCACATGGTCGATAACACTCAAGCCATAAATTTAAGGGCATTTGTGTCTTACGTTAGAGATTTCTCCTCCACCGAAGAAAATAAGAATCAAATAGCTTCTATATAAATAGAAAGAAGAGCGAAGGAACTTTCTCCTTCGCTCTCTCCTTTGATTATCTATCGTGCTGCAATTCACTGTCGTTCACCGCATTCTTAAGGAACAATATGCTTCGCACCCGGCACTTTCTTCAGCAGCCAGATGATCAGGAACGAAATCGTGAAAATCAGTATCCAGACAAGCGGCACTCCCACCAGCGCGTTGACTGTCGTTTCATTGATGTTGAATAATTTATTCAGATAAAATTGCACGAGCGGGTGGATGACGTAAATGCCGAGTGTCGCGAGGCTCAGCTGCGTGATGACCGGATTCGGCTTCAGGCGCGGGCCGAGCCGCTGGAAAAAGGCAAAGATGAAAATTGAGATGGCGATTTGCGTCGGGCGGTAATGCTCGTACCAGAATTCGTCGAGCTCGCCTCTCCGTTCCGTCAGACTATGCGTGCCGTAGACGGTGATGAAATAAGAGATGACCGATACCCCAAGCAGCGGCCATAAGGCTTTTTTCGGCAGCGGGTACCGGACAAAATAGGCGCCGAGCAGGAAATAGCCGATATAGGGCTGGAACAGGCCGGGATCCATCGCCGGATCGAAGCCGAATGTTTTTGGGATGAACGGCATGAGGCCGGCAAAGATAAACCAGATGGCCAGAAAATAAAGGAACGCTTTCTGGTCCATGTGTCTGACGAGTATTTTCAGGAACGGCGCCATGATGTAGAGGCCGATGATGACGTACATGAACCAGAGGTGGTAATAGACGTCGTCGGTGAAGAACAGGATGAACATTTCGCCGACTGTGTAGGATTCACCCTGCTCGAAGATTTTATAGGCGATGTAGACGCCGCTCCAGAAGATCAGCGGAATGATGACTTTGGTGAGGCGGCGCTTGAGAAAACCGCCTATCGGGTCTTCCCGCTTGCCAGTCAGCAGTAGCGCTCCGCTCAGCATGAAAAAGACCGGCACGCACCAGCGGATGGCGGAATCGATGGCGTTTGCAAATTGCCATTCCCATTGGTCCACATGACCGGTATTGATGATTTTTGAAACGACATGGACGCCGACGACGACGAAAATCGCGACGACTCTGAGCCAGTCCATGTATTCATATCGCTTAGCCATAGGAGACTCCTTTTCGGTTTTGATCGTTAATTCCATATTCCCTTAGGTTGAGGGGGTGAAACGCTGACATAGAAAAGCGACAGCGCCCGTTCAGCTCCGA
>NZ_JRGN01000234.1 GCF_000775575.1 Planococcus sp. CAU13
AACAGGAAGAGCCGCGGCTCTTCCTGTTTTTTGTATTTGCCCGCAAAGCCTTAAGCTTTACGGCATGTATATGTACTTGTATAATAATTATACAATTAACTTATAGAAATGTGGGTTATGCCATGTACAATATAAAAGCCGCCGCAAAGATTCTCGATATGCCAAAGGTGACGATCCGTTCATGGGAAACACGGTATAACGCGATAACTCCAGCCCGGACAGAATCAGGCCATCGCCTGTATTCTGATCAGAACCTGGAGGATTTGAAGTGGCTGAAAATCCAGGTGCAGGAGAACGGCATCAAAATCAGCGAAGCAGTGAAGCAATTGCACGCCTCCCGTAAAAAGTTTGTGAAGCCTGCCACTGAATTTACCCCTCATCCTGACGGCACCAGTCAATATGAAAAACAGATTGATGAACTTTACAACGCCGGCGCCGAAATGGACAGCGAACGTTTCCAGTATTTATTGGATTTGAATTTTTCAATGTTCCATTACCGCACCGTTTTCTTCTCGATACTCGCGCCGTTGATGGTACGCATCGGCGAAGAATGGGAAAACGGCACGATCACTGTGGCGCATGAACATATGCTGAGCCATATGGTGCTGCAGCGCTTCACCCAGTTTTTCCGCGTTTTCCCGACATCGGATAATTTGCCGAAAACACTTGCGTTCTGCCCGAGCGGCGAGCATCATCAGCTCGGCCTCCTGCTGTTTACGTTATTCCTGCGGGAAAATGGCTACCCGGTGGCGTATATCGGGCCGGATACCCCGCTTGAAGGATTGGACGAACTGGTCCAAAAGCAGGATTTTAAACTGGCGTGCATGTCCATCGGCCACGAACGGCTGCTGCCGACTGTCGAACAATATGTCGAAACATTGGCTGCCGCCAAGCCCGATCTGCAATTTGTCATCGGCGGACGCGGCCTCGGGTCTGTAGAAGACACCGCGAATAAACATTATATCGGCATCACATATGAAGACTGGCAACTCTGGCTGGATGCGCAGCCGAGCTTCAGATAACCGAACCCTTTTCAGATTCGTCTGGAAGGGGTTTTTGTTTGGGAATAAAAAAAGACCTGCTCCCTTAGAGCAAGTCGAGGTCCTGGTATGCGGACTGATAAGGTCCGTTGTCTGTCACTTCTGAGTGGTAAAGTGCTTTCAAGGCGAAATTCTTTTCCAGATCCATGTCCTTCATAAGCGTTTTCAGGCGCTTTTTCAGCTCAGGATTTTCACTGACGAGACGTTCCATTTTCGTTTTCGTGTATTTCATGAAGCGGCCGCTCCTTTCCGTTGCTGCTGGTTTTATCCCGTATTAACGGTCAGTAGAACTCCCAGCTCTCCGAGTGGGAGAACAACTGACCATAAAAATCCAATTGGATCAACTGCCATTCAGCGGGAAATTCCCACTGAATGAAGTTTCTCTTTATTGTACCACGCATCTTGTTATGAAAAAACGCACTTGCCTCAATGGATGCAAGTGCGTTTCTGCTTTTATTTCCTCAGCCGATGACCTGGAAAACGTAATTCGCCAGGAACAGCGCTGCGATGATGAAGAGCGTGGGCGAGACTTCGCGCCATTTGCCGAGACCGAGCTTCAATAACGGATACGCGATAAAGCCGATGGCGATGCCGTCAGCGATGCTGTACGTAAACGGAATGAGGACGATGATCAAAAATGCCGGGAAGCTCTCGCTCATGTCTTTCATGTCGAGGTTCTTGATATTTTGCAGCATCAGCCCGCCAATGATGATCAGGATCGGCGCGATAGCGCTGTCCGGAATCAGTTTGATGACAGGAATAAAAAATGCTGCGCCGACAAACAGGAGACCCGTCGTAAGCGCCGTTAACCCTGTACGTCCGCCAGCGGCCATACCCGCAAGCGTCTCGACACTGGCGACTGTCGGGCTGGTGCCGAAAACGCCGGAAGCCATCGAACTGATCGACGTCGCCTGGAATGCGCGGCTGTATTTCTCGGGACGGTCGATGAAGTTGACCTGTCCGTGGACAAGGCCAATGTTTTCAAACACCAGCACCATCGTCAGCGAGAATACCGCCACCCAGAATCCCATCGTCAGGAAACTGGAGAAACTCAAGGCGCCGAATCCGGCAAACGCTTCCGAAGCGCTCATCGCCGGTTCGTTCAGCACGCTGAAATCGATCATACCGAAGAAGAAAGCGATAAGCGTCCCAGCCGCAATCGTGATGAGGAAATTCCCTGGTACGTTGCGGATAAACAGGATAATTGCGATGATGAGCGTCAATGCCGTCGAAAGCACCAGCGGATCAGAAACCGAGCCGAGTGCCAGGATTGAACCTGTGCCGTTCGTGACGATTCCGCCTTTTTCAAGGCCCAACAGCATCAGGAATAAACCCAGTCCCACCGTGATCGCTTCCTTCAGCGAATGCGGCACCGCGGCGTTCAGCAGTTTTGCAAAACGCGTAAAGGCAACCGCCATGAAGATCACACCGGAAACGAAAACAACCGCCAGCGCTTCCTGCCACGTGAGGCCCATCGACTGAACCATTGTATATGAGAACAGTGCGTTGATACCCATGCCCGGAATCAGCAGAATCGGAACATTGGCCCAAAAGCCCATGACAAGCGCACCGAAAACTGAAGCCGCAATTGTCGCGATGATCGCCGCTTCGATCGGCATGCCGGATTCCGAAAGGATCAGCGAATTGACGGCAATGATGTACACCACTGTAAAGAAGCCGATCAGCCCCGCCAGTATCTCCCGCTTCACCGATGTGCCATTTTCTTTAAGACCGAAAAAACGGTCCATCAAATTATACATATGAATAACCTTCTATTAAATTAGCCCTCTCCCTACCCGCTCTTTCTGAATAAATTCAGGTGAGCCAAGATAGAAGTGTAATCCATAAATGCTGTTGCGTCAAGGGTTTGGCGTTGGGTTGGAAAAGATGTGCATGTTAGTTGGTTTTTGGGTCTGATCGCATTTCGCCGAGGCGAAATGCAGGGCATTCTGCGCTCTGAAATATATTTTTCGGATATGTATTTTTCCAATTTCAGGAATGCTATACTTCATTTAATCTACGGAAATGAGGTGTTACATGAAGAAAGAAAAAATGGAGCCTTTGTCTGTGGAAGAAGCGCTCGGATCTTTAATTGGTCGGTTGCCGGCAGTTCATTCACAGCGAAATTATCTTGAAGGCGAGCTGCACCGGATTGCTGCCGGAATTCGCGGAGAAGACCGCATGCGGAAACGCTTCACGGAATTTCAGCCGAAAGAAGAGTTTCACGTGCTGTGGGATATCGGTCTGGCAATCGGTTCCTGGAAAACACAATTTGACGGCATTGTGCTGACCGGGCGAGGCGCCATCATCATCGATTCAAAGAACATCAGCGGCAAACTTCACTTTGATGAAAAGACAGGCGAATTCTATCGTTTCAACGACAGCGACGTGAAAAAAGTCTTTGATGATCCCCGCATCCAGCTGAATAAGAATATCCGCTTTCTGAATGACTGGTTCAAATTGAAAAAGATTGAACTGCGGGTCAGCGTACTTATCGTTTTTACACCCAAGAACTGCGAATTTATTGTCAGGCCAAAAAGCAAACACATCTGCAAAGTCTACCAGATGCCTGAATATTTATTTCAAATCCTGAAGGCTTTCCCCCTCGTAGCCGACCCGCCAAAACTGCTGAAGGTAAAAAAGCAGATTATTGCCGCCCATGTCCCCTATCCCAGAACCCCCATATGCGGCAAGTATTATACTGAAGTGAGAGATGTCCGAAACGGCGTTCAATGCCCGGAGTGCCGAGTGTACGGAATGATACGAATAAAAAAGAGCTGGCAATGTCCCCGCTGCAGGCACCGGGACCGGCAAGCGCATAGGTTTGCGCTGCGTGAATACTTTTCACTCGTTGACAGCCACATCACGAATCAGGCGTTTCGTGAGTGGAGTGGTGTGAGTTCAAGTTCGGTTGCTAAGAGATTATTAGCTCAATTTGATTTGGACACATCGGGAGAAAGTAAGGCTTGGAAATATAGTCTGAAGGAGAAGGAAAAGTGATCACTTTTCCTTCTTTTTTTGCGATTTACAGCGGAACGCCCGCAAATTATTTTAATCGCCCGCA
>NZ_JRGN01000057.1 GCF_000775575.1 Planococcus sp. CAU13
TCTGCGCAAACAAATCGGCGCCGCCTCATGTTTGCCTCATTTCCAAAAGGGAAAAGAGGCATAAAAACAAAATGGGAGGAGAAATCACGATGGCTTTATTCGCAAAAGACGCTTTGGCGCATAAACATGTACTCATTACAGGCGCGACGGGCGGAATTGGATACGAAACAGCGAAAGTGGTCGCCGCCATGGGAGCGAAAGTGACGATTACCGGAAGAAATGAAGAGAAGCTAAGTGAATTGGCGAATAAGTTGTTAAAAATAACAAATCAAGAAAATATTTCTGTTCAATCTGCAGACCTGACCCGAAATGAGGACAGGCTGAAGCTGATAGCCGGTGCTGAAAAAGCGCACGGTTTCATAAACGGCCTCGTCAACTCTGCCGGAATCTCCGGCGGCAGGACAGTGGAAGAACTGGATGAGGAATTCATCGAAAAGCTGATGAATTTGAATTATAAATGCACATTTTTGCTGACCCAGGAGATTTACCGCAAAATGATGGAACGGAAAGAAGGCGACATCGTGAACCTGGCGAGTTTGTCAGGACTGCGTGGGACGCACGGCAATACAGCGTATGCCGCGAGCAAATTCGCGGTCGTCGGCTGGACGCAATCAATGGCGCTCGAGGCGATCGAATATGGAATCCGCGTCAACGCGGTGTGTCCGGGATATGTCGATACGGAAATGGCCCGCAGCAGCATCCGAAGAAAAGCGGAACGAAAAGGCGTTTCTTTTGAGGAAGGCATGAAGGAAGCAGAAAGCAGCATTCCTGCCGGCCGTATCTCCACGCCTGAAGAAGTGGCAAATACGATCGCATTTCTCCTGAGTGATGCGGCAAGAAATATTGTCGGTGAGTCGGTCAAAATTTCCGGCGGCAGTGTGATGCGTTAAAAATAGGAAAAGAATATAAAAACAAGCCGCCACCCCTTTAAAAGGGATGGCGGCTCTATTTTTACCTGGAAATTTTCGGACTACGTCCACCACATTTCTCCAACTGATTCTTTTACCATAACCGGCTTCAAATTTTCAACCGCTTTGGCAAAACCTTCGTCAATGGACATCAGCCCGTCTTCATGTTCGATGCTGACAACGTAATCGTAACCATGCAGCCGCAGCGCACTGATGATGTCGGCCCATGTTTTCTGGTCATGGCCAAAGCCGACTGTGCGGAAATACCAGGCGCGGTCACGCATTTGGGAATAATCGGTCATGTCGGTCAAGCCATTGCGGTTCATGTTCTGCTGGTCGATGATGGTATCTTTGGCGTGGAAATGGTGGATGGCATCTTCACTTCCAAGTATTTTAATCGCTTCGACCGGATCAATTCCCTGCCACCACATATGGCTTGGATCGAGGTTGGCGCCTATCGCGGGACCGCATGCCTGACGAAGCTTCAATAGAGTTGAGGGTGTATGTACGGAAAAACCGCCATGCAGTTCCAGTCCGATTTTTACATTCAGCGACTCCGCCAGATCATTTTTTTCTTTCCAGTAAGGGATCAATTTTTCTTCCCACTGCCACTTCAGAATTTCCTGGAAGTCATTGGGCCAGGCTGCCACCGGCCAATTTGGATAGAGGGCATGTTCATGGTCGCCGGGGCACCCGGAAAAAGTATTGACGACAGGCACCCCGAGCTCAGACGCAAGCTGCAGAGTTTTTACCAGGATTTCATCTGCCGCTTCTGCAATTTTTTTCTGTGGATGAAGTGGATTGGCGTGGCAGCTTAATGCACTGACAGTCAATCCATATTCGTTGATTTTCTGTTTGAATTGCTGCTGCAGTTCTGTGTTGCCGAGTAATTCGTCCAGATTGCAGTGGGCGTTGCCCGGGTAACCACCTGTTCCCAGTTCCACCGCTTCGACTCCCTGAGCTGACACATGGCTTAACATCTCTTCGAAATTCCTATCGGAAAACAGCACTGTAAAAACGCCTAATTTCAATAGAATGACCTCCTTATAAAATGTCAGAAAATACAGTTATGTAATCCATTACATTTCTAACATATATAAATACTGCTGATAAATCAATAGAAAAAAACAAAATAAAAAATTCGTTGACAGATAATTCGGAACATATTAGTATAAAAATGTAAACGATTTCATTGCTGATGTGCAAGGGATTGGGGAAAGTGGGAGTGGCATGGCGAACATTCAACAGGTGGCAAAACAGGCCGGTGTATCAGTTGCAACCGTCTCACGGGTATTGAACGGGCAGAATTCGGTTTCAGTCAAAACGAAACTGAAAGTCGAGGAGGCGATCAGGCAGCTGAATTATGAACCCAGCATGCTGGGGCGCAACCTGCGCAATTCAGAAAGCAGAATCATTTTGATTTTGATTCCGTCCATTTCAAATCCGTTTTATCTTGAAATCATTAAAGGCATAGAAAATATTGCCATCAGCCACAATTACAATATCTTATTGTGTGAAACGGATTCCGATCCGAAAAAAGAGGATATCTATTTCGATCTTGTGAGAAAAAAGATGGCGGATGGAATCATTTCGATGGACCCGGCAGTCAATGTTGATACGCTGAAAGAATTGGCAAAAAAATATGCAATTATCCAATGCAGTGAATACGGTGGAGGCATCGGCATACCTTACGTCACAATCGATAACGAGGAAGCTTCATACAGAGCGGTAAAACACCTGCTCCAAATCGGGCACACTAAAATTGCCCTGATGAACACGGACGAAAAATTCCTGTATGCCAGGGAACGGAAAATGGGGTACCAGCGGGCATTGCAAGACCATGGCATATCGGTAAAAAACGAATACGTTTTCTATACGCAGGATCTCGGATTTGAAAACGGGCAGCAGGCAATGAGAAAAATCCTGGCAATTGATGACCGGCCTACCGCTGTCTTTGCCGTTTCAGATCTTTTGGCAATAGGTGCTTTGAAAGAAATTAATGCGGCCGGCTTAAATGTGCCTGGGGATATGGCAGTAATCGGATTTGATAAGATCGATTTTTCCAATATGACCAATCCGACACTGACTACGGTTGCACAGCCAATGTATAAAATGGGGACTGCGGCTGCAAAAATGCTGATCGAAAAAATCAAGGGAGGAAATGTGGACAGCGTCATTTTGGATTTTGAACTGGTAATACGCGAATCGACGGCTGGCTAAGCATGAAGGCCGGCGCTCTGTTATTAACCTATTGATGCCGGAGCGCTGGCCTTCAGTGTAAATGTAATCGATTACATTCAAGGGAGCTCTTATCACAAACAAGGGGGAATTGTTTTGAAGAAGTATTTGATCTTATTACTGGCATTGATCGCTGCACTGGTTTTGGCTGCTTGCGGTGATGAAGGGGATTCAGCGGACGGGGGAGAGTCCGGCGGAGGAGATGAGGATACATTAACAATAGGGATTTCATTGCCATCTGCGACTCACGGCTGGATGGGTGCATTGATTGATAATGCAGAACAGCAGGCAAAAGAACTTCAGGAAAGTGAAGGCATTGAATACGTCATGACCAATGCTGAAGATCCGAACACACAGGCAAATGATGTGGATGATCTGATTGCCCAGGGAGTAGATGTCATCGTCATGCTGCCGATTGAATCCGCTGCGTTAACTCCGGTCGGCCAGAAAGTGAAAGATGCGGGAATCCCTCTCGTCATCGTCGACAGAGAGCTGGAAAATGATGCCGCAACTGTTGTCGTCAAAGGGGACAATGAAGGAATTGGCATCAACGCCGGTAAATATTTCATTGAGCAATTGAATGGCAAAGGAAAAGTGGTCGAAATCAGCGGGCCTCCAAGTTCTGTTACAGAACAGCGCGGATCCGGCTTCAAAGAAGCGATTGATGGCCAGGAAGGAATGGAAATCATCGCATCGCAAAGCGGCGATTTCTCCACTGAAAAATCATTGGAAGTCATGCAGAATATCCTGCAGGCCAACCCGGAAATTGATGCGGTCTTCACACAGGATGATGGTATGGCACTTGGTGTTCTGCAGGCGATAAAAGAAGCAGGCCGCACAGATATTCAATTTGTGACTGGTGCCGGTGGAGCGAAAGGCGTGTTTGAAGACATCCAGAACGATGGACTGATGTCTGCTACGTTCCTTTACTCCCCGACCATGGTTAGAGATGCAGTCCAAATTGCAGGGGATATTGCGCAAGGTAAAGATCCGGAAGAAACGATAGTCATCAAAGAAGCTACTCAAGTGACAGAGGAAAATGTGGATGAATATTACGACCCGGAATCGAAATTCTAAAACAAACTGCAGGAAATACAATGCGATCATCCGACTGCTTGTATTTCCTTTTTTCCTATATGAGGAGGGATGAACATGATAACTGGCAGCCCTTTTATGGCAATGAAAAATATTGATAAATCATTTAATGGCGTTCCTGTATTGAAGAATGTGACGCTGCAAGTTGAAAAAGGGGAGATCCATGCTCTATTGGGGGAAAATGGCGCCGGCAAATCGACAATGATGAACATTCTTGGCGGTGTGCATAATCCGGATAATGGATCTATTTACATAGAAGGTGAAGAAGTGAAAATGGCGAATCCACGGATTTCACAGGAGCAGGGAATCAGTTTTATCCATCAGGAGCTGAATGTTGTCGCAGATTTGAAGGTATATGAAAACATGTTTCTCGGATCCGAGCTCCGCAATAAATTCGGCTTTTTGAATGTCGAACAGATGTGCAGGGAAACCCATGACGTCATGGAAACGCTGGGAGTGGACATCGACCCGAAAATTTATGTGCGCGACCTCGACACCTCCTATAAACAATTGATCGAAATCGCAAAAGCCCTGCTCCGCAAATCACGGCTGATCATCATGGATGAACCGACGACTTCACTGGCAGAGCACGAAGTAAACCGGTTGTTCGAATTGATGAAAGGATTAAAGAAATCAGGCGTATCAATTATTTATATCTCCCATAAATTGAAGGAAATCAAAACGGTATGCGACAGTTTCACGGTTTTGCGGGACGGGGAATTGATCGGCACTGGCAGTATGGAAGACCAGGATCCGGAGACGATCACCCGGATGATGGTCGGAAAAGCCGTCTCCCAGGAACGTTATGTCCACGACAATCCATTTGGTGACACTATACTGGAAGTTACCGGTCTGTCTTGCGAAGGGCTGTTCAAAGACATCAATTTTTCATTGCGCAACGGAGAGATTTTGGGTTTCACGGGTTTGGCAGGAGATGGCCGGACGGAGCTTTTTGAAACGCTTTTTGGATACCGGAAAAAATATACCGGCCAAGTAAAGGTAAAAGGAAAACCGGTCGCCATTGACCATCCGCGCAAAGCATTGCGGGCGGGCATCGGATTTGTGCCGAAAAACCGCAAGGAAAATGCCATCATCAAAGATCTGAGTGTTATCCATAATATGAGTCTGTCATCCATGGGGAATTTTGAAAGCAAAGGTTTTTTGCAGGATAAGATGGAGAAGGAGCGGTTCCAGCATTATAAAGGCATTCTAAATATTAAAGTGCATAATCCTGAAGTTACAATCGATAAATTGAGCGGCGGCAATCAGCAAAAAGTGGTGATTGCAAAGTGGCTGGAAGCACAAACGGAAATCCTGATTTTTGACAATCCGACGCAAGGAATCGACGTTGGGGCAAAACAGGAAATCTATCAGGAAATCGTAGCGCTTTCCGAGATGGGGAAAGCTGTGATTGTACTATCCTCAGAAGCGCAGGAAGTGATCAAGGTCTGCCATTCAATAAATGTCATGTACCAGGGCGAAATTACTGCTCGTTTTGATGGAAAAACAGCAAATGAAGAAGAAATTATGCATTATGCAACCGGCTCGAAAAGGGAGGCTGAAAAAATTGGCTAATACCAATGCAAAAGAATACAATCCAAAATCTTCGTCCACAAAAAGCCGCCTCTCGTGGCTCTGGTCAGAATACAGCGTCATCATCGCTTTTGTCATTATTTTTATTGCGTCTGCCATCCTGAGTCCAAGATTTCTGGACATGAACAATCAATTGAATATCTTAATGCAGGTTTCCATCATCGGCATCATCGCGATGGGGATGACCGTCGTCATGCTGTCAGGGGGAATTGACCTGTCAGTAGGATCGGTCCTTGCTCTGGCAGGCGTCGTTTCAGTATTGGCGCTGAATGCCTCCGGAAGCATTCTGGTTGGCATATTCATCGCCTTGCTGGTGGGATCATTCGCCGGTTTCCTGAACGGACTGATGGTGGCGAAAGGAAGGATCGCTTCCTTTATAGCCACACTCGGAATGATGGCGGCAGCCCGGTCAATTGCGCTGTATATTGCAGATGGCGGCAGTGTATCCGGCCAGGTTACCGGATTTACGGCAATCTCGAACAGTGATCTTTGGATATTCGATGTGCCTGTCATCATATTTTTCATCATGACAGCAGCCGTTTATGTGCTCATGCACAAAACACGTTTCGGCCGTTATGTGTATGCACTCGGGAGCAATGAAAAAGCAGCGTTGCTGTCGGCAATCCGCGTAGACCGGATCAAAATCGGCGTTTATACACTGATCGGTGCGCTGGTGGGAATTGCCGCTGTAATCGAAACCTCCCGGTTGAATTCGATTTCTTCATCTAGCTCCGGATCTCAGTATGAACTTGATGCCATTGCAGCAGTAATCATCGGCGGTACGCGGATGACAGGCGGCCGCGGCAAAATAATCGGAACGCTGTTCGGCGTGCTGATTCTCGGCATCCTGAATAATATGATGAACTTGACGAATGTCTCCCCTTATCTTCAAGGGTTTGTCAAAGGGCTGATCATTATCATTGCGGTCGTTTTCCAAAAGAGGGAATAGGAGGGATTATAGATGGGGATGAAAGTGGGCATCATTGGCTGCGGGTCCATTACGAAAATGCGCCACGCACCGGAGTATACGGAAAATCCGTACGTGGACGAAATCGTCTTTTACGACAGGAATATCGATCGTTCGGAAGCGCTTGTGGAATTATTTGGAGGAAGCATCGTCCATACAGTAGAGGAACTGTTTGAAGATCCGGATATTATAGCCATCAGTGATTGTTCTTCTAATGAAAACCATCATCTTTTTTCAACAAAGGCATTATTGAGCGGTAAGCATGTTTTATGTGAAAAACCGATTTCACTGACAGTTGAACATGCTGAAGAAATTGTCGCAGCACAAAAAAAATCTGGTAAAAAACTGATGGTGGACCATAATCAGCGTTTTACGCGTGCCCATCAGAAAGCGAAAGAAATCCTGCAGAGCGGAGAACTCGGCAGGGTGCTGACTTTCAGAACGACATTTGGCCACTCAGGTCCGGAGCAATGGGGAATCAATAAAACCAATTCCACGTGGTTCTTCAAAAAAGAACGCTCAGGTTTTGGAGTGGCCGGAGACCTGGGGATTCACAAAATCGATTTGGTGCATTTCCTGCTGGACGATGAAATCGAACAAGTCAGCGCATTCCAGGGAGCGCTTGATAAAGTCGATGAGAATGGGGATCCCATTGAAGTCTGCGACAATATAGTGTGCAGCCTGAAAACGAAAAAGGGCCATTTAGGAACTGCCAGTTTTTCGTGGACCCATTACGGGGAAGAAGACAACAGCACTATCGTTTATTGTGAGAAAGGGATCATGAAGATTTACAACAGTGTGGACTATCAAATTGAAATTATCAAAAATGACGGCATCAAAATCAACTATCAACTGGAAAGCATCCAAACCAATGATAATCAGACGAACAGCGGTGTAATAGATGCCTTCATAGACAGCATAAGGCTTGACCAGCCGCCGATTGTGTCAGGAGAAGATGCACTTCTTTCATTGAAGGTCATCCTTGGGATCTTTGAAGCAGCGGAAAACGGTACAGTAGTTAAAATTGACACAGAAGTGCACCTGTCACCTGAAGATTCAGGTACAGCAAACATCAAAACATAAAATTAACAGCCGCAGCTTTCAGTTTTTTGAAAGCTGCGGCTGTTTTGTGTTTACCGTCCTTTGCCGAATAAAATCCATGGCGACGGCAAAGAGAATGGATGGTTATCCGGAAGCTGTGCTGCCTGCTGTTTCGTCAAATCCATCCAGATGCGGGCTCCGCCGGGGAGTTTTTGGGCAAGTTCCTTATGGGCGAATGATATGGTGTCCCACAAGGCGTTTTGAACCATCAAATCGTCGAAAGGGTAAATTGCCTGCAGAAAATAATATTTTTTGACATCCTTTTTTGTAATGAGTACCCGGTCACCGCTGGCGTTTTCGAAGAAATTCCAGGCTGCGATTTGGCTGTCTTCAAACATTTCTTCTGAAGCGGGAAAAGGGTAATAGCATTCATATGGAAAAACGGCTGAAGACTCCACGAAAAGCCGTCGGAGCCATTGTCTCTTCTCCGGAATATTGTCTATGCGGCGCCAGACCGGCTGCCCATTTTCCAGTCCGCTAAGATTTCTGGCAGTGGCACCATAGCTGACGTGATGCTCAGCGAGACCGATTTTTTTCAGCACGCGCTGCGCCGGAATATTTTCTTCCTGCGTATTTGCGCCGACCCATGAGATTTCCGGGATTTTGAAGGCTTCTTCAAGCACAGCCTTCATCAGCGTGGTGGACAGGTCATTGCCGCGAAAGCGAAGGTCGCTGCGCATGCGGCCGAGCATCGCGTATTGTTTAGCAAATATCGTCAAACCGCCGACACTGACGAGCTGCTCATCGTTGAACAAGCCGAAAAGTTTATTATTGCCTGTGGAAATCCGGTCGAAAACGCGGATGACATAATCATCTTCAATACCGGTTTCCATCGCTTTCAATTTTGGCAGATCATCTATTGTCAATGTACGAATCAGCTTTTCCATGAAAGAACCCTCCCTGCTGCATTATATTGATTTTATTATAAACATCAAAAACCCGAAGCGCATTCCGGAAGGTGACTCATATACTGAATAATTATTTCGACCTAAGAAGATATTGTTTAGGGAGTCGAATTATTTAGTGGGAAACTCAACTATAGTCCTGCAAATTTCAGGAAATTTTTAAAAATCCATTACTAAAGAATTGAAAATTCAAAATATATTTACAATTAAAATTTGCTTTGGTATGCTGATTCCATTCTTAAGGAAAAGGACAAAGGAGGGCAGAACGGCAGGGCCACCGCGTAAAATAATCCATACTGGAAAAGGAGCGATTTTATTGAAAAAGAATTGGACGGGTACTTTAGGCGTTTTGGGATTGTGCGCAGCACTTGCAATGCCGGTTTATGCAGCTGAAACTGAAACAAAACCGCAGACGCATCATCATGATTATGGAATTTCAGGCTTTATCGATCATGCGGAACTGACAAAGACCCTGCTTCAGCTGGAAGCGAAAAGTAAAGGCGCTGTCCAGGTGGACGTGGCCGGAAAATCGTTTAACGGCCTGGATATCTATACGGCACGGGTCGGAACCGGAGATAAGGTTTTATTGATTCAAAGTGAAATCCATGGCAATGAAAAAACAGGGACAGTCGCCATCCTCAATTTGCTTAAGAGTTTGTCCAATAATTCAAAGCAGACAAAAGAGCTTTTGGAAGAAGTGACAGTCGTCTTCATGCCGATGATGAATCCGGATGCGTCTGAAGCGGACAAACGCCGCAACAGCATGACCTGGGCTGATGCAGTGGAAGCTTATCCGCAATTGGCAGGAGCAGCCCCTTCCTGGAATTATCTTGACCGGGGCGTCAGCCAAAGTTATGACTATGCCGCAAACCCGGGCTTTGATGTAAACCGCGATTTCAATCCTGATCTGGATTATGTGGCGGAAGCTGCAGATTTCCCGGGGGCTTCGAATCAGCCGGGCTGGTTCATCACTCCTGAGTCGCAAACTTCCCGCGATGTCTATAAAGCGCTGCAGGATGAGTTCGGCAATGTCGATGTCTTTGTTGATCTTCATCACCAGGGGCTCTATTATGTCGATGGCACGCCTGATCCGGTGACGCTGTCGCTGTCCGCCCAATTTGTTCCGGACCCGAGCTCGTCCGAAGGTGCAAAATATGCGGAGTACGCCGATAATTATAATTATGATTTCTCACGCCAGCTGAACTTGCTTGCCTATAACGAATTGCAGTCATACGGCAATTCGAAGTTCACGAATATCTCGCTTTATTCCCAGGGACTGGATCTTCCGGGAACTGCCCTTGGTTCTTATGCATTGAACGGCAGCGGAACTGTCCTCTTTGAAGTCAGAGGCCAAACACAGATGATGGGCCAGAAAGAAAAAGGCCAATTATCAAAATCTGTGGAACGCGGACTTTCTGCCATCATAGAAGGTGTAGCTGACGGTTCAGTGGCTGAATTGAATCCTGAAGACTACGAAGATATCCCCTTGACTGCCTACCGCCCGACCAATTAAAGAATTGCTGACAAAACTGCCTGAATTTCCGGCAGTTTTTATTTTTGATGGTTTTGGCGTCTAACGGACCGGCTGCCGGGTATATAAAGGGATAGAAAAAAGTTGGGGGAGAGGAGATGTGATGAAAGAAAATACAAAAATCAGCATCACTTTACTGCTGCTGCTCAGCGGGCTGGCGGCAGCCGGTCTGTTCATCATCTTATTTTCGGAGCTGGCGGATGAAGTGATGAGCCGGGAATTCGGGATATTTGACGGGTTCATCATCAATCTGATCCGGGTCAATCAAAGCCCGGCTTTGGACTCCATTATGTTATTCATAACAGAACTGGGCTCCGTCTGGTTTTTGGCACTTGTGACGATCAGTGTTGCTGCGTGGCTGTGGTTTAAGGACAATGACAGGTGGAGCGCCTTTTTTCTTATCATTGCATCAGCGGCTGGAGGTTTGCTGAACAGCCTAATGAAAAGTTTTTACGGCAGGGAGCGCCCATCGATCAATGAAGCAATCGATGCAACCGGCTTCAGTTTCCCCAGCGGGCATTCAATGGGATCTTTTATTCTTTACGGTTTTATTATTTTTCTGGCAATCAGAAAGCGGCAGAAGGAATGGGTGCAATGGACAATTTCAATCAGCCTCGCTGTTCTGGTGGTGTTGATTGGCGTAAGCCGCATTTATCTGGGGGCACATTATCCCAGTGATGTGGCTGCCGGTTTTATTGCCGGGACGATCTGGCTTCTGCTTTGCTTAACTGCCCTTGAGTGGATCAACTGGCAAAGCGGCAGCGGTGTCCGACCCATCAAATGGCTGCGGAATATGCTGCGGAGCGGCTTGAGAATAGTCTCGGGCCGGACAGGTGCCGGGAAAAAGTGAGTAACATCATGATTAAAGAAACTCGAATGGAGGCATTTTCGATGAACACAGACAAATACCGCATAAAGGCCGATAAGGAAATCCGTCTGGCAGATTTCAGTACAAACGAAAATGATGAGGTTGATCAACGGGAGCTCGAAGAGAAACTTATTCCGGATGCAGTCCGGAAATTGAAGGAATTGCATATGAAGCTGAATGCGGAAGAACAGAAAGGCATCCTGGTGGTGCTGCAGGCAATGGATGCAGCCGGCAAAGACGAGGCAATTTCGTATATCTTTTCAAATTTGAATGCCCAGGGGCTGCGAACCACGACGCTCGGCAAACCCACAGAAGAAGATCTGAGCCATGATTATCTCTGGCGGATCCATAAAGGGCTGCCGGCACGAGGGGAAATAGGAATTTTAAACCGGTCACATTATGAAGAAGTCATCGCACCGAGAGTCCACGATCTGCTGAAGGATGAACCCTTGCCCGATGAACTTATTGATGAAAAGATCTGGCAGACCCGTTTCCGACAAATCAATGATTTTGAACGGTATTTGAGTGAGAACGGTTTTCCGGTCGTGAAGTTCTTCTTTAATGTATCAAAAGAAGAGCAGCGCAAGCGTTTGCTGAAACGAATGAAAGATCCTCAGAAAAACTGGGAGTTCTCGTTCAGTGATGTCGAAGAACGGGAGCATTGGGATGAGTATCAGAAGATCTTTGAAGATATGCTGAATAATACCTCAACCGAGTACGCCCCGTGGTATGTCCTGCCGGCTGATAATGAACAGTATTCCCGCTATATTATTGCAATAGTCATGAATGAATTACTGGAGAATCTGGACCCCCAGCTACCAGTGATCAGCGGGGAAGAGCAGGAAAAACTTGAATACTATATCAGAAAGCTTGAAGAAGAAGGGGAAGAATAATGCATGAAGTTAAAAGGCTGCCGGAGAGACAGATCTCCCGGCAGCCTTTTTCATCATTTATGGATAAGAAAGTATAACTTTTCATAAGAAGATTTTTAGAAAAAAGTGTTTCCTTGTCCTGACTCCAACGCCCAGACTCTCGGATCATAAGCCACTTTGTGTCTAGCTCCAGTGCCTAGCTCTTCGGGATATAAGT
>NZ_JRGN01000240.1 GCF_000775575.1 Planococcus sp. CAU13
GTTTATCAGCGATTTCTCTAAATTCACCAGAAATAGATCGACTGAAGGTCTGGCCAACATTTTATCAATAGTAAACACCTAAGAATGCGAGGTTAATGGAAACGCCAAATGTCCTGTATCATTCAGCAATAATGGACGCACGAATAAAACATCATTACTCTCTTCCATGTATACTGCATCAACATCCTCGCTGTAAAGGTCGGGTATGAAATAGAAGTAAATAATGTCAATATCAGCAGAAACAATACGTGACAACACTCTATCTGCCTCTACTCTTGCTTTACTGATGATGTCGAAAACATGCAGTTTATCATCTTCCACTTCAAAAATGATAATCACATTTTCTTCTTCGTCATAATAAATCGAATTCTTGAAAACGATAATAAAGTAAAACATTAATAGATGCTCACTATTTTTTACTCCCAGTATTGAAGATACAGGCACCCTCTCAATCGCGAACTCTTTCATCAGCTGAAAATCAGTCTGATTATTGATGTCCAGCTTCCGTAAAGAGGATGTGTTATCCGTAACTTTTTCTAAATGATAAGCTTTCATGCTGAATCTGCTTTCCTTAACCTTCTCAAATCCAAACTTAGGATAAAAATCCAGCACCGTCTTATTAGCGAATAAGTAGATAAAGTCATATTCTTTTTCATATGTCTCAATGATTTTATTCATCAGTTCCGCTGCCAGACCCTGATTGCGGTAATCCGGATGCGTCATCACCGTACCAACTTGTATCGCCCTATATTCTTTTCCATTAGAAATTACGGTCATCTTATTGACAGAAGCATTCGCAATGAC
>NZ_JRGN01000050.1 GCF_000775575.1 Planococcus sp. CAU13
TTTGTTTGCGCAGATTCCAATTTATTTGCGGAGATTGAAGTTTATTTGCGCAGTGATAATATTCCGCTGCAACAGTCAATAGAAATGATAACTTTCCGCTTGCTCCATCGATCGAATATAAAAAATCCGTGAAGAAGGGCTCTTCACGGATTTTCTTATTAAAATTTGTCAGCACACCGAATCATTCGACTTCGGCACCGACAGACCGAACAGCGGACGGAGATACAGCGCAAGGAAAGTGCCGGCAAGCGCCAGGATTCCCCAGATGTAGCCGTGCAGGCTGAACGATGCGATGCCGCCGAAGTAGGCGCCGATGTTGCAGCCGAACGCAAGGCGTGCGCCGTAGCCCATCATCAGGCCACCGACAACGGAAGCCGCGAAATGGCCGGCTTTGACTTGCGTGAATTTGAACAATCCGCCGGCAGCCGAAGCGAGAAACGCTCCAAGGATGACGCCGAAGTTCAAAATGGTCGTGGAATCGGCGAAAATGGACGCCTCAAGAGCAGCGGCATTGGCACCTTGCCAGTAACCCCAGCTCGCGACGTCGACGCCGAAAGCGCCGGCGATTTTCGATCCCCACAACGCGAAAGCGGACGTGATGCCCCACGGCGTACCGCGTGTCATCAATGTCAATGCGTTCAGTACAGCCAGCACAATTGCCGCTGCAAACAGGGGCCATGAACCGCGGAAGATCCGCTTCCAGCTTTTTTCAGACGGTACAGGCGCCATCTTCGGCGCTTTTCTTTTTTTCTCGATAACGACCGTTACCCAGGCGATCACGGCGAAAAGCGCAATCGATACAAGCCAGGCACCGCCGTAGCCGAGGCCGGTGGAAGTAGCCAGTGAAAAAGGTTCAAAAGCAGGCATTTCTTCGGTCCAGAACGGCAGGTGATAAGCGCCGACCGTTGTACCGATAATAAAGAAAATGAGCGTTACGAACATGACGGAACTTCCGCCGCCGATGGAATAGAGTGTGCCGGAAGCGCAGCCTCCGCCGAGCTGCATGCCGATTCCGAAGATGAAGGCACCGACAATGAGGCTGACGCCGACCGGTGAGACGTAACCGGCAACGGGTCCGCCGAAAAATGTGCTGCCGTATGCCAATATCGGCGCGAACAGCGTAACGGCGACAGCGAGCATCAGCATATGCGAACGCATCGCCTGGCCGTTGCCGACGGACATCATGCGCCGGAATGCGGAAGTGAAACCGAAACGGGCATGGAACAAGGTATAGCCTAGCATCAGGCCGATTATGAGCAGCATCGTTTGTGATACGTGCTGCGTCGCCAGCAGATAAACAGCCAGTATGAATGCAACGATGGCCCCGCCTGCAATCAATAGCTTCTGCGGCGGATTCAAGGCAAGGCTCTCTCTGATGACAGGATCCTGTGCTTCGTTGATGGGTTGAACGTGAGTGGTGGTCAAATCTATATCATCCTTTTCCTATTAATTTAGTCGGGAATATTTTAATATAATAATAGCTTCCTTTATTCCAGTCAACCGTTTAAGCTCGGGTGCAATGAACGGTTAAAACGAACCGGAAATAGTCGGACTATTTTTCTGCAAAGCCTGTTTCCTTGATTGTGCATGGAGTCTGTTGAATAATTGTTACATCACGTTCTTATTTTCATGGACAATGAAATAAAGGAATGAAGAAAATAGAGGTGCAGAAGATGAAAAAATATTGGATTACGGCAATTCTGCTGAGCCTGGCGCTTGTTTTGGCGGCTTGCGGAAATGCGGAAGAAGAAAATACGGAGCAGGCGGCTGAAAGCCCAGAAGAAGTCTTTACAATCGGCGTTATTCCGGCCCAGACCGAAGGGGAAATGGAAGATGCGATGAACAAGCTCCAGACTTATTTGAGTGAAGAGCTTGACCGCGAAGTAAAGCTCGACGTCTACCCGAATTACAACGGCGTAGTGGAAGCGATGAATTACGACAAGATCGACATGGCATTTCTTGGGCCATTGACTTTCGTCATCGCGAACGTCAACAGCAACGCGCAGGCGATTATCACGCAATTGGTGGACGGTGAACCTTTCTACCGTTCTTATATCATTACGCATGCAGATAACCCGTGGAATTCACTGGATGAGCTGCTGGAAAATCCGGGAGAGATCGATTTTGCGTTCGGTGATCCGAGCTCCACTTCAGGTTCATTGATTCCGTCCATGGAATTGAAGGACCGCGGAGTCTATGAATCCCTCCAGTCCTATGAATTCAACACGGTCCGCAACACAAGTTCCCACGATGCCACTGCTTTGTCGGTAATCAACAAGCAAGTGGATGCGGGAGCCATCGACAGCGCGATTTACAATCAATTGGTGGAATCGGGCAAGATTGACGACGAGCAGGTTAGAATCCTTTGGGAATCGGAAGAATTATTCCAGTATCCTTGGGCAGTTCGCGACAGCATCGACGACGAAACAGTGGCAAAGCTGCAGGAAGCATTCCTGGCGATAGAGGATGAAGTTATTCTCGATGCATTCGGTGCTTCAGGCTTTACAGAAGCTACCACGGAGGATTATGAAAGCA
Organism: Planococcus sp. CAU13; assembly: GCF_000775575.1. Classification (GTDB taxonomy): domain Bacteria; phylum Bacillota; class Bacilli; order Bacillales_A; family Planococcaceae; genus Planococcus. The sequence continues at coordinate 2,536 of NZ_JRGN01000050.1, forward strand.
TCAAGCAGGCTGCGATCAAAGAAGGCATTATCGAGGAATAAAGCATAGGAGCCGTGAAAAACGGGTATTATATGGTTAAGTAAGATAAAAAAAGGAGGCAATCATATGGTTAAAGAGATTACTTCAGAAGAATATGCAGCGCTTGTTGAAAACAATGAAAGACCGGTCGTCCTGAATTTCGGATCGAATGGCTGAGGGCCTTGCGCCCAATTGGGACCGGTGGTCTCAAACGTAGCTGAACAGCTTGATTCAGTGGATTTCTATAAAGTGGTTGTCAACGATGTTCCAGAGTTGGCACAGCAATTTGGCATCATGAGTATCCCGACTCTAGTGCTCGTCAAAGATGGCAAAGAAGTGAAACGCTCAGTCGGCTTTATGCCGGAAGAGCCGTTGAAAGAGTTTGCTCAATTATAATAGAAAAGCGACGGTACCCGTTCAGCTCTGAAAGGCATAAGGCGGGCCAACGTAGTGGCGTTCTTTGCCACGCAGTTGGACTGACTTATGATCGAAGAGTTGGGTCGCCGGAGTCTGGATAATTTCAATAAAAAAAGCGCCGCCAGCGGCAGTCACACGAACGAGTTCGTGGGCTGTCAGCTGGCGGCGCTTTTTTAATTCTGCCGATTATTCGGTTTCCAGTAGAGCGAATTCGTAACCATGCTCCCGAATGGCACCGATGAGCCGCGGAAGGATCTGGACGGTCTGCCTTAACTCATGCAATAGAATAATGGCGCCGTCTTCGAGGTGATCGATGATGTACGTGATGATCTGGTCGGGATCGTCTTTCAGCTCCCAGTCCATCGAAGCGATCCGCCACATGACGGTTTGGAGGTTTAACCTTTTCGCCGCCTGCAGCGTATCGTCATTGAACTGTCCGTATGGTGGACGGAAGTATTTCATCGGTATATTGGTGATGTGTTCAATCGCGTCCAAGCTCCGTTTCAGTTCATCGAATTGCTGCTGCTGCGTCATGCTGGCAGTCATGTTTTTATGGTTTACACCATGGGTGCCGATCTGGTGACCTTCTGCGAGCACGCGTCTCCACGGCCTTTCTTTATGCAGCAGGCGGGATTGCCAGAAAAAGACGGCCGGCGTTTTTGTTTCCTTCAATATATCAAGAATTTCCGGGAGAACCCGGCTCGGTCCATCATCAAAAGTGAGAATGACGGTTTTCCTGCCGGGAGTCCGGCTGGGGACAGAAGTCAGGATTTCCGGATTTTGAGAGTCGTACACGACTCTGGACGAATCGACTGCTCATGGATTTTTTCTCATCAAAATCACCCTCCTTGAGAAGATTGCATCAAATCTGGAAAAAAAGGTTCTGCTGTTCGGATTCGTATGTTTCCTGATATTCAGCACTGGTGAAGTCTTCGGGCTTGCCGTCGAAAATCAGTTCGCCGTCTTTCAGGGCGATGATCCGCGTTGCGAAGCGTTTCGCAAGTTCGATATCATGCACATTGATGATGGTCAGCAATCCATGGCGCTGATGAATATCCTGCAATAAAGAAAAGATGCGGTTCGATGTTCCCGGATCCAGGCTGGCCACCGGCTCATCCCCGAGAAGAATCCGCGGATGCTGCACGAGCGCCCGCGCGATGCCGACACGCTGTTTCTGGCCACCGCTCAAATTCTCGATCCGGCGATTCTCCATTTCAGTCAGCCCGACCTCGGCAATGATGCGTTTGGCTTCCTCGATTTCTTCGGATGTAAACCAGCCGATCAGATTCTTGAACGTGGAACGGTAGCCGAAGCGGCCGGTCAATACATTCTGCAGCACGCTCAGGCGGGGGATCAGGTTGAAATGCTGAAAAACCATTCCCATTTCCCTCCGCTGCCGGCGCAATTCTTCTTTTTGAAAAGACATCGGGTTTCCGTCGAAATGGATTTCCCCTTCGGTCGGCTGCTGCAGCCCGTTGATGCAGCGGATGAACGTCGACTTGCCGGCGCCGCTTTTGCCGAGTACACAGACAAAATCATTTTTATCGAAAGACAGATTTAAATCGGAAAGGGCATTTTTTTTCATGCCCGGGTAACGGACGGATACATTTTTCATTTCCAGCATTTTCTGGCCTCCTTTAAATAACGCGGTTTCGGACAAAACTGCCGAGCGAGTCGACGAGAATCACCATGACCATGATGATCAGCACATCAAGCGACACAGCAGAATAATTGAATGTATTGAAATCAGTGAACAGGCGCTGGCCGATGCCGCCGCCGCCGATGAATCCGAGAATCAGTGAAGTGCGGATCGCCACTTCGAAGCGGTAGAAAAAGTTGGACAGCACATTCGGCCAGATCTGCGGAAGAATACTGAAGATGGACGCGACCCAGCGTTTTGCGCCGACCGCTTTCATCGCTTCCTGAGGCCCTGTGTCCGCCGCTTCGATCAGCTCGGAAATCAGCTTGCCCATGACGCCGATATTATGAAAGGTGATTGCCAGCACAGCCGGAAATGGCCCGAGCCCAAGCGTGGTCAGGAGAATCAGGCCAAAAACGATTTCCGGCACGGAACGCACAAAGCTGAGCGCGACCCGGAAAAAGTGGAAGACCGGCTTGGAAGAGGAAGTGTTCCGCGCAGCAAAGAATGCGAGCGGCAAACCGATGACCAGCCCTAAAAAACTGCCCAGGAACGCCATGGCCAGCGTGGCGAGTGTATCTTCCAGCATGCCAGGAAGCGCTGTGAAGTCCATTGGGAACCACTGCGACAAAAAGTGTATCATGTTCCGGAAATCACGGAATTTCGTCAAATCGAATTCGGTCAGCCGCATACTGATGAAGACTGCCAGAACCAGAAAAGCGAAAGTGATGAAATTTTTCCTTTTAAACCACATCTATATCAACTCTATTCTTCGGAGATGCCACTCAGTTCATGAAAATAAAACATGGATTGCCGGTATGTAATGTTAAAACAAGGACTCATTTCGAGTCCTTGTTTATGGGTTTGCAGAAAGAACGTAAAACATCTTACATCAATCTGTATTAAATGACTTGAATACGGTTTGCATTTTCACTCGTCACTTCTCCGATGATCGAAGATTGAACGCCGCTGTTTTGAAGATCGCGCTGCAATGCTTCCGCCTCGGCTTCAGGAACCGAAATCAGCAGGCCGCCCGATGTGACAGCGTCACAAAGGATCAGCTGGTCGATCTCGCTGATGTTCTCTGCGTAATCGATATCCGCCGAAAGCCATTTATGATTTTTGTAAGTGCCGCCCGGAATGATGTTTTGCACGGCCAGTTCTTTGGCTTTCGACAGGACAGGCACTTCATTGTTGTAGATTGTAATTCCTGTGCCGCTGCCTTTGGCGATTTCCATCGTATGGCCAAGAAGTCCGAAGCCTGTTACGTCCGTGCAGGCATTGACTGTGTAATTTTCCATCGCTTCAGCCGCTTTTTTATTCAGTGTAGCCATCACGTCCATCACTTCGTTGAGATCGTCTTTTTCAAGCAAGTCGCGTTTGATGGCGGTCGTCAGGATACCGACGCCGATCGGCTTGGTCAGGATCAGGCGGTCACCCGCCTGTGCACCGGCATTGGAGCGGATGCGGTCAGGGTGGATCGTGCCGGTAACGGAAAGGCCGAATTTCGGCTCCGCGTCGTCGATCGAATGTCCGCCGACCAAAGTGGCACCGGATTCTTTCACTTTATCGGAAGCTCCGGCCAGAATGTCAGCCAGAATGCTTTTATCAAGTGTGTTGATGGGGAACGCCACGATATTCATGACCGTCAGCGGCTTGCCGCCCATTGCGTAAACGTCGCTCAATGAGTTGGCTGCGCCGATTTGTCCGAACATATAAGGGTCATCGACGATCGGCGTGAAAAAGTCCAGTGTCTGGACAAGCGCCACATCATCGCTGATTTTGTAAACTCCAGCATCGTCGGCTGTATCAAGGCCGACCAGTAAATTAGGGTTGTCTGCATTTCTCGGTAAGTGACGCAGAACCTGCGCCAGGTCCTCAGGACCAATTTTGCATCCTCAACCACCCTTGGATGATAAAGATGTCAATTTAACCATATCTTTTTCAGTCATTAGAATCCGCCTCTTTTCTGTTTGTTATTCTCTTACTCCAAAATGGAGCGGTAAATCTGCCGCAGCGTTTCCGCTTCAAGCGTTGGGGAATGGTGATCGGCCGCATATTGTTTCGCCTGCTGTCCGATCCGCTGTCTCGCTTCGCTATTATCAATCAGCTCCGCTGCGTAATCAAGGAATTGGTTTTCATCATTATACAAATACCCGGTTCTTCCATTTTCAACCATGCCTTTATTGCCGGGCACGCTGGAAACGAGAACCGGTTTGCCGTATCCCATCGCTTCCAGGATCGCCGCGGGCTGCCCTTCCGAATGGGAAGTGTTCAGCACGACGTCGGCATGTGCGAAAACGGTACCCATTTCGGCATGTGGAACTTCGCCAATGTATGTCAGCCAGTCTGCATGCTGTTCCGCCAGATCAAGGACAATCTCTGCTTCCGCCTCTTCAAGTATCGGACCCGCCAGCCACAGGCGCAGGTTTGGATACTTTTCATGGAGTCTGGCGAGAGCATGGATGGCGAACGGAATATTTTTCACTTTCCGGATGCCGGCCGGCAATACGAATAAAAATGTGCCGGCTTCTTTTTGAAGCTCCGATTGATGCGCCGGTGAGAAATCGCTGGTGCCCTGCGCGATTGCGAAAATTTTTCCTTTGAATTGCGGTGCTTCCTGCAGCACTGTGGTTTTTGCGGCTTCATCAAAAACGTGGATTGCTTCGGCGCAGTCCAGCGTGCTGAGAACCGCCGTCCGCTTTTCAGGGTGGAACAGGTCCACATTCAAATCGGTGCCGGTCATAGTGACGATGTATTTGTCCGGTTTTTGTTCGAGCTGCTGCAGAAACTGGTGGAAGTAATACGCGTGAAAGCCATGTACCAGATCTGCTTCCGGCAGCGAACGTGCCTGATTATCACCGGTAGTTGAAACAATTTTCGTCCGGACACCAATCTTCTCCAAATTCGCTGCAATTCTCCGCACCGTCACCGTGTTGCCACGCGGCTGCGGATAATTGGGAGCGGCCAATACAATTTTCATCGCTGATTCAATCCTTTATGTGTTCTGGCGTGAAGAACTGGCTGCATAACTATGTCTCCAGTTAATTATCCTGAAACTAGTGTATTTTGTCATCTTTAATCACTTATAAATCTTTTATTCGAAGAAAATCATCGGGGATAGCAAAGAAAAAGCCGCCGATTCGGCGGCTTTTATTCCAGATTAATAAAGAAAGATTAACCTTTTAAAGAGGCATCCTGTGTCCAGACTTCAACGGCCAACTCCTCGGACTTAAGCTGCCCTTCC
>NZ_JRGN01000244.1 GCF_000775575.1 Planococcus sp. CAU13
CGAAGAGCTGGGCCGCTGGAGTCTGGACAAGTAGTTACCCAATCCTAAATGAAACTGAAATAAAAGCTCCCTTCCATCGTGCCCTACATTTTTTAAAATGTAAAGAAAGATGAAAGGGAGATAATAATCATATATTTAAATCGTTTACTTATGTTCTATTGCCAAGAATAGCTTCTGCAATATTTACTGAGTGGTCACCGATACGTTCAAGGTTGCTGACGATATCAACAAAGACGATACCGGCTTGTGCCGAACATGCTCCTTCATTTACACGAAGAATGTGTTTCTTACGGAATTTGCGCTCCATCTTATCGATGAGGTCTTCCTGTTCCGCAACCTCACGGGCAAGCTCATGGCTTGTCGTATCAAGTGCATCCAGAGATTTTTGGACTGTTGCGATTGTCAGCGTGAACATTTCCCGGAGATCTTCCATGGCATCTTCAGTCAAATTGACCCGGTTGTTCACCTGATAGTCGATCAGCTCGATAATGTTCTCGAAATGGTCGCCGATCCGCTCGATGTCGCGCACAGTTTCCATCAGCATTGTATGGCGTGTTGAATCTGCAGCTGAGAGTGACTCTGCAGAAATCAATATCAGATAATCAGTTATCTTACTGTCAAGATTGTTGATGGCATCTTCCAGCTGGTAACCGGTTTCAGCATTTTTTGAACTCTTTGATTTAAGATATTCATAGGTTTCCTGCAAACCCTGCACCGAATATTGACCCATGCGGAGGATTTCCTCTTTTGCCTGGCCAAGTGCGATTGAAGGCGACTGTTCGATAAAATGAATGTCAAGATGTTTCGGCTTGAATTCAATCGTCACTTCTTCACCCGGTATCAGCCTGGTCACAAGGTATGCCCAGAGTCCGATAAGCGGGAATTGGATTAGTGTATTCGCCACGTTGAATGTACCGTGCGCAAATGCAATTTCCATTTTCGGTTCAAGCCCCAATGTCGTTCCAAGCCATGCCACATAAGCCGTGAATGGCACAAGCAAGATGAGGAAGATGACAGACCCTATAACGTTGAATAAGACATGGACAGCTGCTGCGCGGCGGGCGGCAACGGACGTGCCAAGTGCAGCCAGAACTGCAGTAATGGTCGTACCGATGTTATCTCCGAATAATACCGGCAGAGCGGCATCGAGTGTAACCAGTCCTTCAGCATAAAGACCCTGCAGGATTGCTATAGTACCACTTGAACTTTGGACAATTAAAGTGAAGATGGTTCCTACTGCTACGCCCAGGATAGGCATTTCACTTAAATTGACCGTCATATCGATGAAGGCCGGCAATTCACGCAATGGTTTCATCGCCCCGCTCATCGTTTCCATTCCGAAGAACAAACCTCCGAAACCAAAAATAACCTGTCCGATATTCTGTATTTTATTTTTCTTGAAGAAGAATATCAGGAAAGCACCGACTGCCATGATCGGCAAAGCGTACGCTCCTACATCAAGTCCAATGATGAAAGCCGTCACGGTCGTCCCGATGTTTGCTCCCATGATAACTCCGATTGCCTGACGCAATGTCATAAAGCCGGCACTTACCAGACCGACGACGATAACTGTCGTACCTGAACTGGACTGAATAAGAATAGTAACGACAATACCAACCAGAACACCCATGAATGGATTGGTCGTAAAGCGATCCAATATATCCCGAAGTTTATCCCCTGCCGCTTTTTGCAAAGCATCTCCCATATATTTAATGGAGAAAAGGAATACACCAAGTCCACCAAAGAAGGAGAATAATATTTCTTGCCAGTTCATTTCCACGATTAACAATCACTCCTAGATTTGCGTATTGACACCTTGTCTATTATGAAGAGTTCTACATTCAAATGTAAATACCTTTAATAAAAATTTACAATCCCGTAACAAAGCGCAATTATTTCAATTTCATATCATGGTACGATAGTAGAATCAGATGAAAGGAAGATGGATTTGAATACTTTTCAATTATTGAAAGCCAGCTTAATGGAACCTAAAAAGCAGGCAGCCGTCAGAATAATGACGATCGGCAAAATCTTGCGCTTTGTTTTCCTGTTTATCCTGGTGCTGACAATTGCGTCTTTCATTGAATTCATTACAGGTTTGAACAGTGTTTCGGGAGATTTGGAGGGTTTGCTTCTTTATATAGAAGAAATCGAAGTCCTGCTTTACCCGTTGGCCTTCCTCCTGCTGTTTGTTTCTACAACACTTTATCATTTCATTAAAATCAGCCTGTTTGCATGGATTGGCATGGGCATATTGAAAGCGGTGAAACGGCGTGGGGAGTACCGGCATCTATGGCGGACCGCGGCGCTCAGTGTCACATTTCCGACACTATTGTCTTTGGCCGCCGGCTTTTTTACGGAAAGCGAATGGCTGCCGCTGCTGATTTCGCTGCTGACCCTTGTTTATTTGTATATGGCGATCAAGTATTATCCGAAGATGCCTCCACAGCACAAATGAGGCTCAGCCGTTCTTTCTTGTATTTTACAGCCATCGACTGCTAAAATAGCAATAGGCAACAGGCAGAGCCGGCGAGGATTTTATAAACTCCGAAATCCGGCATAGAAAAGCGGGACTGGCTGCATCAGCCCGAATATCCCAAAAGGAGAGATTAATTGATGAGTGAGATCATTCACCGTTCAAAAACACGCCCCGTTAAAGTTGGAGACATCACAATCGGCGGCAGCAATGAATTATTCATTCAAAGTATGGCCACAACAAAAACACATGATGTGGAAGCGACAGTAGCAGAGATTCTGCGCCTCGAAGAAGCGGGCTGTCAGGTTGTACGGGTGGCATGCCCGGACGAACGCGCCGCTTACTCAATCGGCGAGATTAAAAAGCGCATCAACATCCCTCTTGTTGTCGACATCCATTTCGATTATAAACTGGCGCTGATCGCTATCGAACAAGGCGCTGATAAAATCCGCATCAACCCGGGCAACATCGGACGACGTGAAAAAGTGGAAGCTGTCGTCAATGCCTGTAAAGCAAAAGGAATACCTATCCGCATCGGCGTCAACGCCGGATCGCTGGAACGTAAAATTCTTGAAAAATACGGATATCCGACAGCTGACGGCATGGTCGAAAGTGCGCTTCACCACATCAAGATCCTCGAAGATCTTGATTTCCATGATATCATCGTGTCGTTGAAAGCATCGGATGTCAGCCTGGCTGTCGAAGCTTATGAAAAAGCTTCCAAAGCCTTCGATTATCCCCTTCACCTGGGAATCACTGAATCCGGTACATTGTTCTCCGGTACAGTTAAATCAGCTGCAGGACTCGGTGCTTTGCTGGCCAAAGGCATCGGTAACACGCTGCGCGTTTCATTAAGCGCTGATCCTGTGGAAGAAGTGAAAGTAGCACGTGAAATGCTGAAAATTTTCGGACTTTCTTCCAATGCGGCAACTTTAATCTCATGTCCGACATGCGGTCGTATTGAAATCGACCTGATTTCAATCGCCAACGAAGTGGAAGAATACATCTCACATATCAAAGCGCCGCTTAAAGTCGCTGTCCTGGGCTGTGCTGTCAACGGTCCTGGAGAGGCACGCGAAGCTGACATCGGCATCGCAGGCGCACGCGGGGAAGGATTGCTGTTCATGCACGGCAAAACCGTCCGCAAAGTTCCGGAAGAAACAATGGTGGAAGAACTTAAAATCGAAATCGACAAGCTTGCACAGGAATATTTCGAAAAACAGGCCGCTGAAAAAGCGGAAATGGAAAAACAACAAGCCTAAGGTTGTGATGCTATGAGATATCGTTTTGGTATAGATATTGACGGGACGGTCACTTCTCCGACGTCGCTGATCCCGCACATAAACAAACAATTCAACAGTGAACTGACATTGGATGACATCAAGGAATATGATCTGACCTCCGCCCTGCCCCACTTGGAACCTGGAGAATTCTACTCCTGGTTCAGGGAAGCGGAATCCATGATCTATGCTTCTTCTCCAGTATCGGAAAATGCGAAGAACATCCTGAATCAATGGAAAGAACGTTATGAATTATTCTACATTTCAGCCCGGGGCGAAAATGTTTCGGATATTACACTGGAATGGTTTAAAAAGCACGCTATCGCCTTCGATCACATCGAGTTGATCGGTACACACAATAAGATTGAAACGGCCAAAAGGCATAATGTCGATCTCTTCTTTGAAGACAAGCACGACAATGCGGTGGAAATCAGCGAAGAGCTGGATATTCCTGTCTTGCTGTTCGATACTCCCTACAACCGTTTGCCTGTACCGAAAAACGTCATCCGGGTATATAACTGGCTGGAAGCAGAGGAATTTGTGAAAAACGAATTTTCGCTGGAAGAACTGAAAACGAAATAAGCATGAAAAAGCATCTGTGAAAAAATCACAGATGCTTTTTTTGTATTTTTGTGTCCAGACTCCAACGGCCCAGCTCTTCGGG
>NZ_JRGN01000001.1 GCF_000775575.1 Planococcus sp. CAU13
AGCGTCTGTCTGAAGCGGAATGATTGAAAATACATGTGTTTCTAAACAGCCTATTCTTTTGGTGTTATATGATAGAATTTAGAGAGATGAAGGAGGAGTATTATGATTGATGTGTATTTATTCAGCGGATTCCTGGGGAGCGGCAAGACGACGCTTCTGAAAAATATGCTGATTCAGCTGAAAGATGCGGGGCTGAAACCGGCAGTATTCATGAATGAACTCGGGGAACTGGCCGTTGATTCAGACGAAGTGGAAGACGGAGTGCCGCTTAAAGAATTGCTTGACGGCTGCATCTGCTGCACCGGTTCAGAAAAATCGGAAGCACAAATCCAGACATTGCTGGCAGAAGAAAATTTTGATGTGCTGCTGATTGAGACGACGGGGGCTGCCCATCCAGTCGAAGCACTGGATGCGATTTTCTCGCCTTTATTCGCAGAGCAGCTGAATTTCAAGGGGATCGTCACTGTCGCCGACAGCAAACGCTGGCTGGATCGGGACCGCATGTCTCCGCAGATCCGTTCTTTATTCCTTGAACAGATTCGCCATGCAGATTTGATACTGGCGAATAAGATGGATCTGCTGACGGAAAAAGAGCAGGGAGATGCGGTTTTCGGACTTCAGGCTTTGAATTCGGATGCGCTGATCGTGCAAACCTCCAATGCGAAAATTCCTTATAAACTGCTGCAGGATTTATCCTCCAGTCCGAAAGGTGCCGTAGAGAAAGCGGAGATCGGCAAATTGAACTTGAACACAAAAGTGCTGCGTTTCGAACAGCCGGTCAACCGCGAACGTTTTGAAGACTGGCTGAGGGCGCTGCCGGAAACGGTGTACCGCATCAAGGGATATGTGCCGCTTGACGGTGACAAATATCCTCACGCTTTCCAGTATGCATACGGCATGGCGCAGTGGCTTCCGGAATACATGAAAATGCAGCCTCAGATTGTCGTGATCGGAGAAGGCATCGACGGAGTTGTGCTGCCATGAAGACGATTGAAGCGTTCAGGAAGATCTGGCCGGAGCGGTCTGCAACTTCGTCGGTGGAATCAGAAGAGGATATGCTGAAATTCATCACGATTGAATTGAAAGATGAATTGACCCATCCTCGTGTCCGCAAGACGAAACAGCAAAAGCTGGAGCTTGCGGTTCAAAGGATCAATGAATCGGAGTTGGATGAGCAGGAAAAAGAGGATTTAATCAGTTTCTATAGAAAAATTGCCGCTCAGCTGGACTGAACGGCAACTCGAGCCGCCCGTATGTTTGGGAGCGGTTTTTCTTATGGATTTCTTTGGAGTGGAGTTTGGATTTTTATTGGATCAATGGATACAAATGAAATAAAAATTTATAGCGGTCATAAAACCTGTT
>NZ_JRGN01000099.1 GCF_000775575.1 Planococcus sp. CAU13
CACCAAATCTGTTATCTTTCAAAACCAGCTGAAATTTCTGTCCGGTTCACAAGCGGAAGGTGTATGCCGAAACAAGTTGCTGTATGTACCCGCTTTGTTCTCCAGCCTTTCCTAAGCTCTGATTCCAGATAAATAAAGATGGGCACAAGAAGAGAATCGCAATGGTCCTGCACAGAACCAAAGAAAGAAGACAGACTCATGATGAAATCTGCCCGCTACTCCTCCCGAAAGCAAGTAACCTTTCTCAGAGCCTGCAAGCTCCGTTATCGAACAGTTTACCGCTTCCTTTTCCATACTGATAAGCAGACACACCTTATCCCCTGTTTCCTCTAGGATCATTCGCCTCTTTGTAGAAAGCACAACTCCCATCAAAATATAAATTCGATTGCTTAAAAATAATTGAAAAAATTCTTCTCCACTGAAGCAATAATGGATTATAATAGATTAGAGAGATAGATTAAGACAGTAACTTGGTCTTCTTAATCCACTTTATCTACTTGCTTATACTAATTATTCAGCTTACCCATGCGGGGAAGCCTTTCTATTTAATGAAGCCCTCTCTGATCGAGGCTCAAAACCATAGCTTATTTGGCTTGGTTTAACTTGTCCTCGATCGAAGGGCTTTTTTTGTCGTTCTTTTATTCAATCACTCATTATCCATTCCAGAAAGGTCGTGAACCATGTACACAGCAAAAGAAATGTGCAACAGCCTGCAGAGTGCACCGAGCACCCTGCGCAACTACGCAAAAGTTTTTGAGGAAGCAGGACATGTTTACCAACGAGATGAAAGAGCTAACCGTGTATATACCGATGATGATTACCGGCTGCTTTCCACCTTAATAACGGCGCGGCAGAACTATCCAAAGGAATCCACCCGTGCATTGGTCGACAAAATTGTCGACACCCGCTTTGTGAGCACCTCAGAGGCAGAGAGCCATGACCGTCCGACGTTCCCATTTCCCTACTTCAACGTCCGTTTCGATCAGCTGCTTGCGGAGAATCAAAATCTTCGGCTTCAGTTATCCAAACAGGAAAAATGGATGATCCAGACACAGAAAGAGGTCGGGGATATGAAGCATATTTTGCAGCAATTAGAAACTAAACTACTGCCAAAAGAGAAAGGGGCAACTCAGAAATTGCTGGACAGATTCATGCCCAATTAAATGGTGCAAGGGGAGGCTATATAGTCACACCTCAAAACCGGCGGATGAAATGCACCGCAAACCGTTGGCCGCCAAAGGATTTTAACAATCACAGGTGTACGAATCAGCACACTCAGTCATTCGTACACCCAATTCATACACCGTCCAAGCGCCATAGCGCCTAACTTTACAGGAGGAATTCATATGACTAACAGCTATACCCCTTACCCAAGACAGAACCCAGTTCTTGAATACCTTTACTTCAGCCGGGGATCCGATATCACCCAAATCACTCAGGCGGTTGACGGCACTGAAACTGCCCTAGAGAAAAGAAAAACGAATCTCTATGCCATACTGAAACGATTAGAAGAGAGAAAGTTGGTCCAGCATAAAAAATGCATGGCCAATCGTTGGAAAAAAGAACGGCGAATCTATTTCCTGACACCGGCAGGTTTGAATGAGTTCTATCGATTAAAGAAGATTTCCAAAGGCCAACGGTGGACTTCCTATTTCAAACCGTTGCCGCATCTCGAATACAGCCTATACCGGACTCATTTCCAGAACATCGAGCATCACTTGATGACCACGGACATCCTGACCATGCTTTTGACTATCGCAAGACACGATTCCCTGGTCGATGTTGCTACGAATCTGATGATTGCGACACCGATTGTAAAACCCGATTTGGGTTTCCGGGCGAAGGAAAAGGATTACTTTGTTGAAATCGATACCGGCAGCGAACGCAAAAAAGCACTTCAGATAAAGTTTGAACGATATCATAACTATTTCGAACAGCTGCAAAAGAGCGGAAAACCTTTGCCGGAAGCCATCTTTTTTGTCATTCCAAGTTTGGATGCTGCACCGACAAAACAACAACTCCAACGGATTGAAAGCATTCAAAGCGCTTTTCTATCCAAATGCATGGCTTTTGCAGAACAGGTGAATTTGGTCATTACTTCAATTGCAGATTTTAATCATACTTATCGGATTTATGTAAATGACATAGAAAGAAACGATATAAAATTTTTCTACGCTAAAAATAAACAATACGGTTTTCAAAAAGAAAGCGACTCATTGCTTGTAAATATCGGAAACTTTAATCAGCGTACTGTAATTCAGTATGCTATTTCCATCCGACTTCATCAAACAAAAACTTGGATTTACTTGAAAAATCGACTGAGAAAGTACGGAAACAATCCTAACGAATTGCTTTCATTTCCAACACGTCAAATAGAAGTTTGTCATAAGAAAGATTTTCATGTTATTATACCGCCTATAAAAGAACTAGCGGTTGATGACTTATTAACGATGAACTTTCACGAAAGTCCCTAGTCTAAAAGAAAAAACTAAACAAACGAAGGAGCATTCACTTGTCTTATCTCAATGCATGACTCTTTCGTTTATTTCTTATCCTTAAATATGGCCTCTAATGATTTTCCCTTAATGAAACAATCTTTTTGAAAGTATCGCTATCTGGTTACTTTTTATAGCGTTCAAAAACCAATTTTAACGTCGATGTCAGCGATTCCGGTGTGACCCCCAGCAAATCCCCCATCTCATCAAATGACTTGCCCTGCACCTTGTAGAGATCGTAAATATAGGCCAGTCGCACCTCTTCGGTCTTGAAGGCTTTCGGCAAAAGCGCCGAAAGACCGGAATAGATGTCCTTCATGTTATTGCGCACATAATCCGCCCCGTATTTCTTGTCGGACGACACCAGGTAATCATGGTCCCGGAAAAGGGCACGCTCCATCGCCTGGACAATCACGGCCACTTCCATTGGATCTTCAAAGACCAATCGCCAATAGACCTCCTGTGTGGTGACGAAATTCATTTCCACCCGGTCCCCTAAGTCACGGAAATGCCTGCTTTGCAGCCGCTCTATCTCCCGCATCCGGAACCCCGCCATCGCAAACAGGAAATAAAGTTTCGCATTCAACGCAAGGCTGGGATGCTGCAACACCTGCTTCTTACTATCCTGAAATTCCGCATACAACAGCTGCGCTACCGGCTTTTCAATCACCAGCTCGTATTCGAATTTCGGCATGAAATCAACCGGCACCTTCCCCACCTTCCAGAGATAATGGAAATACTGACGGATATGATACAATTTCCGTTTGATCGTGCTCGCTTTCAGCCCTTTCGCCTTTTCTTGATCCAGGAACGCCCGCACATCGGCAGGCCGGATCTCATGTGGTTCCAACTGCTTGTCATTCCGCTGGTTGACATAGCCGACAAACGACTTCAGTAGCTCCACTTCCGTCACCAGCGTCACAGGAGAAATGCCCGCTTTTAACCGGTACTCCCTATAATTCTCCAGCATCTGCTTCCCCTGCCTTTCTTTTTATTCAGTTTATCAGGAAAAAAGAAAATCCCCAAAATTCAAATCCTTACTCCAATAACCAATCCAAAACCAGAGGAAAAATAGAGGACGTATACAGATATGTATTGGCAGACTGGACAATTAAGAGGAATTGAATTTTTTTCCAGTTAATGGCCGATTTTCCGGAAAACGCGTCAGCAGCTCCAGCTGATAGTTGAGCTCCCAAAGCGCACTGTCGTTCTCACGGGATCCGCTCATCAGGGCGACGGCTTCGTAGTACAAGGCACGGTGTTGCTGGTTGAATTCGAGGGCACACTGAAGAAGCACAGCCACGGACGTCAATCCAGTCTGCGCGCTGCGGCCTTTCCCTTTTCGTTTGATGAGGATTTTGTTCGACTGGCGGACAAGTTCGTTGAACGTGCTGCGCGGAATGCCGATGGCTTCGCACAACGCGCTCTGCGTCGTCCACTTGATGGGTTGGATGGTGCTCGTTTCTTGTTGGATATACGCCAGCAGATCTTCTTCCCATTCGTTGTAATGGCTGCGGACGCGGTCTTTCCGTTCCTTCTTGAACTTGTGCCATCCACCCACGTGGTTAGTAATGGGCACTTCCTTGCCCGGCAGCCACGCCTCCAGGAGTTCCTGGATATAGTTCTGGTGGGCGCCTTTGAAACGGCCCTTATAGGCGCTCCTGACGATTTTCTGGACTTCGCTGTGGCGGACCGGTGCTTCCAGGGCGGAATTATATTCATCGAGCAAGTCCAGGGTCTCCCCCTGCCCCTTACCGGCGCTGTAGCAGGCCAGCGCCAGCGTGTACATCAGGTTGTCGCGTCCGATCTGCCCTTCGCTGCCTTTGACATGGCGCGTTGCCAACAGTTCCTGGAACCACTCGGTCTGTGTCGGATCGAGTGCCTGCCCTTTCGCTTCCACGACAAATAGCCCGCGGTTCTGGTCATCATCCTGCCGCTTGGACCAGGCGATGAGGTCATGCAGCGGAAAGACCATCTTTTCAGAGAACCAGCGGACATTCTGTTCGTTCGGCATGCGGAAAAAGCCGAAGTCGTTGCAGGACAGATCGACGCCCTGCAGGACCTTGGCCAGGCTGCGGCGGATGTTTTCCGAAATGCGTTTGGCCACCTTCAGGCCGCGGAAATCGTTTTGATTGCTGATGAACAGCGGCGTCTCCAACACAAAATAGACCTGGAAGCCTTTCGGCGTCTCCAGGACCATCGTTGGCACCCCGACGCTGTGGTCGAGAGCAGCGGTCAGGATTTCCGTATACGGCTGTTTTTTCGAGTCGATGTCGACAACGAACGTATTGATCTGCTGCAGGTTCTGTTCCGTATGTCCCTTGAGATGCCGTCTTTCATTGTCAGAGTACCATAAGTAGTTGTGTACATTGGGGGTCCAGTGAGAAAGTTCAGAAAAATCCTCCAAGAGGGTTTCTTTGGATGTAATCACATAACCCCTGACACCTAACGGTGTAGACAGATCTTCCTTGGAACGTGTCACACAAATGGCACCTTTTTTATACCCTGAGGCTTTCTTTAGAGTCTTCGTAAGTTGAGGAAGGGAAGCAGAGGAACCGATCTTTTTATAAGTATTTAAGCCTTCATGCAGCACTGTATCAATGACTACGTAAATCTCATTCATGATTCCCTGCCCCTTTCTAATTCGCAACTACAAAGCAATTGCCTAGTTAGTTTCAAATTATAGAAGAGCCAAAACCCTTATACAATAGGGTTTTACAGGGTATTGTGAAACTGTAGATTAGTCTACAAATCTACAAA
>NZ_JRGN01000243.1 GCF_000775575.1 Planococcus sp. CAU13
CGCCTTTGCGACGAGCGAAGCGGTGGAGCACGGTCTTGGCCCTGTCCAAAGCGCCGAAGCGACGTATCAACGCAAGTAATTTATTTTATTCATTACATAAACACATTCACGCAAGCAATAGGAGATGGGAACAAGTTGAAAATCAGAGATTATGCAGTCTTAATATCCGTACTTATGATCGTCGTCATGATGGTCATTCCATTGCCTCCTTTATTACTCGATATATTGATCCTGATCAATATCAGCCTTGCCATGACCATCCTGTTGGTGGCAATGAATACGAAAGAAGCGCTGCAATTCTCGATTTTCCCGACGCTGCTGCTGTTGACGACGCTGTTCCGCCTTGGTTTGAACGTTTCAACGACGCGGTCAATTTTGACCAATCAAACCGGCGGTGAAGTAATCGAAACGTTTGGTTCCTTCGTGGTCGGAGGCAGTGCAATCATCGGTATTCTGGTGTTCCTGATTCTCGTCATCATTCAATTTTTGGTTATCACGAAAGGGTCAGAACGGGTAGCGGAAGTTGCCGCACGTTTCACACTCGATTCGATGCCGGGGAAACAGATGAGTATCGACGCTGATCTTGGCGCAGGCATGATTTCCGATATGGAAGCAAAAAACCGCCGGGAAAAAGTCAGCCAGGAAGCGGATTTTTACGGAGCCATGGACGGTGCCAGTAAATTCGTCAAAGGGGACGCCATTGCGGGAATCATCATCACCATCATCAATATTATCGGCGGGTTGCTGATCGGGGTCATGGTGCATAACCTTCCGGTGGGGGAAGCTGCCAGCCTGTTCACGCTCCTGTCCATCGGGGACGGTCTTGTGAGCCAGATACCGGCCCTGCTGATTTCGACGGCGATGGGTATTGTCGTCACGAGAGCCGTTTCTGACGGCAACCTTGGATCGGATATTACGAAGCAGCTTTTCGCCTATCCGAAAATGATGTACGTCGTGGCCGGAACACTGATGATGATCGCGTTCCTGACACCGATCAATCCGTTATTGATCCTGCCGGTGGCCGCCGTTATCGCATTCGCTGCCTTCAGAATGCAGAAGGCTTTAAATGAAGAAGAGAAATCCGAAAAAGAAGCCGTTTCCGGAGACGGCAAAGAACTGGAAGCGATGAAAAGTCCGGAAAGCGTCATCGATTTGCTTCATGTCGATGCCATCGAATTTGAATTCGGCTACGGCCTGATTCCGATTGCCGATAAAAACCAGGGCGGCGATCTGCTTGACCGGGTCATTATGATCCGCCGGCAACTTGCCATGGAGCTAGGAATTGTGGTGCCGGTCATCCGAATCCGCGACAATATCCAGCTTCGGCCGAACGAATACGTCATCAAGATCAAAGGGAACCGCGTCGCCACGGGTGAAATCATGCTCGACCATTATTTGGCGATGAGCCCGGGAATCGATGATGACAGCATTGAAGGCATCGAAACGATTGAACCGGCGTTCGGCATGCCGGCGCTGTGGGTCAACGACAGCATGAAAGAAGATGCCGAAATGGCCGGTTACGCCATTGTCGATCCACCGTCTGTCGTGTCGACGCATCTGACGGAAGTTATTAAACGCCACGCCCATGAACTGATCGGCCGCCAGGAAGTGAAGTCGCTGATTGAAAACATGCGTGAAGCGAGCCCGGCGGTTGTCGAAGAATTGATTCCGAACATGATGACGATCGGCGAAGTGCAGAAAGTGCTGATGAAACTTTTGAAAGAAAAAGTGTCGATCCGCAATCTGTTGATTATCCTGGAAACGCTGGCGGATTATTCAGCACAGACAAAAGACACGGATGTGCTGACGGAATATGTAAGACGTTCGCTGTCACGCCAGATCACGCTGCAATATGCGCCTAACAATGAAGCGCTGCAGGTCATCACAGCGGGCGCCAGCGTCGAGAAGAAATTCGCGGAATCGGTGCACCGTTCCGACCAGGGCAATTACCTGTCGCTGGATCCGGATACTTCACAGCTGATGTTCCAGAAAATATCGGAACAGGCCGCACAGCTGCAGCAGACCGGCGTCCAGCCGATCCTGCTGACATCCCCGGCCATCCGCATCTATATGCGCCAGTTTATCGAAGGCTTTGCGCCGGATCTGCCGGTGCTGTCCTATAACGAACTCGAACCGAACATTGAAATTCAGAGCGTCGGCGTCGTCAATATCAGTGGAGGAGTCAATGTCTGATGAGATTAAAAACATATATCGTCCAGAATGTCAGTGAAGCTTTGCCGATGATCAAACGGGATCTTGGAGCCGACGCACTGATTCTCAATACCAAAAAAGTGAAAGTGGGCGGCTTTATCGGGTTTTTCCAAAAAGAAAAGCTTGAAGTGACCGCCGCTGTCGAAGCGAAGCCGCAGAAAAAGAAAGCGGTGCAAGCTGAAAAGGAACCGGTCCAGGCAGCACAGCCGGCTCCCCCCGCCGCCGCAGACGAACGCCTGACGGATGATCTGATCAACGAACTGAAAGGCATCAAGCAATTCATGATGCAGTCGATGCAGGAAGACCATTTGCCCGCTTCTTTAAAACCGCTGAACCAGCGACTGTGCAACCAGGAAGTGACGAAGGAAATCCAATCGGAGATCCTGTCGAAAATGATGCTGACAATCGGGCAGCAGCCTGATACTTCGGCTGCGCAGATCCACCGGATGGCGAAGACCGAAATCATCCGGCTGATCGAAGCGCATCAGCAAAAACCGGCAGCGAAAGATCCGGAAATCATCTGCTTTATCGGACCGACAGGCGTCGGCAAGACGACGACGATTGCGAAAATCGCCGCCGATCTGCTGCTTCGTGAAGGCAGGAAAGTCGGTTTGATTACATCCGATACGTACCGCATTGCCGCAGTGGAACAGTTGAAAACCTATGCGGGCATCCTGAACATTCCGATTGAAGTGGTCGATTCAGCGGCCGATCTGAACCAGGCGATGGATAAACTGAATGCCTGTGACATCATCCTGATGGATACGGCCGGGCGCAATTATCAGCAGAAGCAGTATATCGACGACCTCGAAGCCCTGCTCGCTGACAAAAATAAAATCCAGATCAATCTCGTATTGAGCCTGACTTCCAAATACGAAGACATGAAAAAAATCATCGATAATTTCCAGACCATCAAAATGGACCAGCTGCTTTTGACCAAGCAGGACGAAACAAGTTCTTCGGGCGCTATTTTGAATCTGATCTATCATTACTCGATTCCCGTCACTTATATTGCCAATGGCCAAAACGTTCCGGATGATATTTTAACGGCAACTCCTGAGTTGATTGCAAACTTTGTGCTGGGGGAAAACGACAATGATTGATCAGGCAAAACAGCTGCGGGAAAAAATGCTGCAGAAAAAACCGAAAAAAGAACGCAAACAAACACGCACCATTGCCGTGACAAGCGGAAAAGGCGGCGTAGGAAAATCGAATTTCGCGCTGAATTTCGCTTTGAGCTTAGTCGAGCAGAACCGGAAAGTGCTGATATTCGACGTCGATCTCGGCTTTGCCAATGTCGATGTCCTGCTTGGGCGCTCGCCGGAAGAGTCGATTGCGACAATGGTTGAGAAGGATTTATCGATATGGGACATCATCGAAGAAGGGCCGAACGGTTTGCTCTTCATTTCCGGAGGGACCGGTTTCAACGAAATGTTCAAGCTCGACGAAGCGAAGATGAAGAAATTCTTTGATGAACTGAGCGAAATCCAGGGGCATGTCGATTATGTGATTCTCGACACCGGAGCCGGATTATCGGATGAAAACCTCCGTTTTATTCTGGCGGCCGATGACGTGATCCTGGTCACAACGCCGGAACCGACTTCCATTACGGACGCCTACTCCATTGTGAAAATGGTCCATGTGAAAGATTCGAATGTCCATATGAAACTGATCATCAATCAATGCACGACTGAAAAAGAAGGCAAAAATACCGCGGACAATTTCCGCAAAGTCACGCAGCAGTTTCTCGACAAGGAAATCGGCACACTTGGTTTTATTCCAAGTGATTCGAATATCCCGGCAGCGGTGAAGAAACAAGTGCCGTTTCTGCTGGCGTTCCCGAATACGTACGCTTCTCAGGCGATGAAACGGGTGACGGCCGAATACCTTGAACTTCCTGTACCCTATAAACTTGGCATCAAGGGGTTTTTACTGAAAATGCTGTTTAAATAGACGTGCCGCGGTATCTCATGAATGGTGGTGAAACGCTTGTTGAATGATAAATTATCAAAAGAGGAACTGGAATATTGGCAGGGGTGGCAGCAGGAACGCGATCCCGAATCGGGCAACTTCCTGGTCGAACGGTATATGCCGCTGGTCGATTACGTGATTCAGCGCTTTATGATCAGCCTGCCGAAAACAGTCGATAAAGAAGACATACGCAGCCTCGCTTACGAAGGGCTTCTTGACGCATTTGATAAATTCAATCTGGAGCGGGACCTGAAATTTGAAACCTATGCCGCCTGGCGGATCAAAGGCGCAATCATCGATGGACTGCGCCATAATGACTGGCTGCCGCGTTCTGTGCGTGAAAAGGTCAAGAAAATCGAAAAGGCCTACGCATTTCTTGAACAGGAAAACAACCATTCCGTGACCGATGCCGAAGTCAGCAAATACCTCGGCATCTCGAAGGCGGAGCTCAATAAAACCGTGTCGGAAGCGGCATTATCCACGATGATTTCCATGGATGAAAACCCGTATGAAGACAATAATCAGGTCGGCAAATACAATATTGTCGGCAATGGCGACGCAGGTTCCCCCGAACGCCGTCTGTATGAACGGACGATCAAAGAAGCGCTCGCCGCTGCCATCGGACGCCTGCCGGAAAAAGAAAAGATTGTGGTTTCCCTGTGCTATTTCGAAGATTTGAAATTGACGGAGATCGCAGAAGTTTTGGGTGTCAGCGTATCACGTGTTTCCCAGCTGCACTCAAAAGCAATTTTGCGGCTGCATTCGGCGACGCTTGCAGTGCATGAATACTATTAAGTTTCGGATGCTGCGGAAGGGCAGGTGACAGCCATGGACTGGTTGCTGATTTTACTCGTTTTATTGGCGATAGCTGTGAATATAAGGTCGTTTATGGCCTTGAATCAATTTCAGAAACAGCGCAGAATCATGCTGGAAGATGCGGAAGCTATGAACGCCAGTATGGAAGAGTTTGTGGAAAACATTGAAAAAGAGAACGACGAGCTGTATAACCGGCTTGTCGAACATATTGCGCAGAAAGAAAGCGGGCTGGAACAGCGGCTGCATAGACTGGAACAGCGGAGTGGAAGCGGGCAGGCGGGGGTGCACGCGGAATCGGCGCCGCCGGTGAAAAACGCCAAAACAGCGAAACCAAAAACGCCGGCAAAACCTGCGGAACCGGTTCCTGATCCCGAACTGCCGGAACACGAGAAAATCGAACAATTACATAAACAGGGGTTTTCACCGGTGCAGATCGCTAAAGTGGTCAAAGCGGAACGCGGAGAAATCGAATTGATTATCAATATGTTCAAGAAGAAACAAAGCTATCAGAAATAAGACGGGGTGACAGTGATGCGCATCGAAAGCCAGGCGAAAATTCCGGGTGACCGGATTCAGAAAAATATGGTGGAAAACAAGTCGATTGACTCGTTTGCCAGTGTCATGAAAAAATCCCAGTCGAAACTGCAGCTCGATGCCTTGCACCAGTTGATGAGCCGGGTGGATGCCCAGGGAGAAAAGCTGGGGGAGCAGCGTACTTTCGAGAATTTGCGCGAATACAAAAATCTTGTAAAAGAATTTATGAGAGAAGCCCTGAGTTTCGGCCTGCAATTATCGGATAAACAAAGCTTTTCTCCCCATGGTGGCATGAAAAATCATCAAATTGTGGAAGTCATTGACAAAAAATTAATTGAACTTCAGGACGATATGTTAAATAATGAAAAGGAAGGCTTGGATACGCTCGAGTCGATTGGAGAAATCAAAGGTTTATTGATTAATTTATATATGTAAGAAATTTCGTCAGAAATAGATTTCAGCGGGTTGTTAAAAAGAGAGAACACTAAGGGGAGAAAGAAATGAGCGAAAATCGCCGCGAGTTTTTCCGTGTCATATTTCATGAATCAGTCAATGGCAAGATTGCACGCCTCGGAGAAGCGCAACTGTCCGTAGAGGTTGATAATATCAGTGTAAACGGCATGCGGTTTACATCCCCGGTAAATATTCCGATGGGTGAACGGGTGGTGTGCAGTTTCGATATACTGGAAAAGTCTTTTCTGATTGAAGGGACAATTGTCCGGAAGTCAACGAGAAATGACAGAGTTGAATACGGAATCGGTTTCCAGATTGATCAGGAGACATCATCGGAATTATTCAAACATCTTAATTACTACCAGATCAGACAAAGAAAAGGGACATACGCCGATTGAATTATGCAGTTGTATCATCCTTTTTCCATTCCATATTTGAAAGCCCGAAAAGAGCAGCCCTCTTTTCGGGCTTTTCTCGTCGTTACACGGTCCAGAAGAAATTATTCATGCCATATTGCCGATACTGGCCAGCCGTTATGGTAAAATTTATTATAAGAAAATTTCGTGAATTAATAGATGGAAGGGGAATAAAGATGAAAAAAACTTCGACGGTGGTTCTGACGATGGCGAGGAGGTTTCAAGCGAGCCCAAAGGATGTATACAAAGCCTGGACAAAGCCGGAGCTGATGAAAAAATGGCTGTTTTCGACGGAGTCCACGAACCAGGTGGTGAGAAACGAGTTTCATATCGGCGGTAGATGGGAGATCATTGACCGTCGGAACGGCATAGACTACCAGGCGACCGGCGAATATCTCGAGCTCGATCCGCCTCACCGGCTCGTCTTCAGTTTCGAAATGCCGCAGTACAACGATTTGGAGGACCGGATCATCGTCTGGGTGTCGCCCGTACTGGACGCCTGCGAGATGACGTTCAAGCAGGAAATCGTCGTGCCGCATGAAGAAGACTGGACGGATGAAGATCTTGAAAAAGCGATGAGCGAGTTTATCGGTGCTTCGGAAGAAGGCTGGGACCGGATGTTTGATAATTTAAAGCAATTGGTGGAGACGGGTGAAGTTTAAGGAGGGAAAAGCAAAGGTTTGAAAAGAAAGGATGAAGTGGCCATGAAGATATTCATATCTTTTTTATTGCTTGCCACTGTTGTTGCACTTAATGAGAAGCCGGCGATGTTTCTGGGGGAAGGTACAGTGCCGTCAGAGGAAGTGAATCTTCCCGTTCCAAACATTTGGCAGTACGCTGTTATCGGGCTGATCGGTTTAGCGTTGATTGCTGTAATCATTTACCGGAGAAGGAATAAAATCAATTAGAGTGGGTGGAAAAAATGAAAGCACCTCAGGAGATATTGGCCGTATGGCATCAATTCGACGGATTCCCGATGGAAACACTGACGAAGGCATGGATGCATGCGAAAGGCGATCCGAAGCAGCGGGACGTTGAAACGATGAAAAGGCATCGCCGGGAATACGGCATCACCGGCAATTGTTTTGATCTGGCGATTTGGCTGCTGGATGCTTTCGAAGAAGCGGATATCGAAGCGTATCCGATCGGCAGTGAACTCGGGACGGGTAAAGACCATGCGGCTGTCATGGCTGTCGACCGCAACGGACGCCGCTTCCTGTGCGATTTGGGCGACCAGTGGCTGCAGCCGATTTTGATTGACGGCGACGACCCAGCTTATGCGGATGAAAAGCTGGCGGGATTTTTCCCGGGTGCGGAAGTGCAGGTAGTTCCCGGGAAAGATGCATTCCAAGTAATTTACCACCGGCCGAACGGCAAATTTTCAACGCAGGCTTATTTGTCTGAAGCGGTGCCGATGAAAGATTTTCTGGCGGCCGCTGAGATTTCGCAGAATAACGTGTATCCGAAACCGCTGCTCGAAGTGCGGCTGCCTTGGGAGGGCGAGACGGCGCACTGGGAATTCGATGATTGGAAAAGCTTTTTGAGTACAAGCAAAGGGCTGTATGAAGACCCGCCGCTCGCATCTGTTGAGGAATGGGTGGAGCGGGTTCATGAAAAGAGCGGTTTTGATAGAATGGTATTGAAGGAATCCCTGAATTTTTTCAAGAGACTCGGCAAAGAAACTGTTTTTTGATGCAGTGTGGTCCAAAAGAAAAGAGGTTTGATGGAGTGGAGAGCGAAATGATTGCTGCTCGCGAAAAAGACGGCACGGTGATAAAAGTTGTTTCACGTGATGAAATTCATAGAAATGGATTTTGGCACGAAACTTTCCATTGCTGGATTGTCGAAATGGCGGGTGAGACGCCGTTAATCCATCTGCAATTGCGAAGCAGCGATAAAAAGGATTTTCCGGATTTACTTGATATCAGTGCCGCCGGCCATATTCTCGCACACGAAACGGTTGAAGATGGCGTCCGTGAGATCGGTGAGGAGCTCGGGATTGAAGTGGGCTTTGAAGAATTGATTCCGCTCGGCATCATTAAAGACCAGCTCACTGTGCGGGATTTCATCGACAATGAAAGATGCCATGTCTTCCTATATAAGGTGGAAGGGAAGCTGGACAATAAATACATTTTCCAGGAAGACGAAGTGGCCGGCATGTTCAAATTCGACTTTGGAGAGTTTGCTGCTTTATGCAAAGGCGCTGCAGCGCAGGTTGAAAGCAAAGGGGAAATTTCGCCGGACGGAGGGCTTCTGCCTCGAACGGTTACGCTGGCGGATTTGGTGCCGCATGAACCAGCCTATTTGAAAGAGGCTGTTGACAGGATCCAAAAAGCGCTGCAGATTCACCTGGAGATTGATGCGTCAAAATGAAAAGGCAGACCGGCCCTTGGAAAAGAAGGCGGGCTGCCTTGTTTCATTGGATAATTAAACAATTTCCGAAACTTTCGCTGGCATGATGCCGGCTTCCTGCAGCGATTGCGATATCTTTTGCGCAAATGTTAGGGCATTCACCCCGTCGCCGTGGATGCAGATGGTATCGGCTTTTAATTCGGCATCGCTCCCCTGCATCGTCTGAATTTTGCCTTCCTGCACCATCCGGACAACGCGGACAATCGCTTCATTTGCATCGGTGACCAGTGCACCGGGTTCGGAGCGGGGAGTAAGCGAACCATCCGCATGATACGTGCGGTCAGCAAATACTTCACTTGCCGTGCGCAGACCGATTTTATTGCCAGCCGTAATCAGTTCACTGCCGGCCAGGCCAAATAAAATCAGAGCCGGATTCACGTCATAGACCGCTTCTGCAACGGCTTCGGCGTAAACGGGGTCCTTGGCAGCCATATTGTAAAGAGCGCCGTGGGCTTTGACGTGCTGCATGAGCCCGCCTTCAGCGGTGATGAATCCGGATAAAGCACCAATCTGATAGACGACCAGATCATAAATTTCCTGCGCAGACAGCTGAAAATCACGGCGGCCAAAGCCATGCAGATCCTGGAATCCGGGATGGGCGCCGATGGCCACGTCTTTTTCAAGCGCCAGCCGGACCGTTTTGCGCATCGTCGCCGGGTCGCCTGCATGGAAGCCGCAGGCGATGTTGGCTGAAGTGACATAATCGAGAATTTCTTCGTCACGCCCCAGTGTATAAACCCCGTAACTTTCTCCCATATCACAATTCAAATCAACTTTGAATGTCATGTCATAACCTCCCTTTTTAACTGGATCGCTCGTTTCAGACAGTTTATCTTTTTTTCCTGGAGCCGCAAGAGGCGCTGCGCTTCATCCACACTGACTTCCTTGAACCGCAGCCGGTCGCCCGGTTTCAACTTGCTGATGAGCGGCAGGTCGACGGTAATGACTTCTGCTATTTTTGGATAGCCGCCGACTGTCTGGCGGTCAGCCATGAGGATAATCGGGTTGCCGTCTGCCGGCACCTGAATCGAACCGAATGCGACAGCTTCTGAAATCATTTCCTGTTTCTCCGAGAGGGACAGTCGTGGGCCGTTGAGCCGGTAGCCCATGCGGTCGGATTGGGAATTTAGTGAAAATGGTTCTGAAAAGAAACGTTTTCGGCTGTCGTCAGAGAACAAATTGTACTGGCGGCCTGGTGTCACCCGGATGACCGGTTCGGAAGAATAGGATGGTGAAGGGGCAAACCAGGATTCTTCTTGAGTCGCCAATTTTTGAGTGACAACCGCTTTACCGATAGTCAGTTGGTCGCCTGCTTCCAAAGCGCGTCCCTGATAGCCGCCGAGCGCCGCCCTCAGATATGTGGAGCGGCTGTTCATCACTTTCGGAACATCGATACCGCCGGCAACGGCCAAGTAACACCTGCTGCCGATATGTAGCTTACCAAACGTCAGGGTTTGTCCTTTGGTGACTGCGGCAGGGCGCCATAAACCAACAGCTCGTCCATCCAGCTCGGGTCTGAGGTCGCCTCCACAAATGGAGATGACAGCATCTTCTTCAAAGAAAATCTCTGGACCCATTAGCGTAATTTCCAGTGCCGCAGCATTGTCTTCATTGCCGACAAGGAGATTGGCCAAACGAAGCGCGTACGGATCCATAGCGCCAGATGCAACGACGCCATATTTCTGAAAGCCGAAGCGTCCGAGATCCTGTACAGTTGTCTGCATGCCACCCTTACGTATTGTGAGCATTCTTTTGTCCCTCCATCGCCTGATATTCTTCTTCTGAAATTTGGTGGAAACGAATGGCATCGCCTGCACGCAAGAGGCTGGGAACTTCCTCTTCAGGGAGAAACAGGCGGAGCGGCGTGCGGCCGATCAGCTGCCAGCCGCCGGGGGTGGAAATCGGATAAATGCCAGTCTGGCCGCCTGCAATGCCGACGCTGCGTTCCGGGATTCGAACTCTTGGAGATTCCCTGCGCGGTGCAGCAATTTTGTCAGACATACCGCCGAGGTAAGGGAAGCCCGGCGCAAAGCCGATCATATGGACCGTGTAAGTTCCTTCTATATGAATGCGGATTACTTCTTCGGCGCTCAAGCCGTTATGCTGCGCTACGAATTCAAGGTCGGGGCCGAATTCGCCGCCGTAACAGACGGGGATTTCAACGGTGCGGGGCAGAGGAGCCTTCATTTCGGAAGCTTTCTCCAAAAGGGCTGTCAGTTCAGTTTCCGCTTCATTGTACAGGATAAGAAGCGGGTCATAAAATACGGTTACGGTTGTAAACGCAGGAATGAACTCCATCATCCATTCAGGAGCATGCGTTTCGAGTAAAGAAGATATCACCCGCACGTTATGTTGCACCTGTACATTTATTTCGTTGCCGATTTCAATAATAATGGCCTGATCGCCGAGTGGAGAAAATGAATAATCCATTAAGCCACTCTCCATTCTTTATTTGTCTGACTATTCTTTAAGTATAGAGCTTTATGGAAGCGGACGGAAGAGATTATGGAGTGTGTTTTGGCTGAGTTGAGCGTATTCGGCATGAAGCTGAGCGTAAACTTCAAATCAACAGCCGGCTGGCCACCATTTTCTTCAGCAGACACAAGCACCCTTTAAAAAATCAATATTTTCTGTAAATTTCTGTTGACCACCCTGGTCGACAGGGATATAATGGAGTCGACCGAGGTGGTCTAATGTGAAGGCAGGTGAAGAAAATGGAGAAATTCAAAGGCCTTGATGAAGAAAAACAGCAGAAAATTTTAGATGCATCGTTAAAAGAGTTCGCGGAGCATGGCTACGAAAAGGCTTCGACAAATCGGATTGTGAAAGAAGCCGGCATCGGCAAAGGGATGCTGTTTTATTATTTCACCAGCAAAAAGGATCTTTATGAATATTTGACGGAGTACAGTCTGGATTTTACGGTGGATAAATATTTTCAGCGGGTGG
This sequence comes from Planococcus sp. CAU13, assembly GCF_000775575.1. Taxonomy (GTDB): domain Bacteria; phylum Bacillota; class Bacilli; order Bacillales_A; family Planococcaceae; genus Planococcus. The sequence continues at coordinate 11,760 of NZ_JRGN01000243.1, forward strand.
ATACGAGTGAAACGGATTTTATTGAGCGGCTCAAAAAAACGGCTCAAGTGAAAATGGAAGCACAGATGGAAAATAAAAATGTGTTTAATTTCCTTGGAACCTTCATGCTGTCGCCTGGCGCAGATATGCCTCCGCATATTCAAAAGAAATATGAACATATGCTTGAAATGGGCAACCGGATGATTTATGAAGGAATTGACCTGTCGCTGTTCCGGGACGACGTCGATGTGGAAAAAGCGTTCAGGCTGATCCGCTGGTCGATTGAAGGCTATCAGAATGAGCTGTTGCATAAATTGGAAGGCCAGAATATAGCCCATGTCGATTTCGCTCCGTATTGGGATGAGTTTTATGAATACCTGGATATCCTTAAAAAAAGCTTCTATAAAAAAAGGGAGTGGGAACAATGAGTGTGTTAAAAACAGTTGGTTTGACAAAGAAGTTCGGTGATTTCGCGGCGCTTGACGGTGTGGATATCGAAGTTGGCGAAGGGGAAGTTTATGGGTTTATTGGACCGAATGGGGCTGGGAAATCGACAACCATTCGCGTATTGCTTGGAATCCTGAAGGCGACGGAAGGGCAGGCGGCGATTTTTGGCAAAGATGCCTGGAAAGATGCAGTCGAAATCCACAAGCGGGTCGCTTATGTACCCGGTGACGTCAATCTGTGGCCAAATTTAACAGGCGGCGAAGTGATCGATTTGTTCATCAAACTGCGCGGCGGAAACAATGAATCCCGGCGTGAAGAATTGATTCGCCGATTTGATTTGGATCCCAGCAAAAAATGCCGCACCTATTCAAAAGGGAATCGCCAAAAAGTGGCGCTCGTCGCGGCGCTGGCATCCGATGCTGATTTGTATATTCTGGATGAACCGACTTCAGGGCTTGATCCGCTGATGGAACGGGTTTTCCAGGAATGCATTAAAGAAGCCAAAGCTGAAGGGAAAAGCATCCTGCTGTCGAGCCATATCCTGTCGGAAGTTGAAAAGCTGTGTGATAAAGTAGCGATCATCCGGCAAGGGAAAATCATCGAAACAGGGACACTGAAAGAGCTTCGGCATTTGACGGGCACCATGCTGCTGGTGGAAACGAAAGAGCCGATGCCGCGATTGCACGAAGTCAAAGGGGTACGGGGCATTGAACAAAAAGACGGCGCCTTGTCATTCCAGGTGGATCAGGAGGAGCTCGATAACGTGGTGCGCTACGTCAGCGGCTTCGGCATTGTACGGATGGAAAGTGCGCCGCCGACGCTGGAAGAATTGTTCATGCGCCATTATGAAGGGACAGGAACGGGAGGCGCAGTATAATGAATCAGCATTATTTCAGCGGAACCGGAAGTTTAAGCCGTTTCATCCTTCGCCGGGACCGCATCCGCATACCGATCTGGATTTTCAGTTTTGTTTTTGCAACGGTTGTCATTGCGGTCGCATTCATTGGGCTTTATGAAAATGCACAGGAGCGGCAGGCGATAGCCGCCACCATGGAAAACCCGGCGATGACGGCGATGGTCGGACCGGGATATGGTCTCGACAATTATACGGCTGGCGCCATGATGGCACATCAGATGCTGTTAATGACGGCGGTGGTCGTCGGATTGATGAGCGTGCTGCTCGTGATACGCCATACGCGGACAGATGAAGAAGAAGGGCGCATCGAAATGGTGCGGTCGCTGCCGGTTGGCCGGCTGTCCAATGTCACAGCAACGTTGACTGTGCTCTTTTTGGTGAATATAGTGCTGGCTGTTCTTACAGGAATCGGTTTGTATGCCTTGAATATCGAAAGCATGGATCTGGAAGGTTCGCTTCTTTACGGCACGGCGCTCGGTGCGACAGGGATGGTGTTTGCATCGGCTACCGCCGTATTCGCGCAGCTGTCGCATAACGCCAGAAGCGCTATGGGCTTGTCCATCGGCTTTTTGCTGGCGGCCTACCTGGTGCGGGCAATCGGGGATGTCAGCAGTGAAGCGATAGCCTGGCTGTCGCCGCTTGGCTGGATTGTCCGGTCGGAAGTCTACGTCAATAATGTCTGGTGGCCGGTCCTGCTGACGGTCGGTGCAGCAATTGTGCTTGGCGGCCTCGCCATGTACCTGAATTCGATACGCGATCTCGGCGCCGGGTTCCTGCCGGCGAGAGCAGGGAAAGTCCATGCTTCTCCGCTGTTGCTGAGTCCCCTGGGGCTCGCTTTACGGCTGCAGCGCACAGGGTTCATTGCCTGGGCAATCGGGATGTACGTGCTCGGTGCTTCTTATGGCTCCGTAATGGGTGATATGGAATCCTTTTTTGCTGACGTCGATTTAATGCAGGACCTGCTTGTTCCAATGGAAGGTTTTTCGCTCGCTGAGCAGTTTGTGCCGACGCTGATGGCGGTCATGACGATTATTGGCACGATTCCGGTTCTGATGGCGATTCTGAAAGTGAAGGGCGAAGAAAAGAATGGAAGGATCGAGCATGTTCTGGGCAGGGCGGTTTCGAGAAATCGCCTGCTCGGCAGTTATTTGCTGATTTCATTGATTGCGAGTTTTGTCATGATTTCTTTGGCCGGGCTTGGTTTGGGGACAGTCGCTGATGCCACGATGGAGGAAGGATTTGACGTGGCCATGGCCCTTCAAGCGGCACTCGCCTATTTGCCTGCTGTCTGGGTGATGATTGGCCTGACAGTGCTGCTGATCGGCTGGCTGCCGAAATTCACCGGCTTCATCTGGCTCTATCTGGCGTTTTCTTTCTTCGTCGTCTATCTTGGAAGCTTATTCCAATTGCCGGAATGGGTGGAGAAAATTACGCCTTTTGGCTACGTTTCCGCTATTCCGATCGAGCAGTTCGACTGGACGCAGGCGATCGGACTGACAGTGGTCGCTGTCGGGCTGATCGTGATTGGATTCGCCGGATACAATAAAAGAGACATCGGCAAATAAGCATTAAACAGGAATTCCCTGCGGCGAAACGGGTATACAGGGAGCAGTATCCCACGCCGGCTGGAAAGGGAGGTTCCAGATGATCGGTGACCTGTTCAGTTTCATTGTACTTGGGTTTTCACTTTCCATTCCGATTGGCGCCATTACGATTGAAATGCTCAAAAGAGGACTGGTCGGCGGATTTTGGCATGCGTGGTTTGTGGGTGTCGGCGGCATGTCGGCCGATGTGGTGTTGATGCTGCTGATTTATTTCGGCATCGCCGGGCTGCTGACGGGACCGGCTGCGCAAATTGCGATTTGGCTCTGCGGCTTCCTGGTGCTGGTTTATCTGGGCGTCGAAAGCATACAGGGAGCTTTCCGCAGAATCGATATTGGTTCGGGGGAAAACCGCCAGCCGAAATCACTCGTTAACGCTTTTTTCACCGGATTTGCCATTGCAATATCGAATCCGCTCAACATTATTTTCTGGATCAGTATTTACGGGTCCGTACTGGCCACTTCTCTGCAGGTGATGAGCGGCGGAAAAGTTCTCTTATACAGCAGCGCTATTTTTATCGGAATTGCAATCTGGGATCTGGTGATAGCGGGCTCGGCCCATGCCGGCAAAGGATATACGGGAGAACGTTTCATGAAATGGTTTTCAATTATTGCCGGTGCGGCGCTGATCGGCTTTGGCTTGTCGTTCGGCTGGCAGGCCCTGGCTAAGTTATTTCCGGGATGAGTGAAAGTTCTTCAAAGTTAAATCCATCATTGAAAAGGAGATGTTCAAATGTATCCGGATTTGGCAGGAAAAACGGCGATTGTGACAGGAGCTTCAAAAGGAATCGGCAAAGGAATTGCTGAGCGTTTCGGGAAAGAGAAAATGAATGTGGTCGTGGATTATTTGACGGATCCTGAAGGGGCGGAAGATACGAAGGCGGTCATTGAATCGAATGGAGGCAAAGCTGTTACTGTGAAAGCGGATGTTTCAGAAGAAGAGGGCATACGCGCATTGATGGAAACGGCATTACAGGAATTCGGTTCGCTGGATGTCCTGGTCAATAATGCCGGCTTCAGCGAAAGCGCCCCTTCGGAAAAGCTGACGCTGGAAAATTGGCAGCGGGTTCTGGACGTCAACCTGACCGGCGCTTTTATCGCGAGCCGTGAAGCGATCAACTACATGACGGAAAACGGCGTTAAAGGAAGCATCATCAATATAACGAGTGTCCACCAGACGATACCGAAAGTGGACAATGCGCATTATGCCGTGACAAAAGCGGGGCTTAAAATGCTGACGGAAACCCTGGCGCTGGAATATGCGGAACAAGGGATCCGCATCAACGCCATCGGCCCGGGGACGATCAACACACCGGCCAATCCGGTCCACGAACAGGATGAAGAAGGAAAACAAAAGACGCTGGCGAAAATTCCGATGAAAAAAATTGGAGAGCCGTCACAGATTGCGGCAGCGGCCGCCTGGCTCGCGTCATCCGAAGCGGATTACGTTACCGGGGCCACCCTGTTCGTTGATGGCGGCATGACGCTTTACCCTTCCCAATTGAACTAATAATCATTGAAAAAGCTGAAGAACGGGGGCATCCTGTTCATCAGCTTTTTCTATTGTTATTTCAATAAAATTACAACTAGTTACAAACTTCGTGCCTATTTTGTTCGAATAAACAGATTTGTATAAATAATTAGTAAAAAACGATTGATTTTTTTAAAAAACCATGTATTATTACATTATGCAATATATCGCATAATATATTCCAGGTCTCCTTATTATATTGAAAGTATATTAAAAGACCTCGAAACCATATATGCACAAAAGTAAAAGGAGGAAATGGAATGGACAGTAAATTATCGTTTAAATCGTACACAGTCGTTGGAATGATGCTCTTCGCATTATTTTTTGGAGCAGGTAACCTGATTTTCCCGGCGCAGCTGGGCCAATATGCAGGAACCGAAGTCGGCATTGCGATTCTCGGATTTTTAATAACAGGTGTGGGTTTACCGCTTCTTGGAATTTTGGCTATCGGTTATTCGAAAAGTAATGATCTGCAGGATCTGTCGAGCCGTGTCCATCCGATTTATGGAATCTTTTTCACTTCACTGCTCTATTTGACAATCGGGCCGTTCTTCGCACTTCCAAGAACCGGAGCCGTAGCGTATGAAGTAGGGATAGCTCCTTTCGTAAGTGAAGGTTCAATAGCAGCATTCCTGCTCATTTTCTCTATCGTCTTTTTTGCCATCGCATTGTTTATCTCATTGAATCCTTCTAAAATCGTCAACAGTATCGGCAGATTCCTGTCACCGGCAATTTTGGTGACGCTTGGAGTGTTGCTGGTTGCAGCTTTCTTCGCACCAATGGGTGAAGCGGGTGCTCCTCAGGGAGGCTACCTTGACAATGCATTCATGACCGGTTTCCTGGAAGGTTATAATACAATGGACGCGCTGGCTTCATTGGTATTCGGGATCATTGTCATAGCCGCCATCCGTAAAATGGGTGTGAATTCGGCGAAAGGCGTTCTTGGCGCTACACTGAAAAGCGGACTTGTTGCCGCCGCGTTATTGGCAATTGTTTACACAGGCATCGGGCTGCTTGGTTCGTCGAGCACGGGCACGCTGGGTCTGATGGAAACCGGAGGACCGGTTCTGAGCGGGGCTTCTGCGCATTACTTTGGCACATTCGGTGCGCTGTTGATCGCTGTGATCATCACGCTGGCGTGTCTGACAACTGCAATTGGCCTGATCGTGGCCAACTCGGAATATTTCCATAAACTGATCCCTGCGGTCAGCTACAAAACATTTGTCGTCATCTTCTCTGTTTTTTCATTGGTCGTAGCCAATGCAGGTTTGTCGAATATCATCACGTTCTCGATCCCTGTATTGATGTTCCTGTATCCATTGGCGATCGTATTGATTCTTCTGGCGTTCACATCGCCGCTGTTCAACCATGCCCGTGCAGTTTACGTGGCAACGATTACCGTAACATTCTTCATTGCCATCATTGACGGCCTGAAAACATTGACAGGCACACTGGGTGTGGCAAATCCGGCCTGGCTGCAGGGAATTATCGACACCTACAGCACAATTCTTCCATTGTACAATGAAGGGCTCGGCTGGTTATTGCCGGCGATTGTAACAATCGTCGTTACTGCCCTCGTTGTTCCAAACAGAAAAGCGGCAAGTGTGGAAGCTGTGAGAAACTGAAGAGAACATTGAAAAAAGCTGTTTTGGAGGCGAATGCTTCCGAAACAGCTTTTTCTATAGAACATTATTTTTTTGCATTCAATTCTTCAATTGAGCGGATCCAGTTATTTTTGGTTAAGTCCGAAATGCGTTCGACATCTTTTTCTTTGAACGCCTGAATAATTTGATCGTGTTCAAGCCGGGAAGCATCAGACAATTCCAGTCCGTGATGGAAGAATTGGCGTCTGACATGGGATTGCAGACGGCTGAGCATAATTGTGATATATGGGTTCTGGGCGGCTTCGATGATAATCCGATGAAATTCCTCATCGATTTTGAGCGCAGTGAAACTGTCATTTTCTTCGATGGCTTCAGCGAAACGCTTATTGGTTTCTTCCAGTCGTTCGATTTGTTCCTGATTGATATTGGGAACCGCCAATTCTCCAGCCAAAGCCTGGAGGACGGCAAGCGGCGGCAGTAAATGCTTGATGTCTTCTTTGTTGACGGGAGTAACGGTAGTAGCTTTTCCAGGAAACATTCGGACAAAACCTACCACTTCGAGCAGTTGAAGTGCTTCGCGTATGGGTGTTCTGCTCAAATTGAGAGCCTGAGCCAATTCGATATCGGTCAGCTTTTCCCCGGGCTGCAGCGTGCCGTCAATAATCCATTGTTCCAATTGGTGGTAAGCAGTTTCTTTGGCGTTCATGCGTACAGGTTTCGAATGGTTGATTGGGACTGGCATTATGGATCTTCCCTTTCTGAAACGAACGTTATTATCCATTATACCCCAATAGAGAAGAATAAGTAATGACTAATATGCAGTATATTACGCAATGTTCCGCCAAATTTTAAAGGAAGAATAGCCAGACAAGCACAGGTGCCAGAAATGAACCGAATACTGCACTCAATGACATTGCGACGGAACTGACTGAAGCTTCCCTGGGCCCGTATTCCAGCGCTTTCGCAGTGCCAATGCCATGAGCGGAAGCGCCAAAGCCCATGCCGAGGCCGATGGGTGTTTCAATGCGCAGCACTCTCAGAAAAGCAGGGCCGATAATGATGCCGCTAAATCCGGCGATCATAACAAACACTGCCGCTAGGGAAGGGATGCCGCCGATCTGCTCAGCTATTTCCATTGCAACGGGAGATGTGATTGATTTGGGCAGCAGGGACAAAACGAGTACCTCTGAAAAGCCGAATAACTTTGCGAGAGCGAAGCCGGTGAATAGGCCGATTGAAACGCCGACAAGTGTGCCGGTGAAGATCGGCACAAGGTTATCAAACAGAAGCTTCCGCTGTTTGTATAATGGAATTGCCAAAGCAACCACTGCCGGTCCCAGAATTCGGTCAATCCATTGGCCCCCGATCATGTATGTATCGTAAGGAGTTTCTGTAAGCAGCAGGAACAGGATGACGAGCAGGGTTGCCGTCAGCGCCGGCATTAAAATGGAATAATGGAATTTTATATAAAGAAGATTCATCCCAAAATAAGCGCCGGCTGTCAACGCGATGAAAAAGACGGCAAGTGTTAATGTTTCCATCAGCTGCGCTCCTTTCCTGCCTCAAAACGGCGGCTTAAATGCTGGCTGGTCAACGCGGCTCCTGCCATCGTCAATAAGGTGCTCAAAATAAGCACGACAACCAGGAAGGCCCCTTTGCCGGCGAAAACATCAAAGTAATCAATGACGCCGACAGTGGCAGGGATAAAGAACAGCGGCAGAAAAGACAACAGCAAGGCAGCTCCAGAATCCACCCATTCGAGGGGAACAATTTTCAAAAGCAATGCAATGAACATCAGCATTAAACCGAGGATGCTGCCCGGCAGCGGGATGCTGAATAATTCGCGCAGCAATTGGCCCAATATGAAAAACCCGTATAAAAAACTGATTTGTAGCAATAACACAAGCAGTTTCAGAATGGCCGCCCCTTTTCCTGATGGATGTATAACCTTAATAAGCTATTTTACCGCATTCCTTTTGAAAAGCGATAGAACGAAATGGAATTTGATTTCTTATTGAAACTTCCCTTCATTAAAACCGTATAGTAGGGAAAATGAATGGAGGAATTGGCATGAGCAATTATACAATCAGAGAATTTATTGAGAAGACGAGGCAGGATGAGCGTGAAAACGATTATTTCGAGCTGGAGACGGAACGGATACTGGAAGTGAACCTGGATGGGATGGTGTGGGCGAAGACCGGTTCAATGATTTCCTATACTGGACAGATTAAATTCGCGCGTGAAGGCGTCATGGAACACGGGCTAGGCACGATGTTCAAAAAGGCGCTGACGGGGGAAGGCACTTCCCTGATGAAAGCGAATGGACAGGGGCGCCTGTATTTGGCGGATCAAGGCAAGAAAATCACGATTTTCGAATTGAACAACGAAACCATTACGGTAAACGGCAATGACCTGCTCGCTTTCGAACCGGGAATTGAATGGGAAATCAAACTGATGCGTAAAGTTGCGGGCATGATGGCCGGCGGATTATTCAATGTAACGCTGAAAGGAAAAGGGCGGGTCGCCATCACTTCACATTATGAGCCGCTGACATTACTCGTCAAACCGGGGCAGCCCGTTATTACAGACCCGAATGCGACAGTTGCGTGGTCCGGCAATTTAACGCCAGAATTCCGCACAGATGTCAGCTTCCGTACGTTTATCGGACGCGGCAGCGGAGAATCGATTCAAATGGAATTCCAGGGAGACGGTTTTGTCATCGTTCAGCCTTTTGAAGAAGTTTACACGGTATCAAACGGATCTTCCTGAGCTGGTTTCCGTTTCGATGAATGGGGAATAGGATAAGAAAAAACATCGCATTTTCCGTTCAGAGAAGGGGGCTGCTTCCATGCTGCATACCGACAGATTACCCGCTGACCTGCATCGCTTTTTCATGACTGCGTTTAGAAAGTGGATTCAAAACGAAAACAGTCCCGATGATGTTTTATACCATTACACAAGCCTTACCAGCTTAATGGGCATGGTGGAGAGCCGGAAAATCTGGATGAGCAAAGCCGATTTCCTCAACGATTCGAGCGAAATGATTTACTTTGCGGATATTTTAAGGAATTCGATTGTCAACATGAAAGCGGAAAACAGGAATGAGTCGTGGCAGCGGTATATTTGGCAATTTGAAAAAAGCATGTATACCTTCCTGAGGGATATCAGGGAAGACGGACTGGAAGTCTATGTGTTTTCTTTGTCTCACAATAAAGACTCGCTGGCTCTTTGGTATAATTATGCTCAAGGTGACGGCTATAATCTCGGTTTTAAGACAGAAAATCTTCTGAAAAAAGATGATGGAATTGCAGATTTCTTCAATATAATACATGGATATGTCCTGTACAGGGAAGAAGACCAGGAGAAGTTCCTGAACGAGTGTCTGCGCTCGGCCTATGAATGGATTGCAGAACAGCCGGAACAGCAAAGCGAAGGAGCCATCCAGGGTTATTTTGAAATACTGCTTACGGCATGCGCCACATTTTTTAAAAATCCAGCCTTCAAAAGTGAAGAGGAATACCGGCTGGCCGCCATTACCGGCAATGACAGGCAGCAAAAAGTGGAGTTCCGGGCGCGCCATGGCATCATCATTCCGTTCATCGCTGTGGATCTCGGGGAAACATTGCCGATTTCCGAAGTGACGATCGGTCCGAAAAATAATATTGATGTTGCCCAAAAAGGGATGGAATATTACTTAAAAAGCAAAGGCTTTGATTTGAAGAAAGTGAAAGTAAGCAAATCGATTGCTGCCTTGCGGTATTGAAGAAAGCTGGAGGAAAAGCTGGAATTTCTCCAGCTTTTTACATGTCATCAATATTCTGTAAATTCAGAATCGATTCACATGAGTGTGCGGCAGATTTATCATAAAATACTGTTTTTCTCAGTTGCTTTTTGCTTTAAGTGTTGTAAGATGGCTAATGTAACACATCGAATTGAGCAATTTCAGAATTGTTGCATTCTAAATGCCTTATATCCTCAGGAGGAACCCGGATGGATACAAATTTAAACTTAAAATCATATCTGATTATCGGCATGATGCTGTTTGCCTTATTTTTTGGTGCCGGAAACCTCATTTTCCCAGCGCAACTGGGCCAATATGCCGGAACGGAAGTCGGCATTGCCATTCTCGGTTTTCTGGTTACCGGTGTGGGTTTGCCGCTGCTCGGAATATTGGCTCTTGGATTTTCAAAAAGCAATGATTTGCGCGATCTCTCAAGCAGGGTCCACCCGCTGTACGGGCTGATTTTTACCTCCCTGCTGTATTTGACGATCGGGCCTTTTTTCGCTTTGCCGCGGACAGGGGCCGTCGCTTATGAAATCGGCATAGCTCCATTTGTCGCGGAAAGTTCTGGAACAGCCGCATTGCTCATTTTCTCCATTATCTTTTTTGCTATTGCTTTGGTGCTGTCACTGAACCCTTTGGAAATCGTCAATAAAATCGGTAAATTTCTTTCCCCGGCGATTCTGGTGACGCTGGCGGTTTTGCTGATGGCAGCTGTGTTCATGCCGATGGGGGCAATTGGAATACCTCAGGACAATTACAGGGACAGCCCTTTTCTGACCGGATTCCTTGAAGGCTATAATACGATGGATGCGCTGGCTTCCCTGGTTTTTGGGATTATCGTCATCGCTTCCATACACAAGCTCGGCGTGAAATCGGCTAAAGGGGTGCTGGAGGCAACTCTGAAAAGTGGTGTGATTGCGGCTGCCTTATTGGCAATCGCCTACACTGGCATCGCTTATCTCGGAGCTGCGAGCACCGGTACGCTCGGATATCTTGACACCGGCGGTCCGGTTTTGAGCGGTGCGGCTGCCCATTATTTCGGCACGTTCGGCACATTATTGCTCGCAGTCATCATCACCCTTGCCTGCCTCACGACGGCAGTTGGCCTGATTGTGGCGAATGCGGGATTTTTCAATAAGCTCATGCCGATGATCAACTATAAAATTTATGTCGTGATTTTTTCTGTCTTTTCATTGATTGTCGCGAATGCGGGACTTGCGAATATCATCGCCTTTTCCATTCCGGTGCTTCTGTTTTTATATCCTTTGGCAATCGTGCTCATCATGCTCGCGTTCCTGTCTCCACTTTTCAGGCACCGCAGATTCGTTTATGCGTCCGCCATTATTGTCACTTTTTTCATCGCCATCATCGATGGAATGAAAGCCCTTACGACGTCCATTAACGCAGAGAATCCCGGCTGGCTTCAGGCAATCACCGATTTTTATGCTGCTGTTCTTCCTTTATACAACGAAGGTCTCGGATGGCTGATGCCTGCTTTGGCAACTATTGTCATAACCGGCTTCATCGCGCGCTTCAGCAGCGGAAAAGGGACTGTATCCGCCTGAAGGCAAGGCTGTTTGAGCCTCGGATAAAAGGGAATAGGATAATACGTAAATTTTTAGGAAGGGGCGGAAAAATGCTGACTTTGGTGCCGAGTAAAGACATGGAAACAATAGCTGTTGAAATTGAAGGCCATGTAACAGAAGATGACTTAATGAAACTAGATAAAGTTATACAGGAAAAGTTTTCAGAAAAAGGGAAATTCAACCTTTATGCGATTCTCTATTATTTTGAAGGTGCTTCTTTTAAAGCTTTGCTCGAGGAGATGAAGATTGATGTGAAACGCTGGAGCCAATACAATAAATTGGCGGTGATCAGCAATGATGAAAAAGTCGAGAAACTGGTCGAAACCACTGATTACCTGCCATCCATCAAAACAAAGCACTTTGATATCACTGAGATGGAGGCTGCGTGGGAATGGATCAGGACCTGAAAAAATGAATAAGGAAATAACAAATAATATAAAGGAGGAAAAAGCATGTTATCTTTTGTACAAAGTAAAGATGACAACACGATAGCCTTCGAATTTACAGGGAAGCCGGTTAAAGAAGACGCAGACAAACTTGAAAATGCAATTAAAGAAAAATTTGGTGATGACGGCAAATTCAATGTTCTTATTATTGCAAAGGATGTTGAAATGCCAACAATGACAGGAATGTGGGAAAGAATCAAGGTACAGACGAAACATATGGGACAAATTCAAAAAGCGGCATTGGTAAGCGAAAGAGAATGGGTAGAAATAGCAGAGAGCATGCACAAATTGGTTCCTGGAATGAAAACCGAACATTTTTCACCAAATCAAATAGATGAGGCGTGGAAGTGGATTCAAAGTTAAGAAAAGGCGTTTTGCAGTGATGCAAAACGCCTTTTTTATGTGGAAAAAGTGTATTGGCATTGGCAATGTATTACACTGATTAAAGGAAAACAGGTTTTTACAGATAGGATGAGGTTGATATGAAAAAGGAACTGACAGTCAAACTGAATGACAAATTTAAAACCGACATTGCGGCAGGCTATCCGCTTCTTACGAAAGAATCACTGGAAGACGCCGGTCAGGTGACAGAAGAAGGTACAATCCTGAAGCTGACAGACAGACAAGGGAAGTTTATCGCGAAAGGCTATTACGGCAATCAAAACAAAGGCATCGGCTGGGTATTGACACGTGATGAAACTGAAGAGATTAACCAGGCGTTTTTCGAGCGCAGGCTTACCGCTGCGCTGCGTCATCGCCATGACATGTTCAATGATCCGGAAACGACAGCGTTCAGGCTGTTCAATGGGGAAGGTGACGGCATCGGCGGTGTAATCATAGATTATTATGATGGGTTTGTTCTGATCAGCTGGTACAGTGAGGGCGTCTATACGTTCAAGGAACCCCTTGTGGCCGCGCTTCAAAATATTGCTGAGTTCAAAGGGATTTATGAGAAAAAACGCTTCGATACAAAAGGACAATACATCGAAGACGATGATTTTGTGGCCGGTGAACGCGGAGAGTTTCCGTTGATCGTCAAAGAAAATGGCGTCAATTACGCCGTCTATCTGAATGACGGGGCGATGACAGGCATTTTCCTGGACCAGCGTGAAGTCCGGCTGGCCATCAAAGAAAAATACGCGGACGGAAAAACGGTACTGAACACGTTTTCGTATACAGGGGCTTTCTCTGTAGCTGCGGCAATGGGCGGAGCAGAGAAGACAACAAGCGTCGATCTGGCCAAAAGAAGTTCTGCAAAGACGATTGAGCAATTCAGTGTCAACGCCATCGATTACGAAAGCCAGGATATTCTTGTCATGGACGTTTTCAACTACTTTAAATACGCGGCGCGCAAAGAACTGAAATTCGATTTGGTGATCCTGGATCCGCCAAGTTTCGCACGTTCGAAGAAATATACATTCAGCACATCAAAGGATTATACGAATCTGATGAAACAGGCAATCGCCATTACTGAAAACAAAGGCGTAATTGTGACCTCGACCAACAGCGCGTCTTTTGGAATGAAAAAGTTTAAAGGGTTTATTGACAAGGCGTTTAAAGACCTTGGGAAGAAATACAGCATTGTGGAAGAATTTACGCTGCCGTCCGATTTTCGGGTGGATCCGAAATTTGCAGAAGGTGATTATCTGAAGGTTCTGTTCGTGAAGCTGGGTTGATGACCGCTGTATCACTCACGCAACAGAAGGCAAATGTGGCGAAATATTGGAAGGCAGCTGGCTTTTATGGGAATTTTTCAGGCCGCCCGCTTGTCGTTTTCAGAGCGTCTCCACTATACTGATGTATAGAATGAGTAAGGAGTAGAAGACTTTGAAAAATGCATTGAATCAATTTCGTTTTATGGGACTGGTGGAAGGCGGCTCATTGCTGCTTCTTCTGTTTATCGCGATGCCGCTGAAATACTTTTTTGACATGCCGGAAGTGGTCAGTGTCGTCGGCGCGCTTCATGGCGGCCTGTTTACGGTTTATGTATTGATGACGATATACGCCACTTTTGCAGTGAAATGGCCCTACCGGTTTACGTTTGCCGCGATAGCGGTGGCGTTCATCCCGTTCGGCAATTTTGTCTTGGACAAAAGGCTTGAAAACTGGCAGCGATTGAAAACAGCTTGAGGCACCTGGGGAAAGAGTCCCCGGGTGTCTTTTTGCTTGCCGCCTGATTTATAATAGAAGCATCAGTGTTTTATACATAAATATTTTCCAATTGGAGGACCTGCAATGGCGAACGCAATAAAGACATCAATGGCGGGGAACCCGGTTTATCCGGTCATGTTTGCAATCGGCGCATGCCATTTGCTGAATGATTCCCTGCAGGCGGTCATCCCGGCCATGTTTCCGATACTTGAGGAGAGCATGGGATTGACCTTTACACAGCTCGGCCTGATCGCTTTTGCGTTAAATATGGTGGCGTCTGTCCTGCAGCCGGTCGTCGGCTATATCAGTGACAAAAAACCCATGCCCTATGCGTTGCCGATTGGTATGACGAGCTCATTCCTCGGTATCGCAGGGCTTGCTTTTGCACCGGAATACTGGATGATTGTCGTTTCCGTCATTTTTCTTGGTTTCGGTTCGGCGGTGTTCCATCCGGAAGGCTCGCGCGTTTCCTATATGGCGGCCGGTTCGAAAAGAGGCCTGTCCCAGTCCATCTACCAGGTAGGCGGCAACTCAGGCCAGGCGCTGGCGCCGCTGATCAGTGCCTTCATCCTCGTGCCGCTTGGACAGACAGGAGCGGCGCTGTTCCTGTTCGTCGCGGCTCTCGGCATTTTCATCCTGTCCAGAATCTCGAAATGGTACAAAGAGCAATTGGAACAGGAAAAGCTGCAGAAAGTGAAGAAAGTGCTCTTGTCCTCACTGCCGGAAATGACGAAAAGACAAGTCGGCATGGCGTTGACGTTATTATTGATCATCATCTTTGCGCGTTCTTTCTACGTGACGAATATCACCAGCTTCTACATATTCCATCTCATGGAAGCTTATGGTCTGACGATCCAGCAGGGCCAGCTTTACATCTTCCTGTTTCTCGGGCTGGGCGCGGCGGGTACGTTCTTCGGCGGACCGCTGGCGGATAAAATCGGACGCAAGAATGTTATTGTGCTGTCGCTCCTTGTGCCGATTCCACTGGCTTTGATGCTTCCGTACGTACCGTTGTTCGCGGTTCTGGTATTGCTCAGCCTGATCGGTTTTTTCATCATGCTGAGTTTTTCCGTGACCGTCGTGTATGCACAAGAGCTGGTGCCGAGCAAAATTGGGACGATGGCGGGCCTGACAGTCGGTTTGGCATTCGGCATGGGGGCAATTGGCGGTGTCGTCATCGGTATCCTGATGGATTCCATTGGTGTCTATGAGACGATGGTCGTCGTTTCGTTCCTGCCGCTTCTTGGGCTGGTCGGAATGGCTTTGCCGAAAGACCGCAAAATCAAAGCAGCTTAAATTTGAGGGGGATGCAATAAAGATGAAGATAAAAGGTGAGTTGCCGGAAGTGCCGGTGGAATTTTTTACAGAGCGCCTGAAGCTGCGCATGCCAAAACCGGGAGACGGAAAGGCTGTCAACGCAGCGATTAAAGCTTCAATGGACGAATTAAAGCCGTGGCTCGGTTTCGTGCAAAATGATCCGTCCCCACAGGATACAGAAATCAACACGCTTGAATCCCATATCCTGTTTTTGAAACGCGAAAATCTCCGCTATCTTATTTTTGATATAGAGACAGGTGAATTTATTGGCACAACAGGGTTTCACGACATTGAATGGGACATTCCGAAAATGGAAATCGGCTATTGGATCAGCACCCCACACAGCGGCAAAGGATATATGACGGAAGCCGTGAACGCTTTGACGGAATTGGCTTTGACGGAATTCGGCTGCAGGCGGGTTGAAATCCGCTGTGATGCGGAAAATATGAAAAGCCGTGCGGTGCCGGAAAAATTGGGATATGTGCTGGAAGGTGTTTTACATAACGACGAGCTGTCGGTTGACGGCAAAAGACTGACGGATACTGCAATATACGCAAAATGCCAATAAAGAATCACGACGGGAGTTTAAAATAATGGAGAAACAAGAGGAAAAAATCGGTATCAAGCCGTTCATTTCCCTGATATTGTCATTGAAGATTCCAAAAGCTGCATTGATTTTCGGCTTGCTTGCAAGTCTGGTTACGACGCTAGTCGGTCTTGTTGTACCGCTGCTGACACGAAATCTGGTGGACGGATTTTCTTTAGACTCGCTGAGTGCACCGCTGATCATCGGCATCGTCGCTGCATTTATCCTGCAGGCGGTCATCAACGGGATTTCCATTTATCTGCTGAGCAAAGTGGGCCAGCGGATTGTAGCGGGGCTCCGCGATAAGATGTGGATCCGCCTGATCCGTCTGCGTGTCGGTTATTTTGATCAGCACCCAAGCGGTGAGACGGTCAGCCGCGTCATCAGCGATACCGGCGTTGTGCGAAACCTGATTACGGACCATTTCCCGAACTTTATTACCGGCATCGTTTCCATTATAGGTGCGGTGACGATTTTACTGATACTCGACTGGAAAATGACGCTGATCATGCTGCTTGCGGTGCCGGTTACGGTGCTGATCATGATTCCGCTCGGCCGGCGCATGGCCAAAATTTCACGGACGCTGCAGGATGAGACCGCTGAATTTTCAGGGCATGTCCAGCAGACCATCAG
The DNA here is from genome assembly GCF_000775575.1 of Planococcus sp. CAU13. Lineage (GTDB taxonomy): Bacteria > Bacillota > Bacilli > Bacillales_A > Planococcaceae > Planococcus. The sequence continues at coordinate 28,341 of NZ_JRGN01000243.1, forward strand.
TGAAATCCGTCTGATGAAATCTTCCACCGCTGAAGCGGTGGAAGAACAAAAAGGCCTGAACGGCATCCAGCGCCTATTCAGGACGGGCATGAGGGAAGCGAAAATTTATGCAATCATTGCGCCGCTGATGTACGTGGTCATGATGGCGGTCATTGTGACGATCATCGGCTACGGCGGGATACGGGTAGCAGAAGGCACCATGACAACAGGATCCCTAGTGGCATTTCTACTGTATTTATTCCAGATCATCATGCCGGTCACGACGTTCGCGATGTTCTTCACGGAACTTCAGAAAGCGAAAGGAGCGACCGAACGGATCATCGGCATTTTGGATTTGCCCCTTGAAGAAGGGCAGCAAGGAAAAGAAGTGGATATTGCCGGCAAAGCGCTGCGCGTTTCCGGCGTGACATTTTCCTACGAAACCGGTGAACCGGTGCTGCAGGATGTCAGTTTTGAAGCGCAGCCGGGTGAAATGATTGCGTTCGCGGGTCCGAGCGGCGGAGGGAAAACCACTGTGTTCGGTTTGCTTGAACGCTTTTATGAACCGCAGAAAGGTGAAATTCTGATCGGCGATGTGCCGATCCGGGAGCTTTCCATCAATTCCTGGCGCGATCAGATCGGCTATGTGTCGCAGGAATCGGCGATGATGGGCGGAACGATCCGCGCCAATCTGACTTACGGTTTGCCGGACGCAGAAGAGATAACGGATGAGGAGTTATGGAATGTCGCACGCATGGCGTATGCCGAAGACTTCATCAAAGAATTTCCGGACGGGCTCGATACGCAGGTGGGTGAGCGCGGAGTCAAACTGTCCGGCGGGCAAAGGCAGCGCATCGCGATAGCGCGCGCATTCCTGCGCGATCCGAAAATCCTCATGATGGACGAAGCGACGGCAAGTCTTGACAGCCAGTCGGAAGGTATCGTCCAGCAGGCGCTGAGCCGTCTGATGGAAGGGCGCACGACGCTTGTCATCGCTCACCGTCTATCGACAATTGTCGATGCCGACAAAATCATCTTTATTGAAAAAGGCCGTGTGACCGGAATGGGTACACACAGCGAATTGACCGGATCCCACTCGCTTTACCGTGAATTTGCCGAACAGCAATTAACGTAGATTTTATGCTTGACCTTGACGTTGCGTAAAGGTGTAACGTGTACTCATCAGGAGGTGAAGAGATGGAATATACCGTTCAGAAGCTGGCGCAATTGGCGGGAGTCAGTACGAGGACACTGCGCTATTACGACGAAATCGGTTTATTGGAACCGGCCAGGAAAAATTCGGCGGGCTACCGGATATACGGCGGAAAAGAAATCGATAAGCTGCAGCAGATTCTTTTCTACCGCGAACTCGGACTTGATTTGGACAATATCAAGAACATCGTCAATGATCCTGCTTTCGACGGTCCGGCGGCACTCCGTTCACACCGCAAAAAGCTCCTCGAAAGACGCCGGCAGCTGGACCTCCTGATCAATAATGTGGAAACCACCATTTCCGCAGCAGAAGGAGAGAGTAAAATGGCTGACAATGAAAAATTCGAAGGCTTCAAGCAGAAACTGATCGATGACAATGAGCAGCACTACGGCAAAGAAATCCGTGAGAAATACGGCGACGACACAGTAGACAAGTCGAACGCGAAAATGCTCAATATGAGCAGTGAGAAATACGAAGAGTTCCGCCGCCTCGAGCAGGAAGTGCGGGACACGCTGGCTGAAGCCTGTGAGATGGGGGATCCGGCAGGTGAACTGGGCCAGAAAACAGCTGCGCTTCATAAGGAGTGGCTGAGTTTCACCTGGCCTGCATACAGCAAAGAAGCACACGCAGGTCTCGCGCAGATGTATGTCGATGATGAGCGCTTTGCGGCTTATTATGACAAGGCATGTGCAGGAGCGGCACAGTTTTTGCGGGATGCAATCGTGATTTACACGGCTGTTGAGCCAGATAGTGTGTATGGAAAATGAATTAGATTATAGAGTGTGGCCGCGAATTTTGATTCGCGGCTTTTTTACGGGGCTAATTGCTCATTAAATAGAGTTCCACAATTAGTTTCATATCATGCTGACGGGGAAAAACTGTGGGAAAGGAGGTGTTTCCGATGACTGCTGCTCTAATCCCAATCAGCTTTATGAGTTTTAATATCTCTTCGGGGCAGACGGTGGATGGCCGTCTCGACTTAGAGCTGACAGCTTCGGCAATTGAAAAAGGAAGCGTGGACATCGTCGGCCTTCAGGAAGTGGACCAGAACTTTTCAGAACGCACCAATTTCTTTGACCAGGTCAAATGGCTGGAGAACCGGCTTGGCATGGACGCTGCATTCGGACCGAATCTCACCGGGCATCCGGGCACTGCTGACTGGCCGCTGCAGGCATACGGCAACGCCATATTGAGCCGCTATCCGATCAAAAGTTATCGGAATCATTTATTTGAGAACGTGGGTCCGGAAAAAGAAAGTGAGCAAAGAGGGCTGCTGGAGGCCTTCATTGAAATAAGAGGCACGACTATTGTATTTTTTACTACGCACCTATCTTTGAGAAAGGAGCAGCTGGAGCGCAACATCGAACAAATGATGGAAATAATCCGGAAAACCGATTACCCTGCTGTTTTGACCGGCGATTTTAACACTGGACCAGACAGCCCACTGGTTAAAAAGGTGGAAAAAGAACTGGATAATGTCTTCGGCTCAGCCGCTTCGCACCCCGCAACATATAAAAAGCAAGGCGAGCACGGCCAGAAAATCGATTATGTCTTCTGCAGCAGGCATTGGGACGTGCTGCATGCCGAAATCATCGCAACACAAGCCTCCGATCACCGCCCAATCCTTTCCGTTCTTCAGCTTAAACCCCAGGATTAATAATTCTTTACAAACCTTTACACGGCTGATACAGTATATTCTTCGATTCCTTGCTATACTGAAATCAAATTTAACACTAACATTTAAATAAAGCTTGCCCATAGAAAAGGAGAGCGCAGATTATGAAAAACAGGAAACTGCCGATCATAAAAGTCATGTCGTTCAACATTGCCCATGGATTAGGAATGGATGGAATTACAGACCTTGAAAGAACGGCGGCTGTTATAGAAGATTCCCGCGCAGACATCATTGGACTGCAGGAAGTCGATCGTTTCTTTGGCGAACGGAGCTCTTTTATGGATCAGGTGGAGTGGCTGGGGCAACGCCTTGGCTTGCATACTGCTTACGGGGCGAATCTGGACTTTGCATCAGCCGATGCGGGTAAGCCGAATCAGCAGTACGGCAACGCAATTTTAAGTAAATACCCTATCACATACAGCCGGAACCATCATATGACGCCGGTGAAACAATGGTACGGCAATGACGAGCAGCGCGGTGTCCTGGAAGCTGTCATTGAAATCGATAATATGGCTGTCACCGTATTTAACGCCCATCTTTCATTGAAAGACGAAGAACTGAAACTGAGTGTCGACGAAATTTTGGCCCTGACGGAGAGGAGTGAATTCCCCTGCATCGTCATGGGAGATTTCAATGCTCCGCCGTTCTATGCACCAATTCGTAAGATGACACGGCATTTTACAGATGCTTTTCTTAAAATGAAAAATGGCGATGCATATACGTATCCGTCCACTTATTCATACAGCAAGACCGGCGTCGATTTGAAGCCTGTCACGCGCATCGATTATATTTTCTTAAGCCCGGAACTGGAAGTCGTGCAAACGGCGGCAATTCCCACTGATGTATCCGATCATTTGCCGATTGTGGCCGAAGTGGTATTGGCAAGAACAAATCAGATTTTGCCAAGCCAGAAAAAACCTTCAAAAGCGAAAGTTTAGGAATCATCCCTATTTATACGGAATATACAAAAAGGAGAGCCACTGCGGCTCTCCTTTTTGTAAATCAGCTATAAACTGCGCGGCCAGTTGCCTGTTCACGGCGGCAAATTTTGACGAGCAGATAGACAAGCGGTGTATCCGTCGCTGCCACTATCAATTTAAAGAGGTACTGTGTGAAGATCATTGCAATCAATGCGCCAGTCGGCATTGTTCCCGCAAAAGCGATGGTGATGAAAAGAGTCGTGTCAACAAGCTGGCTTGTCATGGTAGAAGCGTTATTGCGAACCCACAATTTGGATTCGCCGTGACGTTCTTTTAATTTGTGGAATATCGTGACGTCCAGATTCTGGCTGATGAAATAGGAAATCAGGCTTGCGAGTGTTACGCGGAAACCAGCAGAAAAGATGGATTCAAAAGAAGCCTGGTCGCCGAAAAATGGAGCCGCCGGCAAATGGATGGCGAAAAAGATGAATGCCAGAGCCGCGAGCTGGGTGATGAAGCCGGCAAAAACCGTTTTGCGGGCTGCTTCCTTGCCGTACACTTCAGCGATTGTATCCGTAATTGGGAATGTAAAAACATAGACGATGACGGCTGCCGGAAGCACGAGCCATTCATTGATGCTGAATAATTTTACCGCCAGGATGTTGGAGAGTATCAATAAGCCGACAAATGCGCCGTTCAAGTAAAGTAACATGGTCGGGTCCCCTTATCGGTTGGTGATCGTTTCGGGATTCATGTCATGATTCATCATCCGGTACGATGCCATTTCCTCGTATTTTGTTCCAGGTCTGCCGTAATTCGTATAGGGGTCGATCGACAAGCCGCCGCGCGGAGTGAATTTGCCCCATACTTCGATATAACGGGGATCCAGCAAATCGATTAAATCATTCATGATGATGTTGACGACATCTTCGTGGAAATCGCCATGGTTGCGGAAACTGAAGAAATACAGTTTCAGTGATTTGCTTTCAACCAGTTTTTTATCCGGAATAAAGCTCAGATAAATCGTCGCAAAATCCGGCTGGCCTGTCTGCGGGCACAGTGATGTGAATTCCGGGTTATTGAATTTCACGAAATAATCACGCGTATGCATATTGTCGATCGCTTCCAAAACTTCCGGGGCGTATTCGTATTTATACCTGGTTTCCTGATTTCCAAGTAATGTCAAATGATCCAATGTATCTTCGTTTCTTCCTGCCATTATAAAAAGCCTCCTCGAATTGGGCTTCGGAAGAGGCTATAAAAAACGGACAAAAGAAAAAGCCAAATCGCATGTGGATTTGGCTGAGTTTCAAAATCCATAGTTTTTTATAGAGGGTGAAATGCTATGAACCTCTCCCGTCACCGGGTTATTTAATTTCCTTACTCATCTTATAAGAACCGGAGTTCGCTGTCAATGCCTCTTCACTGTTCAGACTCCAGCGCCCAACTCTTCGGGTCATAAGTCAA
>NZ_JRGN01000144.1 GCF_000775575.1 Planococcus sp. CAU13
TTTTATGATCGGCAAACGAGTGTTTATGATCGCCAAAATGAGTTTTATGATCGGCAAAACGATATCTGTATTAATTTGGAATTTTAATCTTGTATTTTCGCATCTTTCTCTCTCCGCTTTTCTCCATTTCATATTTCACCAGTATTCTGGAAGCTGCATGACGCGATTCCAGCCGGAAGAAATTTCGCAGCTCGGCATTGGAAATCGTATGGCTTATCAGAGAGAAATATTCGTTTAATGTATTTTGGATGGCTACCGCATCGGTGTATCCGCATTTATTGCAGCACCAGCTGGTTCTTTTTATGGTTCCGCTCCCAAAATTTCCGCAACTCACGCATCGGACGCCTCTGATTAAAGCAGACGGATCTATCTGGTAATAGTCGCAGAGAGGGACCCGCTTGTATGGTGTCTGCTGGCTGGCAATCAGTTTTTTCACCTTTTTGGGATTACTGGATGGTGCCTGGGGTGCGGCACCAAGCATGCTGTAGAGATATTCATGAAGTTGGTATGTTTTGCAGATGGGGACGTTCTGCGGTTTGGAGATGAATTCGCATTCGTTTGCCGTGAAAACGACGAGGCCTTTTACGTCCAGGTCCAGTTTTCCGGATTCCAGCCAGTCATTGAAAAAACGCATATTTCTTTTCAGCTGAACTACCGGGTCATCCATCACCGTCTTTTCTCCGCCTTTATCGTACCGATAGAATTCGCCGGTTGTTTCATCAAAATGGATCTTGCCGTTAATGTTTTTCGATTCGATGATGATCGCCTGTGAATCGGTCAACAGCAGGCTGTCCATCTGGATTTTCTGATTGCCCTTGCTCAGGCTGACGTCCGGAACCACTGAAAAGCTTTCCTTCCAGCTGAATTCAGCCAGCTTTTTGAGGAGTTTTTCCTCCCCTCGCTTACCCGCGCTCACTTTGTGCAACTCTGATTCCAGAAACTTTTGATAGGAATGCGGTGCCGGCAACCGGCTGATCAAAGCTTCCAGTGCTTTCACTTCCGTCAATAAAATCGCATCTTCTCTTTCCATTTCATCCCCCTTTCAATTCGTGACACCAAAAGTATAGCATTCTCCGGAGCGATAATCAGAAATTTCAAACAAAAAATAACCCCGGCTCATGTTTGATGAACCGGGGTTTGACATTCATTTATTAAACCGCCAAACGAATTGTAATTCCTGATGGATCCTGTGTTTCCCAGTGTCCAGCAGCTTCAGTCACCTGTGCCCCGAGTCCGCGCAGACGGTCCGCTGTCTCACTGCGCTTCGCTTCATCCGCAAAAACCAATGTATAAAAATCCAATCCTGCCTCGTTTTCAGGGAGCGCTGGAATGCCGATGCCGTTCCAGATATTTAAGCCGATGTGGTGATGATATTTCTGGTCAGAGATAAACAGTGCCTGTCCGCCCATCGACGTCACCACTTCAAATCCAAGTCCTTCTGTATAGAATTTCCGGGCTTCAGGCAGATTCGAAACATGCAGGTGCACGTGGCCCATCAAAGTTCCGGACGGCATGCCTCTCCAGCTTTCATTCGCAAGGCCGGCTTCTCTCAAAATCCCTTCCGCATCGATCGGATCCACAGCCATAGCTATTTCGCCATTGCTCCAGCTCCACTCTTCAGGATCACGGTCACGGTAAATTTCGATGCCGTTGCCTTCCGGATCCGATAAGTACAACGCTTCACTCACCAAATGATCCGATGAACCGACGCGTATCCCCTGGTGGTGGAGGTGCAGGAGGATTTTACCCAGTTCTTTTCGGTTCGGCAATAAAATCGCGAAATGATACAATCCCGCGTAACGTCCTCTTTTCGGTACCAGTCCTTCAGTTGCCGTCAGTCTGATCAGGCTCTTGCCGTCTGTGCCCATACAGACTTCATTGCCTTCTTCAGAAATCACTTGGAATCCGAGAATCTCCTGATAGAATTTCTTCATTCCTTCAAGATTCAGCACTTTCAATCCTACTTCATCTGTATAAGTTACAGGCTTTTGGTGAAAATTCATTTTGCAGTCCTCATTTCAAACTTTAGTTACTTTATGTAACAAATTATATTTTAGTTATTATAAGGTGTCAAGTAACTTAATTCTTTTATATTAGAGCAAAGCTGTGCTATTATATGAATAAAGGAGTGAGTACTCATGGATAAAACAGTTATTTGTCCGCGTTTTGAGTCTGCCATTGCGATACTCAGCCAACGCTGGACAGGTTTAATCATATATCAGCTGCTGACGGGCCCGCAGCGCTTCAGTAACCTGACCGAAGTGATCGGCATCAGCGGACGCCTGCTGTCCGAGCGCCTGAAGAACCTTGAAACTCAAGGCCTTGTAAAACGGACTGTTTACCCTGAAACGCCCGTACGCATCGAATACGAGTTGACCGAAAAAGGGAGATCATTGAAACCCGTCATGGATGAAATACAAAGCTGGTCCCAGGAATGGATCGAAGCACCTATAGAAACAGAATAAAGCGGCCCATCGTTTTCAGATGGCCGCTTTTGTTTTGCATTTTTATTTATTTGGCTTCAATTAGAAACCGCTTCGCCTTAGCCGCAGAATAATTCCCTTCAAACCTTTCAATCTGCTGATCGTGCAGCCAATACGTCACTGGAAATAATTTATCCAGGAAGTAACGGTCGTGGGAAACAGCAATGATCGTGCCTGGAAAATCCGCCAGTGCTTCTTCCATGACTTCTTTCGCTTCCAGATCCAGGTGGTTGGTCGGTTCATCCAGCACCAGAAGATTATGGTCCATGTGCATCAGCTGCGCGAGCCGCAGCCTCATCCGTTCCCCGCCGCTTAGCTGCTGGACAGGCTGAAACACCATATTTCCGAAGAACAGGAATTTCGCCAGCAGATGCCGCGCTTCAAATTCAGAAACCGCGACCGCATCCCGGAATTCGGCAATGACGCTCCGATTATTGTCCATTTCAAGTGTATGCTGCGACAGGTGGCCGATCGATAAACTGCTCCCGGTACGGAGCTCACCGGCATCCACCTGTTCCTTGCCGAGTATGAGATTGAGGAGCGTCGTCTTACCCGTTCCATTGGATCCGACAATTGCGACCCGTTCCCCGAACCGGATATGAAGCGATGCATCATGGAAAAGGATCCGCTCACCGTAGCCTTTCCACACGTTTTCCATCAATACCACATCGCGGCCGCTGCGCTCACCCGACTGGAAATCGAGCACCATCTGTTTTTTGGAAAGGACGGGGCGGTCGAGAACTTCGATTCGTGCAAGCGCTTTTTCCATGCTTTTCGCCCGCCGGTGCATCCCCGCATTCGGTGGATTCGCCCGGTTGGCCCATTCCTTCAGGCGCTTGATCGTTTCTTTCATCTTCTGGATCTTTTTCTGCTGGTCCTGGAACTGCTGAAACTCGATCAGCAGACGCGCTTCCCGCTCTTTCACATAAGCCGAATAATTCCCGGTATACTGAATCAGATCACCCTGGTCCAGTTCCCAGATATGTGTGACGGTTTCGTCCAGAAAATAACGGTCATGCGAAACCAGCACCACAGTTCCTTTATAATGGGCAATAAATGAACCGAGCCATTCAATCGCATCCAGATCCAGATGGTTCGTTGGTTCGTCCAACAGCAGCAGATCCGGTTCCTGCAGCAGCAGTTTCGCCAATCCGACTTTTGTGCGCTCTCCGCCGCTCAGGTGCCCCCAACTCTCCCCTTTCAGCTGGCTGATTTTCAGGCCATTCAGCACCTGGTCAATCCGGACATCGATTTCATATCCGCCGCGCTGAATAAAATCATCCTGTACACTGCCGTAACGTGACAGCAGCTTTTCCAGTTCTTCCGGCGCCGCTGTTTCCATGCGTTTCTCCATGGCCTTCAGCTCATCCTGGGTTTCCGTCAAATCGGCAAATACCGCAGTCAATATTTCAGCGACTGCCTGATTTCCCTGTTCATCCGGCGTCTGTTTCAAGAGCCCGACGACACTTCCTTTTTTCCAGGTCACCCGGCCTTCATCCGGTTCCAGGGCGCCGGCCAAAATATTCAATAATGTTGTTTTTCCTTCCCCGTTGCGGCCGACGAGACCGATGCGTTTGCCTTCCGCAATATCCCCTTTTATATGGTTGAATAATTTATGTGAAGCAAAATGGCATTGTATGTTTTGAAATTGGCTGATTATCATTGTTCTCTTCCTTTCCATTCCGGAAGAGACGCCGGCCAAAACAAAAAAGGCATGCAAAGACGCATGCCTTTCGGTAATTCCGTTTGCAGGCAGATGTCTCTTACTGGTAATTTTCACATGATTCGATTAGCTGAAAAAGGACAGACTCCTCCCTTGCATCGATTCCAGTGAAAGTGACGCCATGCAGAATGTAGAGATATTCCTGACACTCCGTCATGCGCTTACCAGTTTGATTCATCATACCCACCTCCTTCGTTCATTTGTTCCATTTTAAATGAAAAGCATGGGAACGTCAATTTAAAAATCGAATTATTCTAATATTTAAAAGTGTCAGTAAAGATAAAGCAGCCGGTGCTGTCACTCCCCCCGGCTGTTTTTTACATTGCTGTCTCTTTTTAATGTCTGCAGAATATCCCCTGTCCATCCTTTATTTTTCAAATAGAAATACAGAATGGCAGTGGACAGCACGATGATAATGAGCGACGCCAGATAGCCGAATGTCCATTCCAGTTCAGGCATATGTTCAAAGTTCATCCCCCAAAGGGCACCAAAAGCCATGACAGGAGTGAAAAGTGTCGTCAGCACTGTCAGCGTCTTCATGATTTCATTGCCCCGGTAATTCGCCACAACGTTTTCCATGTCCACCATATTGTTCACTTCATGCTCATAGGCATTGATCAGCATTTCCATCCGGCTGATGCGTGAAGAGGTCCGGTAATATTCGGGATTCTCCAGAATTTCTTTTCCGAACGTTTCAGGCATGACCATCTTCATCTCGATAAACCCGAGAATGACATTTTTCCAAAGCAGGATTTCGTGGCGTACATTCTCAATTTCGGCTAGCGTATTTCTGTTATTCTTTTCCTTTATCTCCCATAGAAGTTGATGCAGCCGTTCTTCAAATACATCTATTTTATGTAACAGGGATCCCGTCATGGCTCCGAGAAGGATCATCAGCAATTCAGTCGTAGACCCCGCATGTTCCATGTGCTCATGGATCCTCTCCTGATCCATATCCTCATCTTCCTCATAATCAAGCCTGTTTGTCAGAAGGATATCTTTGGATAAATAAAAATGCAGCGTCTTCATGTCTTTTTTATCCTTCGGGCTATGCCTGTATATCAATGAACCCCAAATCTTTTCCTCCCCAGGCATTGAAGTATCCACGTGAAGGATATTGACAGTCATATCTTTCGATTCATCCCGCCAGGAATGCCGGCGGATATGTTCCGGCAGCAGATGGACAAACCCATTTCCGATTTCTGAAGCTTCTTCATGCCAAACTGCATGTTTGAATGTATATTTCGGCACAGCCTTCATCCTCCAGTAAAAAAATTTAAAATGACAGTTAAAAAAGCAAGCCCGCGAAGACTTGCCTGGTCACATGTTTTCAGTTCTGGTCTCTGTATTTCTCATTGGAGTTTTCTTCGTACTCCAGTTCACGGTCCGGCATCGGATCCATTTCCTTATCATTTGGCGCATCGCGTCGGGGTTCGACTTCAGGAATCAATTCTTCGCCTTCATGATGTTGTTCCTTATCCTTCTTCATGCCTTCCCCTCCTCATCGGGTTTATTACTCTATAAAATACCCTTTTCGGCTTTTTCTAATCCTTCATTCGACCGAAACGAATCCGGTCCGCTCCACCAGTTCCTGGCCTTCTGCAGAAAGGATCCAGTCGATGAACGGCTGGACATTCGGATTGTCGGAGCCGGCCGTCACTGCATAGAACTCGGAAGACAATGGATAGTCATCCGACCGGATCGTCTCAATGGAAGGTTCCACTCCATCGATTGCCAGTAATTTGATCTTATCGTTCCGCACCATCTCTGTAGAGAAAAAGCGGAATGTGTAGCCGATGGCATTTTTATAATTTCTGTAGCTCGCCACTTCGCTGATGATGCCACCCATTCCGGAAGCCATTTCTTCGATTTCGGGTTCTTCGATCGGCGTATCACCCATAAATTTTATGAAGGTTGTCTGGCTGCCGCTGTCGACCGGCCGCTGGAAGGCACGGATCTCGTCATTTTTTCCGCCAACCTCCGACCAGTTTGTAACTTCCCCCGAATAAATGCTTCTTATCTCTTCACTGCTCAAAGCGTCCACCGGATTTCGCGCGTTGACGAAAAAGACGAAAGCTTCACGGCCGATCGGCGTCATTTTGAGCTCGAGCCCTTTCGCTTCAGCCCGGTTTTGATGTCCGGTTGACGGACCCGCCACGAAAATGATATCGGCTTCACCTGCCAGCAGCCTTTCATATGCTTCCGGCGTTGTAGTGGACACGACTTTACTGAATCCGGGGTCATAAACGGGATAATCCCCTTCCGGATAGACCGCTTCGGTAAAAGCAGCATACAGCGGATAAAGTGCCGTCGCCCCGTCCAGTTTTGGCAGTTCTCCTTCCAATTTGAAAGTTGCCGGTGAATCCAGTTTCGCCAATTTATCACTGCCGGTAAAAGCTTCGTATTCGTAAAGTTCTACTTCCCCGTCTACCTGAGCGAAGCTTTCCTTATAATAATGCGGGATGGAAAATGAAGCGCCGATCACTAAAATCACCGCAATAATTCCGGCTGCGATTTTCTTGCCTTTTGGTTTATGATACAGCCCGATGTCCGAAAACAGATACAGCAGCCACACAGAAATCATTGCCGCGATTACCAGGCCAAGCAAATGGATATCCCCATTCAGAGCTACGAAAATCAGTACAGGAAATCCGATAAAACAGATAGCCCCTCCGATAAATAGAGCGATCATTACTCTTCCGAACTTCTCCATGATCTCCAACCCCTTCTCTTATTTTATTGTTTGATCAAAGACCTGATCACTTCCGCTTCACCCGGGTCGGCCAATTCCAATGTCTCCAGCTTTCCAATCGGCTGCCAGGCAATCGCCTGAATCCACGGATCCTCTTCCCACACAATAAGCTCTCCCCCAACAACTTCCACCAGGAAATACTGCAGTTCCACGGAAACGTCTGCCTTGTCAAAGCTGTCTTTTTTCACACCTGCGCTCTTAAGAATTCTTACTTCAAGTCCTGTCACTTCTGAAAATTCACGGACACAGCTTTCTTCAAGCGTTTCTCCTGCTTCAGGCGGACCGGCCGGCAAGCTCCATTTCTTTTCTTCGTCCGTCGGTCCCTGCAGCACCATCAATACTTCGTTCCGGCTGTTGATGCAGACGCCTGCAGCCCCTTTCCAATCTGACATTTCCATGTGATCTCTCCTCCGTTTCATCTGTAATCTGCAGTCGAACGCCGCTTTTTCTCAAGATACCATATATTCCCGCTTTTCGGGGGCTGACGCAAAAATAAAACCAGCCACTGAAAGATGTCAGCAGCTGGTTCCTGTAAATTCAGTTGGCTTCCTCTGAATAGTCGCTTTGCAATACGATATGATGAGTCGCTTCAGGCAAGCCCAGATCCCCGGAGAAACCGTTTGCCCTATAGAAAGCATCCGCAATCGACGAATCGGTCCGCACCACGATTTCACTGAAATGGCCTTTGCCGTAATCCAAGATTTCTTGGAGTAATTTCGTGCCGATCCCTTGCCGCCGTGCGTGTTCAGAGATGTAGAACCTTCTCAATCTGCCAACTCCGCTTTTATCCGAATAGGGGTCCCGGTTCAATCCGCCGATCGCCACCAGTTCACCCGCCGGATCCCAGACACCGTAAAGCACTTCTCCCGCTTTATTAAAAGTATTGGTGCCATCTTCGTACTGATTGACGAGGCGCCTCAGGAACCGATACCCTTCCGCTTCACTTTCTTCCACCAATTTTGAAACGTCCACTTGTTTCAAGTCATCTATTGCTTTGATGTTCATCGGCATACTGCATCCTCCTATGGTACATATTTTTTCCCATTCATCGGATTACATGTTTTCATCGTTGTTCTCTTACAGTGTATAGAATGCCTGAGCCAATTACCAGCCGTTTTCGGAATCTTCTTTCAAATAGAAGGAATATCTCTGTTGCCTCATTCATTTTTGGCAATAAAAAAGGCCAAGGGAATGGACACCTCGGCTTTGTAGCTGTTTAGATTTTATTTTAGGATTTTGATTGTTACAGTTTTGCGGCCCCATTGAAGAGCTGCATCTCTCGACGGAATGAACACATCGATTTTATTGCCTTTGATAGCTCCGCCAGTATCGCCAGCGATTGCTGTACCATAGCCTTCAACCCATACTGTTGAACCAAGTGGAATAACTGTAGGATCTACTGCGATTACTTTTTGGTTCGGGTTCGTACGTAAGTCAATGCCAGTGGCTGTGATGCCTGAGCATCCTGCGCAATATGCTGTGTATGCTGTTGCAGAAACCTGCATTTCTTTACCTGATTGAGCTGATGGTGCCGGTGCTGATGT
>NZ_JRGN01000189.1 GCF_000775575.1 Planococcus sp. CAU13
ATGGGCCCATCTCTTTGCGACGAAGCAGCGATGCAGCAGCAGCTTTTAATCCTGCAGCAGCTGGAGTCTAAACAATGATAAAGCGAGGCTGATTCTTTTGACGAAGAAATTGAAAGTCATGACGATATTCGGTACACGGCCGGAAGCCATCAAAATGGCGCCGCTTGTACTGGAACTGCAAAAACATCCGGACACGATCGAGCCGCTTGTTACAGTGACAGCGCAGCACCGTGAAATGCTTGATCAGGTGCTTGAAACTTTCAAGATCACACCGGATTTTGATCTGAACATCATGAAAGACCGCCAGACGTTAATCGAAGTCACTACGCGGGCGCTCGAAGGCCTTGATAAGGTGATGAAAGAAGCACAGCCGGATATCGTTCTCGTGCACGGCGATACGTCGACTACTTTTGTCGCAAGCCTTGCAGCTTTCTATAATCAGGTTGCAGTGGGACATGTCGAAGCAGGTCTTCGCACGCACAATAAGTTCTCGCCTTATCCGGAAGAAATGAACCGGCAGCTGACAGGCGTTATTGCGGATCTGCATTTTGCGCCGACTGAAAAATCAGCGCAGAATCTGCGGGCAGAGAACAAAAAAGAAGAACTGATCTACATCACCGGCAATACGGCGATCGACGCCTTGCAGACGACTGTGAAAGATACTTATTCACATCCCATTCTTGAAAAAATCGGTTCTGACCGCATGATCCTGCTGACGGCTCATCGCCGTGAAAATCTGGGGCAGCCGATGCGCAATATGTTCCGAGCCATCAAACGCCTGATCGAAGAGCACGATGACATCCAGGTTGTTTACCCGGTCCATATGAATCCGGCCGTGCGTGAAGTGGCGGACGAAGTGCTTGGCCGCGATCCGCGCATCCATCTGATCGAACCGCTTGAAGTATTGGATTTCCATAACTTCGCGGCACGTTCCTTCATTATATTGACGGATTCAGGCGGCATTCAGGAAGAAGCACCGTCGCTCGGCAAACCGGTTCTGGTGCTCCGTGATACGACGGAACGTCCGGAAGGCATCGACGCCGGCACATTGAAACTCGCCGGTACGGATGAAGAGACGATCTATGGACTTGCAAAAGAGCTGTTGACAGATGAAGCAGCCTATAAGGCAATGTCGCATGCTTCGAACCCTTACGGAGACGGCAAAGCATCGGGCCGGATAGTCGAAGCGCTGCTCGACTATTTCAGCAAGAAATAATCATATTGTGAATTTTTGTCCACAATATGTCAGCCGCTTTTTGCTTGTGAAGTTTTTCACTTCTATCAATTGACATGATTTTACCCCTATTGTATGCTTACAAAGGGTATGCATGAAAAGGTTTTTTTACATAATATTTTATGGTAAAAGCCTGATGCGACTGCTCTTTTATAGGGGTAAAATGTCAAATCAACGAATTTCGAGGGGTTTATCATGCACCCGAAAAAAAGTCCCTTACAAGCGATGGCACTTTACAGCGCCATTCTCTCACAACTTGTCGGTTCCACGCTCATCGGTGTGTTCACAGGTATGTGGCTCGATGGAAAGTTCGGAACCGCCCCGCTCTTTCTGGTCATCTGCCTCTTCGCAGGCATCTCAGCAGGCGTTTGGGCAATGCTTCAGACCGTCCAAAAATTCGAATCAGGAGACAAGTAAAAAATGGATGGACTCAGGGAGATTTTCACAAGACAAAAAAGGATAATTTTCTTTATCCTGGCATTGTTCGTGCTTGGCTGGGGATTCACCCCGTACCAGGACATCTTTGCCGGTCTGATTATCGGAACTTTGTTCGGCATTTATAATATGTGGATCCTGGTCCGCAGAATGGACAAATTTGACCGGGCGATGGTTGAAGGCTCGAAAGTTCGTTCCCTTGGAACGGCATTACGGTTTGCATCAGGTGTAGCAGCTGTGGCGATTGCGATATTATTCGCAGAGCACATTCACTTGGTCAGTACGGTAATTGGATTGATGATTCCATATATCCTCCTTTTGGCGGAGCGGATCATCCATCACGTGAAACACCATTAAGAATGTGGAAAGAGAGGTGAAACTATCGTGGATCATGGAGCTCCAATGTGGCAAGATCCGCTGTTCGGTCTGTGGTTTAACTTATCCAACGTTATGATGCTTATAGTAGCCGCAGTTGTCGTGTTCCTAATCGCATTCATTTCAACGCGGAACTTACAGCTGAAACCGGGCGGAATGCAAAACTTCATGGAATGGATCATGGATTTTGTAAAAGGCATCATAAAGAGCAATATGGACTGGAAAGACGGCGGACGGTTCCATGTACTTGGGATTACGCTGCTCATGTTCATCTTTGTTTCGAATATGCTGGGTCTGCCATTCGCAATCATTATTGAAGGAGATCTTTGGTGGAAATCACCGACAGCTGATCCGACAGTAACAATGACTCTGGCAGCAACAATCATCATTTTGAGTCATTATTACGGCATTAAGCAAAAAGGCTTGAAAGGCTATGGTGCAGATTATCTGAAACCGATGCCATTCCTGCTCCCGCTGAAAATCGTCGAAGAATTCGCAAATACGCTGACACTCGGTCTGCGTCTTTACGGAAACATCTTTGCCGGTGAGATCCTTTTGGGATTATTGGCAGGGCTGGGTGGAGCAAGTATCTTCGGGTTTGCAGCCGCCGTGCTTCCAATGATGGCTTGGCAAGGATTCTCGATCTTTATCGGGACAATCCAGGCATTCATTTTCGTGATGCTGACGATGGTTTATATTTCGCATAAAACAAGCGAAGACCATTAAACAGAAGACCGCCCATGTGGGCAAAAATAAAAAACAACTATCCTGAGGAGGACACATTACAATGACAGGTTCATTAGGTTTATTAGCAGCAGCAATCGCAGTAGGTTTAGCAGCACTAGGCGCAGGTATCGGTAACGGTCTTATCGTTTCAAAAACAGTTGAAGGTATCGCTCGCCAGCCAGAAGCACGTGGCGCACTTCAAACAGTTATGTTCATCGGTGTTGCATTGGTAGAGGCAGTTCCTATCATCGCAGTAGTTATCGCATTCATCGTTATGAACCAGTAGTATTGAAAAGCGACAGTGAAGAGATGGCCCAAAGTTTATGGGCCCATCTCTTTGCGACGAAGC
>NZ_JRGN01000334.1 GCF_000775575.1 Planococcus sp. CAU13
ACCCGAAGAGCTGGGCAGCTGGAGTCTGGATAAATACCCGCTCCTTTTAAAGCTTTCTCAACATAAAATAGTATTTAATTTTTTATCCGGAAATAAAAAATCCCCGCCCCTTATAAACATAAGGGACGGGAATTACCCGCGGTACCACCCAAATTAGCGAATTACTCGCCCAACTTGATTCCTTAACGCGGAAAACGGTGCATATTACTCCATTCACATGCACTGACTCAAAGGCGAGTTCAACCGCTTTATCCACCGGCTTGCACCAAACGCCGGCTCTCTGGGGGAATAAAATACGATTTACTGATCCTCATCAAAGTCTTTTGCTATTACATCCTATTCTAGCTGAGCTTCCGCATTTTGGCAACAGCTCAGGATACTTTGACGTTCTCCGTGTTCAGCGGTGCGTCAGTCGAGTCGATGACATCCTGCACACTGAATCCTTCGAACACTTCCGTCAGCACAAGGCCACTGTCGGTCACTTCGATGACTGCGCGCTCTGTAATGATTTTATTGACGACTCCTTTGCCTGTCAACGGCAAATCGCACTGCTTCTTGATTTTGGCGGAACCGTCTTTCGATACATGGTCCATGATGACGATGACTTTTTTCGCGCCGTGGACAAGATCCATCGCGCCGCCCATGCCTTTAATCATCTTGCCTGGAATCATCCAGTTTGCGAGGTCGCCGTTTTCGGCAACTTCCATGCCGCCGAGAATCGCGACATCAATATGTCCGCCTCGGATCATCGCGAACGATTCGGCACTTGTGAAGAAAGCGGAGCCTGGAATTGTCGTAACTGTTTCTTTGCCGGCGTTGATCAGGTCGGGATCGACTTCATCTTCGGTCGGATATGGACCGATGCCAAGCAAGCCATTTTCAGATTGCAGCACAACCGATTTGTTATCTGAAATGAAATTCGCCACCAAAGTCGGCATGCCGATTCCCAGATTGACGTAGTCGCCGTCTTTGATTTCTTTTTCAGCCCGTCTTGCAATACGTTCTCTCACCATTTGCTTATCCATACTCTCAGTCTCCTCCCTTAAGCCTGTCTCGTCGTTAAACGTTCAATGCGTTTTTCCTGTTTCGCTTCCAGTAATCCCTGCACATAAATACTCGGCGTCTGGACATGGTTCGGGTCGATCATGCCGGTTTCAACGATTTCCTCGACTTCAGCGATTGTAATTTTGCCGGCAGCCGCTGCCAGCGGATTGAAGTTCTGTGCTGTTTTATTGTAGACCAGATTGCCCATCTTATCCGCTTTAGCTGCACGTACCAGTGCAAAATCAGCACGCAATGCATGTTCCAGCACATATTCCTTGCCATCGAATTCACGGATTTCTTTTCCTTCCGCAACGGTCGTACCGACGCCTGCCGGAGTGAAGAATGCAGGAATCCCTGCGCCGCCCGCACGCATTTTTTCAGCAAGCGTGCCCTGCGGTGTCAATTCGACTTCGATTTCTCCCGACAGCACCTGGCGTTCGAATTCCTTGTTTTCGCCCACATAGGAGCCGATCATTTTCTTGATCTGTTTATTTTTCAGCAGCAGTCCCAGTCCCCATTCGTCAACACCGCAGTTATTGGAAATGACGGTAAGATCGGTTACGCCTTTGTCCACCAGCGCCAGAATCAATTGTTCCGGGATGCCGACCAGGCCAAACCCTCCAACCATAATCGTGGCACCATCCTGGATTTGTTCCACCGCTTCTTTTGCAGAACTGTAAATCGGTTTCATTTATTTATGCCCCCTCAGCTTTATGTATGAGTATTCAAATTATTGGAACGCTTTCATTCTAATTTAATCAAAGTCACCGCCGAAACGCAACCGGCAGCAAAAAGAACCCCGCACGCGGCGAGGTTCTTCCATTCTTATACTATTACTTTTTCCTGATCCATCGCCGCCTGCTTCCGCTTCAACGGAATATCATAAATCAATGAAGTGCCGATTGCCGCAACCAAAAGAACCGTCACGAGCAGGAACAGCGCAGACATGCCGTACAGATCCACCATGATACCGCCCATCAAGGGACCCACCATGCGGCCGCCGGTTGCCACACTGTTGACAATGCCCTGGTAGAAACCTTCCCTGCCCTTCGGCGCGAGCTGATTCGCCAGCGCCGGAACCGCCGGCCAGACAAACATTTCCCCGATTGTCAGAATCGCCATCGCAATGACGAACATGCTGAATTCGTCAGCAAAAGCTACCACCAGATACGACACCATCATGATGGCGATGCCGATGACCAATTGCTGTTTTATATTATCTTCGATGCGCTTAATGATCGGCCGGATGAGCGGCTGACCGAGGACAATCAAAGCGCCGTTCAATGTCCACAGAAAACTGTATTGCGGCAAAGTGATGCCGATTTCCTGCGTGTAGGCGGAAATCGTCGATTGCCACTGGACATAGCCGACCCAGCAGAGCAGATAGCCGGCAGATACAATGAGCAGGGCATAGAAAGGCGCCCGGTTGCGGATCTTTTTTCCTTCATTGAAAACACTGGTATGCGCAGAAGCTGATATCGACATTGACTTGAAGCCGAACGCAGCAATAAAGAAAAACAGGGTATACATCCCCAGATTCGCCATGAATATGTAATCGAAACTGATGGCGGCCAGCACGCCCGCCATTGCGGGTCCAACGGCCACACCGACATTCTGTGCCAGGTAAATGGCGTTGAACGCCTTGCGTCCGCCTTCCGGCCACACCGTTCCGACCATCGCGTACATACTCGGGAATACAATTCCGCCGCTGAAACCGATGATCGTATAAAACGCCACGAACGGCACAAAGTCGTGCCAGATGGTCAAACCGGTCAATGCAAAAATGGTGACGATGATGCCGCCCATGATCGACTTATAACCGCCGATCCGATCGAACAGCATGCCTCCCAGCAGGTTGCCGATGACCGCCGCTCCCGCGTTCGCCATGAGGACAAGCCCCGCGAGCGATAATGATTTCCCTAAATGGTCGTGCATATATATTGTTGTCAACGGCCAAAGAAATGAATTCCCGGTAACATTGACGAGCATTCCAATGATTAAAAGCCAAACTTGTTTCGGCATCGTTCTGTCTCCTCTTAGCTCAATTCCAAGAGTCATTGTATTCCTTTTTTCAACACTCTACAAGCTAATTTTCAAAGAAGTTCCATTAACAGATATTTCAGCCGTTGTAGCGAAAATTAATGCCATGCTACAATACAGAATGAGGAGTTGTTATTATGGAATTGAATCTGCCTTTTTCTTCTGATGGCAAACGCTATTACACATGGAACCGCCATCTGCGGGACCATTTTGGCCATAAAATCATGAAAATCGCACTGGATGCCGGATTTGATTGTCCGAACCGCGACGGCACTGTCGCATATGGCGGCTGCACGTTCTGTTCTGTTGCAGGGTCCGGTGATTTTGCCGGCGACCGCGTCGATCCGATTCCCATGCAGTTCGAAAAAATCAAAGAGAAAATGCACAAGAAATGGAAAGACGGCAAGTACATCGCTTATTTTCAGGCGTACACCAATACACATGCCCCGCTGCCGGTCATCAAAGAGAAATTCGAAGCAGCACTGGCACAGGAAAACGTGGTCGGCCTGAGCATCGCCACCCGTCCCGACTGTCTGCCGGATGACGTTGTTGATTATTTGGCTGAGCTGAATGAACGGACTTATTTATGGATCGAACTGGGCCTGCAGACCATCCACGAGGAAACTGCGCGGCTCGTGAACCGTGCCCACGATTTCAATCTGTATAAGGAAGGCGTTGAAAAACTGCGAAGCCGAGGCATTCGCGTCTGCACCCATATCATCAATGGCCTGCCGCTTGAAGACCGGGACATGATGATGGAAACGGCGCGGGAAGTTGCCAAACTCGATGTACAGGGCATTAAAATCCATTTGCTGCATCTCTTGAAAGGTACTCCGATGGTCAAGCAATACGAAAAATGCATGGTCGAATTTCTGGAAAAAGATGAATACATCAAACTCGTTACCGATCAGCTGGAAGTGATTCCCCCCGATATGATCGTCCAGCGTATTACCGGGGATGGCCCGATCGAATTGATGATCGGCCCGATGTGGAGCGTCAATAAATGGGATGTGCTGAACGGCATCGACGCGGAACTTGAAAAACGCGGCAGCTGGCAGGGCAAACTTTTCCACGGGGCGGTGGAAGCATGACGTTGATGCGCGTTCTCCCTTTTACGAAGCTTCTGCTCGAGCAGACGGTTACAGCTGGCGACCACGTGATTGACGCCACTGCCGGCAACGGCCATGATACGTTATTTCTTGCCGGGCTGGTCGGTGACAGCGGAAAAGTCTACGCTTTTGATATCCAGGAAGAAGCCATCGCAAGCACGCGTGAACGAGTCAAAGATTTCTCCAATGTCGAATTGATCCTCGGCAGCCATGCTGAAATCGATCAGCACGTCCACACACTGATTGGCGCGGCGGTTTTCAATCTCGGCTACCTGCCAAAAGGCGACCACAGCATTATTACAAAGGCGGACTCGACGCTGGCTGCCATCAGCCAATGCCTCCACTTATTGAAGGAAAATGGAATTGTCGCAATCGTCATCTATTCCGGCCATGAAGGCGGCAGTGAAGAACGGGACGCTGTGATGGAATTTGTGAAGCAGCTTCCGCAGACCCAATTTGACGTTATGCAATACCAGTTCATCAATCAGCAGCATTCGCCGCCGTTCCTGGTGGCGATTGAGAAAAAAACAGCTAAAAAAATGCCGCCGGATGCATAAGCATCCAGGCGGTATTTTCGTCGAGCTTATTGATTATTCGCCAGAACATGATTGCGTTTCTTCATTTCTTCCGCAACCAGCTCAAACGTTTTCAGCTTGTCCTGGAAATCGTACGCAATCGACACGAGCATCACTTCATCCGCCCCATATTCAGCGGCAAGCTCTTCCAGCCGGTCACCTACCTGCTGAGGCGTGCCGACGACCATGCGCCGCCGGTTTTCTTCAACGAGCAGTTTCTCAAATTTCGTATATTCATAGGCGAGCGCCCGTTCAGGAGGCGGCGTCCCTTTCGACGGCATACCCTGTGCACCCATCGATAATGCAAGGTCAAGAGAAGAAGCCACCCGCTCTGCCTGTTCTTCCGTTTCCTGGCACACCACGAAAATCGCAAAGCCCGCATATGGCTCGAATCCGTTTTGCGCCTCAAAACGTTCTTTGTAGGTTCGTGTGAAATCCTGCCCGCCTTCACCGTTGATGAAATGGGCAAACATATACGGCATACCTTTTTCGGCAGCCAATAAAGCCGACGACATGCTGGAGCCGAGAATCCAGATGGGCGGTGCGGATTCCGTCAGCGGAGTCGCCTTCATGCCGTGATACATATGATTTTCAGGAATCGTATCATTCAAATACATCGACAGTTCATCGATCTGATCCGGAAAGCGGTCGACATTCCGCGCACGGCCTTCGTTGAGCGCGAGCGAGGCTCGCGGCATGCCGCCCGGCGCACGGCCGACTCCGGCATCGATTCTGCCGGGATACAAAGCTTCCAGCAGCTTGAAGTTTTCAGCAATTTTAAACGAAGAATAATGCGGCAGCATGACTCCTCCCGACCCAAGCCGGATCTTCCGGGTCACCGCTCCCAGATGGGAAATCAAAATTTCAGGTGATGAGCCGGCTAAAGTGGTCGCATCATGATGTTCCGATACCCAAAAACGCGTATAACCCCATTGCTCGGCTTTCTGTGCCAGCACAGCGGTCTGCTGCAGCGCTTCGCCCGGATTGCTGCCTTCAGAAACAGGCGATTGATCAAGGATACTGTATTGCAATGCCATGCCCATCACTCCTTCCGTTTCTTATTTCACCACATAGCCCAATGTGCGCAGAACATTTTTCATGAATAAATGCGTCGTGACCAGTACATTTTCCCGTTCCGGTTCCTGGAAAAGATCATGATAGGCGCCTTTCCATTCCTTATAGCTGAACTCTTTCAGATCCTGCTGCTTCAGCCAGTTTTTTGCAGCTTCCTTATCCGACACGAGATCATTTTCCGCCGTATGGACGAATGTTGGAATGTCAGGGAATTTCACTTTTCCGCTGTTCAGTATCTTCATATACGTCTGCAGTTCGTGATACCACTTGACCGTCACAACCGGCCTGTACAGTTCGTCCCCCCACTCCATTTCGATAATTTCAGGATTGCGGGTCAGATCTTCAGTCATCAGGCCATGGTTTATTTTCATATTCGGCGTCAGTTTATGCAAACCTGGCAGTGCACCCGAAATTTTCGAAGGCGTTTTGATGAGTTTCAGCCAGGGAGAGGTAAAGACGACTCCCGCTATATTCTGTTTGACTCTACTGAGATAACTCATCACCAGGATGGCACCAAAGCCATGGGCAATGACGAAGACCGGCAACCCGTCCGTATAGGCGGCTTTCAGCATTTCATCTATTTCAGTTTCATAAACTGTAAAATCGGCCATATGGGGTTTACTTGTCGCCCGGCTTTTGCCATGCCCCGCCAGGTCACCCATGACGACTTGAAAACCAGCTGCGCGCCATTGCTCTATTTGCCATCCATACCGAAGATGATGTTCGTATGCGCTGTGAACCAGCACGATCACTGCCTTCGCTTGCCCTTCAGCCTGCCATTTCCACATATACCACGCCCCCTTTAATCTATCCTTCAGATGAAATCTGATCTTAAAGTTGACCTTTCAAATGGTTTTGCTACCATTATAGATATCTTATCTTGAATAAAGGAGTTTTACCATGATTTACCCATACAAAGATAAACAACCGCAAATCGACCCATCGGCATTTATCGCTGATTTCGCCACCATCACCGGGGACGTCCAAATTGGCGCCGAATCGTCCATCTGGTTCAATACCGTTGTCCGGGGCGACGTAGCCCCGACAATCATCGGCAATAAAACCAACGTTCAGGACCTGTGTATGCTCCATCAGAGCCCGAATAATCCATTGATCCTTGAAGATAACGTGACGGTCGGCCATCAGGTGACGCTCCACAGCTGCATCATCCGGAAAAATGCATTGATCGGCATGGGCTCTGTCATCCTCGACGGTGCCGAAATTGGCGAAGGCGCATTTATCGGCGCCGGCAGCCTCGTACCGCAGGGAAAAGTCATCCCTCCAGGCAAACTGGCTTTCGGACGGCCGGCGAAAGTCATCCGCGACCTCAATGAAGAAGATATCGCCGAAATGGAACGCATCGTCCGAGAATACGCTGAGAAAGCCGCCTATTATAAATCACTGCAAAAATGAAAAACCGCACAAGCCATCGGGCTTGTGCGGTTTTCTTCTATATAATCACATTCCTGATTGTTCTTTCAAAGCTGCTGCTCTGTCCGTACGTTCCCACGGAAGATCCACATCTGTACGTCCGAAGTGACCGTATGCTGCAGTCTGTTTGTAAATCGGGCGGCGCAGGTCAAGCATTTTAATCAATCCTGCCGGACGCAGGTCAAAGTTGTTGCGGACAAGTTCAATGAATTTCTCTTCACTGATTTTGCCTGTTCCGAATGTATCGACTGAAATCGATACCGGATGAGCAACTCCGATCGCATAAGCGAGCTGCACTTCGCATTTATCAGCAAGGCCGGATGCAACGATGTTCTTCGCAACGTAACGCGCTGCATAAGCACCTGAACGGTCAACTTTCGTCGCGTCCTTGCCGGAGAATGCTCCACCGCCGTGGCGTGCATAACCGCCGTACGTATCAACGATGATTTTTCTGCCTGTAAGACCAGCGTCCCCTTGTGGTCCGCCGATAACGAAGCGGCCTGTCGGGTTGATGAAGTATTTTGTTTCAGCATCCAGCAAATGTGCCGGAACGACTTCATTGATGACATATTCTTTAATGTTGCGCTGAATCTGTTCAAGCGTCACCTCCGGGTGATGCTGAGTGGAAATAACGATTGTATCCACGCGTACCGGCTTATCGTTTTCATCATATTCAATCGTTACCTGCGTTTTACCATCAGGACGCAAATATGGAAGAATTTCTTCCTTGCGCACTTCAGCCAAACGGCGGGCCAGTTTATGTGCCAATGAAATTGGAAGCGGCATAAGCTCTTCAGTTTCATTGTTCGCGTAACCGAACATCAAACCCTGGTCTCCAGCTCCGATTTCATCCAGTTCCTTATCTGTCATCTGGCCTTCGCGTGCTTCAAGAGCAACGTTAACCCCTGCAGCAATATCCGGTGACTGCTCATCAATAGCAGTCAGGACAGCACTCGTTTCAGAGTCAAAGCCGTATTTCGCGCGTGTATATCCGATTTCCTGTACGGTCTGGCGAACCACTTTCGGAATGTCCACGTAAGTTGTTGTTGTAATTTCCCCGGCCACGAGAACAAGACCAGTAGTAACGGTCGTTTCGCACGCCACTCGTGCATTAGGGTCTTCTGCAAGGATCGCGTCCAGGATGGCATCTGAAATCTGGTCACAGATCTTATCCGGGTGTCCTTCAGTTACTGATTCTGATGTGAATAATCGACGGTTTGTCAAAAAATGTTCCTCCTTATATCCTGCGAGATTGCTCTCGAAATTGATACGGTACTCGTTTTCCCATGTCAAGTCCGTTCCAAACATTACTGGATTGAACTTCAAGCCGTTGTGGCCTTTGTACACGAGGATTAAGGGCAATTCATAAAAAAATCCCTTCACTCATCCTTAAATGAGGAAAGGAGAAATCATCATACGCACCTTTCACTCTTATCGTCCAAGGCCTTTGCGCCTTGCTTCAGGTTTGGCACCAGCGCTGCATCATGCAGCAGGTTGCCGGGTTTCATAGGGCCTGTCCCCTCCACCAGCTCGGAATAAGAGTATCCGTTCAATTTTTCATCATACGGAAATGCCTATATGATGTCAACGATTTTTATAATTAATTCTGAGTGAATGCTTTAAAATAGCCTAAGGCGGGTATTGAATATGCACAATTGTTGAAATTTCGGATTAGGCGGGTTATTAGTATAGACTAATCAAGTTAATGTGTTATACTATTGTTCGAATATAACTCTTCCCCAATACCTTGGGAATAACCGAAAAGGAAGGTACATATATGAACTCAGTTAACTTCGCAAGCGATTTGAAAGATCTTTTAAACGGCACTAATGTCAAAATCCAATTGTCGGTCCCACAATTAGTGGAGGCAGCAACTTCACGCGGTGAAGCAATATTAACACGCGAAGGTGCAGTCAGAGCCGAAACAGGAAAATACACAGGCCGTTCGCCTAAAGATAAGTATATGGTAGAAGAAGATATTTCGAAAGATAAAATTGACTGGGGTTCCGTAAACCGTCCGATTTCTTCTGAAATTTTCGAGAATCTGTATGCAAAAGTCCTGAAACATCTTAAAGAAAAAGAAGAGCTTTTTGTCTTTAAAGGATTTGCCGGTGCAGACCCTGAATCACGCCTTCACATCCAGACGATCAACGAGTATGCGTGGCACAATCTGTTTGCCCACCAATTGTTCATCCGTCCGACAGCTGAAGAAATGAAAAGCCATGATGCAGAATTCACTGTCGTCTACGCTCCGACTTTTAAAGCGGATCCGGCAGTCGACGGCACGGATTCTGAAACATTCATCATCGTTTCCATGGAGAAAAGCGTTATTTTAATCGGCGGCACTGAATATGCCGGCGAAATGAAAAAATCCATTTTCTCGATCATGAACTATATCCTTCCTGAAAAAGGCATTCTTCCTATGCACTGTTCAGCAAACGTCGGTCAGGACGGCGATGTCGCTTTATTCTTCGGTCTGTCAGGTACAGGAAAAACTACCCTTTCAGCAGATCAGGACCGCAAACTGATCGGTGATGACGAGCATGGATGGTCCGATAACGGCGTTTTCAATATCGAAGGCGGCTGCTACGCGAAAACGATCAACCTTTCTCGTGAAAACGAGCCGCAGATTTATGACGCTATCCGTTTCGGTTCCGTGCTTGAAAACGTAGTGGTCGATCCGGAAACACGCATTCCTGATTATGACGATGGTTCATTGACTGAAAATACCCGTGCAGCTTATCCGATTGATGCAATCGACAACAGCATCCACCCTTCAATGGCTGGACATCCAAAAACAATCGTTTTCCTTACGGCTGACGCTTTCGGCGTATTGCCTCCAATCAGCAAACTGACGAAAGAACAGGCAATGTATCACTTCCTGAGCGGCTATACATCGAAACTTGCCGGCACTGAGCGTGGTGTAACGTCTCCGGAAGCAACGTTCTCAACTTGCTTCGGCTCACCGTTCCTTCCACTGCATGCAACGGTTTATGCTGAAATGCTCGGCAACAAAATCGATGAGCACAAAGTGGATGTATTCCTTGTAAACACAGGCTGGACCGGTGGAGAATATGGTGTCGGCAGCCGCATGAAACTTTCGTATACGCGCACAATGGTCCGCGCAGCGATCAAAGGCGAATTGCACGATGCAGAAACGGCACAGGAAGCAATATTCGGACTGAGCATTCCGAAAGAAATCTCAGGAGTGCCAACTGAAGTCCTGAATCCACGCGATGCATGGGCCGATAAAGAAGCTTATGACGCAAAAGCAAACGAACTGGCTCAAAAATTCCAGGAAAACTTCAAGAAATTCGGCACCGTATCAGCTGACATCAGCGCTAAAGGCGGTCCATTGAATAACTGATCAGCAAAATCACATCCGGCAGTTTCGCCGGATGTGATTTTTTTTGCCTGTCTTACTGTTCCTTATCTTTCATCCAATGTGCCAAAGCGGCAACCGTCCTGCGATTGGCGGCCGGCGGGAAGAAATGATCATATTCAGGGAAATACCACGTTTCATGTGGGTGGCCATTCAATTTCAACGCTTCCTCCAGCAGATACGCCTGTGCAGGCAGCACGTTTTCATCTTTTAATCCGTGTATGATCAGCATCGGCGCTGTCGCTTCGTCGAGCCGCAGGAGCGGATTCCGTTCTTCATAAGCGGTCAGCGCGGTATTCGGTGTACCGCCGTAAATCCGCTTCATCATCCGCCGCATATCCGGCCGTTCTTTATACGTCAGCACCGTGTCCGTAACACCGGCCCACGTCACAAGTGACGTAATATCATTCCGCAAAACGGCCGTCCAAAGCGCCATGATGCCGCCTCTGGAAAATGCCAGCAGATGCACTTTGCCGTTACAGAATTGTTTCAGCACATCCACCGCATGCACAGCATCCCACCGGTCAGCGCCTGCAAATTCATCTTTGCCTTCCCCTCCGCGATTGCCTCTGTAATACGGTGCGAAAACGACAAATCCCTGCGCAGCATATTGCGCAGCCCGGGCCGGCCGCACCATGCCGATTGACTGGATGCCGCCCCGCAAGTAGAGCATGCCGCTGTAATCGCCCGGCTCTTTCGGTTCAGCGAGCAGCCCTTTGACCTTCAAGCCTTCCGACCAATAAACGATTTCCGTCAGCTCTACTTTGGGATTCGGCGAAGGGTAGCGCCTTTTCGATTCAATCGTTCCATTTTCCATCTGCATTCACCCGCTTCATGATTTCTTTCATTCCTTCATCTTTCATCAGAAAACTGTAAGTATCATCCACCGCTAATTCATTTACCAAAACGGCTCCGTTCGTTTCCATCAATTCGATCTCTTCGACGGCCGACACTTTTGCCAGAAACACGGTTTTGCAGAAAGGCGGGGTGCTGTCGACATAATACTCCGCAAACCATTCCAATTCCTCAATAACTGCACCCGTCTCTTCATAAACTTCACGTACCGCCGCCTCCATCAGACTTTCGCCCGCTTCCGCTTTACCTCCCGGGAATTCCAGCCCCCGCTTCCTGTCATCCGTCAGCAGCCAGCGACCCTGCCACCTGGCTATCACAAGCACATGCCGGCTGGCGAGCTGGAACGCATCCCTCTCGAATGACAATTTGCAGTGGCAGCCATTCCAATCCGTATATTCCATTTTTCCTCACTCCTGAACAAACTAAAAAAGCGCCCACAATCCGGAACGTGTGCGCTTTGTGTAATTCTATTTTACTTCTTTTCGCCGAGGAATGCAGACAGCATCCATGAATGTTTCTCAAGGTTCTGATGGATGGCGTTCAGCATGTCTTCCGTCATATCATCGCCGTCTTCAGCTGCAAGTTCCATGCCTTTTTTCAGGGATTTCATGATTTTATCATAATCCGATACAACCGCCTCGACCATTTGATCCGAGTTTTCTTTGCTCGTCGCTTCATCAACTACGGACAACTCCAATTGCTCTTTCATTGTAGCGACCGGCTTCCCGCCAAGCGCCAGTAATCGCTCCGCAATTTCATCCATATGCAAAGTCGCTTCATTGTAAAGTTCCTCGAACTTCACATGCAGGGTAAAGAATTGATGACCTTTCACATACCAGTGGAAATTATGTAATTTTGTATATACTACTGACCACGTTGCCACCTGCACATTGAGTTCATCGTTTAATTCTTTCGACATTGATATCCACTCTCCATTCAAATTGATAAGTTCTTCTACTTTATTAATACCTTCAAAGTCCCTACAATAAACATAAGAGCTTCCAATCTGATGGAAAGAAGAAGGCGATCCAACTGAAAACTGCATTGATAAAAATATTCCGTTTCTATCAGCGGTTCATCTCCCCGCTGTCACCGCCGAGTTGCCGATTCTATCCGACCTGTTCCCATTACGGCATTGAAGCCGTCGAAAAGCACGGCGCCCTGAAAGGCGGATTTCTGGCAATCAAACGAATTCTCAGCTGCCATCCATTCAATAAAGGCGGCGTTGATTTCGTACCCGAACAATGGCCTCCAAAAAAATAATTGGAGGTTTTTCTTGTGTTTAAAAAAAGATTGGGGTAAGATACTCTACGTGAATAAAACGTAATCGTTACATTTTGGAGGAACCTTATGAAAAAACTGGCTCTATTTGTTTTATTGCTTACTGCTCTAACTCTTGCTGCATGCGGAAATGCTGACACAGACAATGCTGCATCACCTGCTGACAACACAAAATTGGAAATCTATACAACTGTATATCCATTGACTTATTTCACTGAACGGATCGGCGGAGATTTTGTTGAAGTAACATCCGTTTATCCGGCCGGCGCGAATGAACACACATTCGAACCGACTCAGCAGGGCATGATCGCCATCGCTGAAGCAGACCTGATGTTCTACATCGGTCTCGGTCTGGAAGGTTTTATTGACAGTGCAAAGAGAACCCTGAACGGCGAAGAAGTGGAATTTGTGGCGTTGGCCGACTCCATCTCGGACGAACAATTGGAAGCAGCGCTGCACAATGATGGCAGCCATTCCGAGGAAGAACATGAAGACGAGCACGAAGATCATGAGGATCATGACCACGGAGAAGAGGGTGCACACGACGGCCACAACCATGGTTCAACCGATCCTCATGTCTGGATGTCACCGAAACTCAGCCAGAACCTGGCGGATGCCATCAAAGATTCATTGATTGCCAAAGATCCGGACAACACTGAAATTTATGAAACAAATCACGCTGCATTGGTCGAAGAGCTGCAACAATTGGATGTGGCGTTCAGCGAATTGCATGAGCGCGTGACGAAAGATACCTTTTTTGTATCCCATGCAGCGTTCACTTACCTGGCAGAGCCATATGGTTTTGAACAGGTGTCAGTTGCCGGGCTGAACAGCCAGGACGAACCTTCCCAGAAAGAATTGACGGAAATCGTTGATCTTGCCCATGAAAAAAATATCGAATACATTGTATTTGAACAGAATGTCTCTTCCAATCTGACGGAAGTCGTTCAAAAAGAAGTCGGCGCCGAAGCGGTCCAAATGCACAATCTTGGCGTATTGACCCAGGAAGACATCGATAACGGAGAAACGTATTTTACACTGATGGAAAAGAATCTTGAAGTGCTGGAAACAATATTGAAATAAAAGAAAGCGTCCATTGGAAATTCATTGGACGCTTTCTTTTTGAACTTCTTTCTTGCAAATGTGATTAATATTTTCTTTTAAATTGCCGATCAGAATCTTCACTTCCGGCAAATAATAGAATGTGCTCGTCACATCAATCTCGAAATACTCTTCAGATTCCGACAGCAGATAAACCGGCTTCCCCTGCCCTGCGGCAATACCGAGTTCAATATGGCTGCCTTTTCCTGCCGGCAATAGGACAACCAGAAAATCAGCCTC
Source organism: Planococcus sp. CAU13 (assembly GCF_000775575.1). GTDB lineage: Bacteria > Bacillota > Bacilli > Bacillales_A > Planococcaceae > Planococcus. The sequence continues at coordinate 14,133 of NZ_JRGN01000334.1, forward strand.
AAGTACCGCCTCCCTTTCAAGCTGCCCAATTCGTTTCAAATCTTCTATTGAAGAAGCCCGCATGTTTTCGGTCCAATCGTAAGCTTGTGCAAATCCCTGCTCTTTTAATAGATCCGCAGCTTCCCTGACTTTTTCTTTATTTGCGAAGCTTGAAGCAATGTAAAATTTCATCAGCTCTCTGTGCTCCCTTCTCCAAACGTGATGACCGGCCGTTTTTCATCAGTAGTATTTTTTCTGAACGCATTGAGCAAAAAGAGAAAGGCAATTTTCAATCCCAATAAAAATAGCAACAGCGCAAACGACAGAACCTGCATGAATTCAAACTCAAAAGCGATCAGGACACCGGTGAAGGCTAGCATTAACAGACTCGCTGGAATATAGACATTGAAAAGGCGCTGTGTCCGCTCTTCCAGTCTGATGTTGACATTGAATTGTGCGACCGCTTTCAGCATGCGGAAGATGTAAAACGTCAAGACGATTTCTCCTGCAAACAGCATCTTGGAATAATAGTACCAGGGTCCGCTTTCAATGAGGTTAAAATCGATGAATACAGATGGGAATGATAGAAAAAGCAGCCCGTTCGCGATATACGACGCAATTTTGCCGTCGAAAAAACGTCCCCCGATTTTAAAGCAGCCTGCCGCAATCAGGAAATAACCGATCGGATCGGCCAGCAGATCTACGCCAATTCGGATGGCCAGAAAAATAAATACATAACCATATAGGATCTGCCTCAAAGAATTTTTCATTTATTCCCCTGCCCCTTTTGCTCTAAGATCGCTTTTATATCCGCTGCAGCCAGCTCCGGAATGCAGGAAAGATAAAGAGGAAAGCTCAGTTCTTTATTATTCTCATCCAGCGCCTCCACCATCATCCAGGATTTGAGAACGTATTTCACTTTTTCCTGATTCCGGATGGACAGGACAAAAGCTTCCTCTTCATCCAATTCAATGGGATAGTTCAAATCCATGTAATGGCTGCCTTTTTCATGTCGGATCTTTTCATCCATCATATCGGACAGATTATATTCGTTTACGATTTCATCTTCTCCCAGCAAGTGGATTGTCAGGCTGTTTAAATCATCCGCAGGCATATGCGGCTGCAATGATGTTATGGTCAATTTTTCTTCAGCGCGCACAACAGATTCATAACTGTTCGGAGATGAAGCCGATAACTCCTGGGAAAGCAGAGGATTATCCGTGCTCTTAATGGGATGAAGAACGATTTCCCCAATATCTGCCACCATCGAACTGCCGTCTGAGAAGTAGACAGTTATTTCATCAAACGTCATATTCTCTTTTGACTTATTTATTTCTTGCGCATCTAAAGTGATAGTGACTGACCTCAAATCGTGGAGTCCATAGCGCTGGATGTATTGAGCTTCCTCCATGAACGGATCAAAAAATTCATCGATATATCCACTATTTACGTATCCCGGTATATACCCGAGCATTATATAATTAATCGTATTCCGATCGCCTTTATTCGTTATGTAATAAAACTGCAGCGTCAGCGCTTCCTGAGCATAATCATCGATATAATGATCCAGGAATACCGGCTTTTCCAGATGCTGTGAACTGGCATAAGCTCCAACGGCAAACCAGCCGGTAATAATTACGAACAAGACACTAAAAAACACCCTCGGATTCATAGAACTGCCTTTACTTTGCTTCATCGGCCAGTTCCTTTTGCGTCTTTATGTATTTTCGTTCCATCCGCCACTTACCCGGAAATTCCAGCAGATTATATAAGCCGAAAAGCAGAACGGCAAAAATACTCATTTCCACTAAAAACTTGATCGGTGTTGCCCATTGAAATACATCAGCGCTGAATAAGCTGTACTCGAAGAAACTAAGGTTGAGGTAAGTCAGATCAGCAATGGCGCTGACAATAAAAAACGAAAGCATGAATTTCCAGAAGTTCATGAAAGGTTCCCTCCATTTCGGGTGTAATGGTAATTGTTTCGCATCTCATTAATACAAAAATAACCTGACAAACTATACAGAAAGTTCCATTTACACTTTTTATCATCTTATCATATGATTTCTGAAAAAAGGCAAAAAAATAAAGCAGGACCTGAATCAGTCCCGCTTTCACTGGATAAATTCATACCCAATGCCGTCTTTCTTCTGTAATGCGATCTTTCCGTTCACCACTTCAATTTCAGGAGAAATGATGTCCTGTTCCCAGAAATGCTGAGAATCCGAAAAATCCCCTGGCAGAAAGAAATCCGGCAGCGATGCCAGTGCGAGGTTATGGGCTTTGGATATGCCCATTTCAATCATGCCCCCAACCCACATGCCGATACCGTGGCTGCGGCATAATTCCACTATCTTAAGGGTTTCATTCC
>NZ_JRGN01000054.1 GCF_000775575.1 Planococcus sp. CAU13
TTCTATCTTACGTTTCCACTTTTTCAGACGCAATCATGCACTCACCCCATCTCCCACCAAAAAAAGCCCCCCATCACAGGCGGCTTTTCACAGGTATGCTCAAAATCATGTCTTCCAGCAGCGCCGGCATCTGCTCGAACGCGTTCCGGATGTGCAGGCGCTCGGTGCGTTTGTGGGCGTCTTTGCCGAATTGGCCGATGTTAAGGACCGGCGCTTTCAGTTGTTTCATGGCCTGGAACGGGATGCTGTAGGAATCACCGTAGACCGGCGTGTTGTTTTCGTACGTGATCCAGCCGTCTTCCTGCTCGCCGTAATTGACGTAGCTGAGGTCGGATATGCCGTTGAAATAATGGATTTGATTGAGCTTATGGCCGAATTTCATTTCAGCGTTCGCAGTAATCTGCTCGACGCAGCGCTGCACCAGCTCATCTTCTGACGAATTGACCGCCGGGTAATACGGTGGCGCGTACATGAGGACCATCGCCGGCGTCAGTTCCTGGCAATTGAGCAGCAGGATGTCGGTGATGTGCATCGATTTCTCGCGCACGTCCCATTCCGGATGCATCAATGTGTCGTGTATCAGGTCATTGAAATACACAATCCCGAACTTTTCGAGTGCGTAATCTTTCAGTTCCTCATAGCGCATGACGCGGATATTGCCGACCGGCTCGATGTTTTCATTGCGGCACATTGCCAGGTAATCTTCCATGCAATGTGCGGCGGCGTCTTTTGCCACCTGCTCGAACAAGTCGAACACTTCATCCGCACTGTGTTTCATTGTAAATACGTTGTACATCGCGAATGTCCGGTACGGGGTCTGCGCCGAATAGGAATTTTTAATGTCACGCTGCGTCAGGGTTACAGGAAGCGGCGTCGTTTCGCCGTATACTGTTTCCTTGAACGTCGGATTCCATTCCATGCGGTGGGTCAGGTAGGTCGAAATATAGCTCGACGTGATGCCGGACAGCGGTTCGCCGACATGCGTTTCTTTCCCGTAGAACATCGCGGACGGCATGATTTTGCCGATCGAACCGGTGTAGATGTAATGATTCTGATCTCCCGGCTTTTGTGCGAATGAAGGCTCACCGTTCAGGAATAAAATATATTCAAGTCCGTATTCGCGCTCGAGGTCGAGCAATTTTCCGACGCTGTAGCGCATGCCGGCGGAATTGACTTCCTCGTCCGGCACCGTCAAAAGCAGCAGATTGATGCGCCATTCATTGGCTGCCGCTTTTTCAAGCATCGCCATGTGCATGGCCAGCCCCGCTTTCATATCCATGATGCCGCGGCCGAACAGGTAGTCACCTGAATCGAGGTCCGCACGGGCAAACTCATCCAGCTCGTCGCGGAAATCCTTCAGCGCTGCCGTCAGCTCCAGCGGCTTATGGGCAAGCGGCTCAAGATCGCCGTATTCTTCCGTTTCGACCGTATCAAAATGGCTCATCAAAACAATCGTATCCGTCGCTTCCGGATGTTTATAGAGAGCGGTGACGTATTGGCGGTCCCAGTTCACTTCACCCAGATAAACCTTTTCCGGATTGTCCTGGAAATATGGAATCTGAAGGAGCTTTTCTTTCAGGTTATAGGAAAATTCTACTTCCCCCTCCGATAAAGTAATGCTTTTCCAGCTCACCATTTCACATAGCAGATCCTGCAATTTCTGTGGTGTATCCCATAATAAAGCCATACGTCATCCCCTCTCTGTCACTTCGAGTGTCTCCAGCCATTCAGCCATCCGCTCCATCGCCTGCTCCAGTGTCGGCATTGCATAGGCGTACGAAATCCGCAGGAACCCCTCACCGTAATTCGTGAAAGCTGACCCCGGCACAGCCGCCACTCCCCCTTCCTTCAACAGCCGCGTTGCGAAGTCGAATGAAGAAACGCCAAACTTTTCGATGGATGGGAATATGTAAAATGCCCCTGTCGGCTTGACGACTTCAAATCCCATTTCCTTTAATTTTCCATAAACGAAATCACGCCGAATTTTGTAAGCCTCGTTCATTTCATCCGGCACAAAGCGGTTATTGCGCAGCGCCTCGATGGCCGCATGCTGGCTCGGCAGCGACGCGCAGACAGTATTGTACTGATGCACTTTAATCACGTGCTGCAAATATTGTTCCGGCCCCAGCAGGAAGCCCATCCGCCAGCCTGTCATCGAATGTGATTTCGACAGGCCGTGCACGAGAAACGTCCGGTCATGAATTTCCGGGTAGCACGCGAATGAAAAATGCCGCCCTTCGAAGACGTTTTCCGAATAGATTTCATCTGAGATGATGAATATTTCATGTTTTTTCAATACTTCAACCAGTGCATCCGTCTCTTCCTTCGTCAGACTGACGCCGGTCGGGTTCGATGGAAAATTAAATAAAACCGCTTTTGTTTTATTCGTGATGGCGGCTTCCAGGCGTTCCGGATCCGGCACCAATCCGGTATCCGACGTATCGAACAGCACCGCCTTGCCGCCGTTCAGCTCAATCAGCGGCACATAGCCCGTGTAGCACGGCGCTGGAATAATGACTTCATCGCCTTCTTCAAGAATCGTGCGCAGCAGAGAGTCCAGCGCTTCGCTGGCGCCGTTCGTGATGATGATTTCCGTCTGCGGATTGTATGTCAGCTCGTATGTGTCGCTGAAAAAAGACGCGACTTCCTGGCGCAGCTCGAGCAGCCCCGCATTATGGGAATAACTGGTTTTATTCGCGGCAATGGCATCCATGCCGGCTTGTTTTACAGCTTCCGGCGTCGGAAAGTCAGGCTGGCCGATGGTCAAATTGATGGCGTCGGGATAGTCCACGAGCTGGTTGAAAAACTGGCGGATCCCGGAAATTCTGAGCGCTTCCGCCCGCGGATTAAGGGACAATGTCATAATAATCTCCGTTCCATTTTTAGTTTCTTCTATTATATGATTTCCGGCCTGAATAATAACAGGGCGAATTTTCTTAGAAATCTTATATTTGCCGTTGACCTCATCATAATTAATATCGAGGATAAGAACAAGAAAAAACGGTTGGGTAGTGGGGAATAGTTTGGGGGCTGAGACTTTTTTTGTGGAGAAAGGTGATTGAAACGTGGGAACGCAAGATAGGATGGGGGAATCGTAAGATACAACTCACTAAACGTAAGATAGAA
>NZ_JRGN01000354.1 GCF_000775575.1 Planococcus sp. CAU13
CTTACAAATTCGCCTAGTTGTTTACTATTTCCCCGAGAGCTGTCTTTAATAAACTCCTAATTTTCGAATGAAATTGTAAGTAACCTATCGTTGAACGGAAAAGAGAGATACAAAATTCTATGAAAGCTAAAAAACTGTAACTATTTATAGTGTGTATTTTACTTAGACCAAAGAGGAGTTTTCATCAAAATATCGAAAGGAATATAGTGTATGAGGTAGTTTGAGAAAAATGTAAATTATTGAGGAGCGATAGAAATGACTTCTTGGCACCATCATATTCATAGATTTAAGAAGGGTGGTTCGAACGACGGTTCTTTCACTATAGTTGGATACACAGATGATGAACAAGCTAATAAAAAGTTAGAGTGGGAATTTGAAATTGATTCTGCAGGAGGATTGGTGCATTCGTCTCCTTCTTATATCCATGCACTTTATAAGGCTACTAAATTAGATGAATGCATTAAAGAGTTCTGGACCCTTCAGGAACAATTCAAGCTTAGATTCAAACCGGATTTAAAACATGGATATACAGCACGGGAAGACGACAATCATATTCGCTTTTATTAATATATAGGAGGTATTGATGATGATTTCCATCATAGTATATTTAAAAGAGAAAGATAAATACCCGGAACATATTTTTAGTCGAGAAGAAGACGGCAGTAAAGCAAGCGAATTACGTTCGGCAGTAGCTCAAGAGTTTGCCGATTACATTATTGATGGCAATAAAGAAAACCAACCCTATTTATATATAACGGTGGTCCCTATTAGAGAAAAGGGGAGTAAGATGGCAGCAAGTATCGTTTCTTCGGACCTGTGTTTTAAAAATGAAGTCCGGGAAGAATTGATTGCCTTTATCAAATCATATTGAACCAAAGCCGAAAGGCTTTTTTTTGTGGGAATTGCGCCGGTTAAGCAGAATTCTTCCTGAATTCCAGTCGGTGATAGAACTGGAACCCACGGGTTCCAGTGAAATGATTAATAGACAAGAGTACGATTGAGTTTAACAAAATGGGATAGAGTGCAACTGGAAAGCCCGTCGCATTAGCATTCTACTATTTCGCTACTTTAATTTTTTCTATCAGTTTAACAAAATCAATGTATAATAAAGGAAAGGTAAACTAGAGAGAGGAGAAGGGGCATGACCACTACCTATCCATTAAAAAACCGAGAAGACATCGAGGAAGTAAAAGATTACTTTTTGAAGGTGGAGAAAAATAAGCGGAACTACCTGTTATTCATGATTGGGATTTCCAGCGCACTTCGCATTTCCGATATCTTATCGCTCAAAGTGAGGGACTTAACCGACGACGGACGAAGAGCCAAAGAATCGATTGTCTTACAAGAAAAAAAAACGAAGAAGACAAAGCGGTTTGCGATTAGTCCGAATCTGCGCCGGTCAATCGAATCTTATCTGGCCGAATATAAGCCCAACTTTCACGATTATGTGTTTATCTCTAGACAAGGCAACCAACAACCGATTAGCCGATATAGAGCACTTCAAATCCTGGCACGTGCTTTAGAAGAATGTGGGCTCGGTCATTTACCCTTTGGAACACACGGGATGCGGAAGACGTTTGCGTTTCATTTATGGAAACAAGGGACGGATATCACTTATATCATGCGTCTATTAAATCACAGCAGTCCGAGAGAGACATTAGCCTATATCACTGTTGAACAAGATGAACTGGACGAAATTTATGTGAATTTAAATCTTTAATCGAAAATTCCTTGTTATATTGGAGGGAAAGTCGTTCGGTTGGGATGGAATTTTCTGTGCACATTGACGAGCGGTTCGCTGTCTATTAAAAAACGAGGAAAGTTCCATCGAAACCTACAGGGAGTAGGATATTCAATGAAACTTTCCTCGAGGAAACTTTCCCGAAACATAAACCTATATATATACGTAAAAAAAGTTCGACTTTGCACCCAGTTTTGAACGATATTGAGAAGTTCAAAAACCATCCTGGTGAATACAATAAAGCAGAAGATTGAAGTCTGCCTATTTGATTCCTTCAGTTTTTAGCTCGTTAATAACGTCTTTTAAAAATCTTCTAGTTTGGTCTATGTCCGCAATTACGCTTTTATCATAACGACTATCAGCCCATGATGTCTTGCCGACAGAACGTTTAAGCAATTTTCCACCTTCAATTAAATAGTGATTAGTTTCCTTAAAATTTCTATCAGAGAAATGTTTTGTTTTCGTAAATCCCTCGTTTGCTTCTAAAAGTTGTTGTATGAAATCTTTTGTGAATCTCATTATCATTACCCTCCTCGTATGTTGGGTTATATATTGGCTTAGTAAGCAAGATACACTTCAATTCAATCTGAGTTGAGGAAGAATTAGAATTTCAACTTAATTTTTATACGTGTAAACAGAATCCGACAATTCATTAAGACCCTTTATCGACGAATCCGAACCAATTTACTTTCAATAGCCACATCTCTGCCCAAGAGCACAATATAATAATCCCTGGATTTGTGTTCTAATGCGGTTGGATAGAAAACATCATCATCTTTATCGTAAAGTTCAAGGCGCTGCCCCGAAGTCAATTCGACCCCATCCACATGATAGCGTCCGTTTGGTTGCTTTCTCAAAGCACCTTCGGCCAGTATAGGTTTCTGCAAAAACTTAAGTGAATCCGTCATATCGAGTGCAGCGTCATAAATCCGGCGAAGCTGGATAAATTGACTCCGTTCATCAACGGAAACAGCTTCCGGGTCATATCGATGCTCGACATTCTCAAAGGCATCTTCAAAGCGCTGAAGAGCCTTTAATGCGTCATTTGCACTTTTCATTAATTCTTGAATATTGGTGGTCATTTGAAATCCCCCTAATAATCCGGTTTATGCTTTTAAGTGTAGCAGAATCAGCTTACAAGCTATATGAGAATCTTTTTGAGTCTTAATATTGTATTGGTGTTCTCTTTTCAACTATATTAGCTATAATGAATAAATGAATTAGAATTGAATTACTTATAAAGTACCTTTAAACACATTTACATAAAGTTATAATTAGTGAAGTGAATTGAACTTAAAACATATTTAATTCAAATTGAACTGATGCTCGATTAAGATTGAATTTACTTTGAATTAACGGACATGAAAGGGGGAATATTTATGCGGGACGACAATTGGTCAACAATAGGAGAAGTATCTAAAAACCTTGATATTGACGGAGCTAGATTAAGAGACTGGTGTAAAAAGGGTCTAATTGAGCACGATATGCGGTCGAACACACGGTATATTCCCGAATCCGAAATAGGAAAAATCGTGAAAATTCGTGATTTTTTTCAAGCTGCCAAAGATGCTGGGACTCGAAAAACTTTCGATGATGTCAGAGAAATGTTGGAAAAAGAAGACCTCTACTATAATCAGCAGCAAGACCTTCAATCAAGAGAAGAAGTTAAACGATATGAAAAGTCTATCAACGAAGCTATAAAGAATACCAGGTTAGAAGAATCTCTCTTATTGTTAGCAGAAAGATTGCGGGACCTTCCAACCCAGTCGGAAATGAATTCTTTCTTTGAGAGAGTCGAAAAACAAAAATTACTTGAAGATTCCTCTACTAAAAAAGAGTTGGAGAAAGTGGAAGAACAACTGGAGAAGTCAAATGCACAAAACAAGGAAATGGCAGAAACAATGGAGAAGATGCTTGAAAAAATGAATTCAATTCAAAATGAATTCAAGTCATTAAAAGAAGAAGAGAAAAAGGAAGAAAACGAAATCAAGCCCGAAAAGAAAGGGCTATTTGGAAGGTTTTTTAAATGAATTCAGATTAAATTACATACAATATAAAACCCGTCGATGATTCGCATCATCGACGGGTTTTATATTGTAAAAAGAAGATGAACTAGCGTTGTTCCAAGGTTTAATTTATGCTCATTTGAAGTCGGTTAGATAGCCTCTTCTTTCTTTTTTTAAGAAAACCCTATGTACCAAATTACTTAAGGTAAAAAAAGAGATTGAAAAATCCGGCAGCTAAACCGTATAATAAGAACAACTACATAATGAACGGAAAAAGAACTTCAGCGTGTCTAAGTAGTGTCCCCACACTCTTAAACCGTATTCCTCCTTGCACAACCAAGGATGAAACTCCTGCCAAAGTTCTTCACAACCTTATATGTAACTAATTATAAGGCTGTGTTGTAACTTTTTCAACAAATTATATTGACAGAAGTCAATATTTGACCGGAAAGGCACTGTTTCTCCTATTGTTTAATAGGAGATGCAGTGCCTTTTTCTGTTCCCTAGAGAAAGGGAGTTTTACAGAATGACTACTATGTTGACTTGTTTTAATGAAGATTTACAACGCTTTAACGGACGGATGCGGTTCAACACGCAACGGAAACAGGAAATAATCGATTCGATAGAAAATAAAATGTATGCCATGGGGAAATCTTTCAGAAAACTATTTACTCCAAAGAAGAGAGAAGTACTTGATGAAATAGCTTATTTGTTAACCGGTTCGGGGATTTGTACTATCGGAACAGACAAACTTATGCAAAAGTGCGGTATAAAGAGTCGTACTACAGTTGTAGAAGCGGTTAGAGCAATGAAAGAGAGCGGGGATATTTTGGTATGTCGACTAGCAAATAATCATGCTGGTAAATACGTGTTCGTTTTGAAGACTCATCCAAATTTCGAAGAGATTATGGAGCAAGTTTTTCACATTCATCCGACCGATACCTTTCATGCGATTGAACATCAAAACGAACATCAAAGTGAACATCAAAATGAACATCTTCAAAACTCTGAAGTCGTTGATGCTCTAAGCGTAAACCAAGAAAATCCAAGTCCTATCTATTCTATCTCTTTTAATCTTTTAAATCTTTTAAAACAAGATTCAATACATAATATAGCGAATCACATAGATAATGAGCTTTTGAATGCTAAAAAAAACGAACAAGAATCCCTAAGAATTGATGAATATCTTTCAGAACGTCAAAAGGCTTTTTACGAACAAATTAAAAACAATGAAGATTTACTTCCTGTAATACGAGACAATGCATCTCTTATTGCCCTACGAATTGCTAAAAAGTATTACCCTGGATTAGTACAAAAATCGCTATATAAAATGAACGAGCAGTTGCATCTTGGAAAATCGATAGAAAGTATTCCAGCTTATTTTGTTGAATGCTGTAGCAATTTAATGAAAAAAGGAATGGATAAGAATAAGCTTGAACTTGAATATCAACCTGGAGCCGACACGGGGAGAAGAAAACCAGCGCCAAAATTTTATAATTGGTTGGAAGATATAAGTTAACATGACGTAGTTATCCTTGTGCTTAGGTGAAAATACAGCTAATTTTGACACGCTTATTTATCTCACTTAAGATTAAAGAAATGAAAACATATGTTCCGGGAGCCGAACTCAGGATTCGGTAACCAATAAAGTGAATCAGGGGGAAAATGATATGGAAATGAAGAAATTGAAAATAAAACCAGTCAAAGCCCCAGCAAAAGCGCGCCCCATTTTAAAATGGGCCGGCGGTAAGACTCAAATGTTAGACGTTCTTTTAGCTGCAGCACCGGCAAAATATAACAAGTATATAGAGCCTTTCGTAGGTGGGGGAGCTGTCTTTTTTGCCCTCCAGCCGGATAAAGCAATAATAGCGGATTCGAACGAAGAACTGATTAATTTATACAAAACTGTTTCTTCAGACGTTGATGCAGTAATTGAACAGCTGAAAGAAATGAAAAATGAAAAAGAATTCTTTTTAAGTACTCGTGCCAAAGATATTAATTTGATGTCTCCCGTCGAGCGGGCGGCTCGTACAGTTTACTTGAATAAAACATGCTTCAATGGCTTATATCGTGTTAACAAAAAAGGAATGTTTAACGTTCCTTTCGCTAACTCCAAAAATCCGAAAATCTGTGATGAAGATAATTTAAGAGCCGTGAGTGAACTCCTTCAAAACACGGAAATAGTACATGGAGATTACAAAAAAATATTAGCTCAATACGCAGAGCCTGGAGATTTCATATTCCTTGACCCCCCGTATTTACCTATTAGTGAGTATTCGGATTTCAAGCGATACACAAAAGAGCAATTTTATGAAGAAGACCAAGTAGAATTGGCTGCAGAAGTAAAAAGACTTCATGAGTTAGGCTGTCATGTTTTGTTAACTAATTCGAATCATCCTCTGGTTCATGAGTTATATGCTGATTTCGAAATCAGTGTACATCAAACCAAAAGAAATATTAACAGCAACGGAGCAAAGAGAAGCGGGGAAGATGTATTGGTAAGAGTAGAACCAAAGAAGCATCTAGTCTCTGTTCCAGAGTTGGTAAAGTTACCTGAACAAGTAGATAAGTATCCAACAACTCGTTTTATGGGGAGTAAAAGGAACCTCTTAGAGAACATCTGGAGCGTGGCTTCTCAATTCGAATTCGATACCGTGACGGATTTGTTTTCCGGAAGTGGGATTGTCTCTTATATGTTCAAAGCTCAAGGGAAGCAAGTCTTGAGCAATGACTACATGGCTTTTTCTGCAACTTTTACCAAGGCATTGATTGAAAACAACAAAGACGTATTGTCAAAAAATGATATCAAAAAACTCCTTGAGGCAAATGTTGAATTGGATAATTTCGTATCTGAGAAATTTAAAGATATTTACTTTAATGATGAAGACAATGCCTTTATAGACCATATGAGAAAAGCAATTCCTTTATTAAGAAATAAAAATAAACAAGCTCTTGCTATGGCATCGCTCGTTCGGGCGTGTATGAAACGTAGACCAAGAGGAATTTTTACTTTCGTAGGCTTAGATAAATATAATGACGGTCGTCGAGACTTGCAGATTTCTTTGAAGGAACACTTTTTAGATGCGGTCGAAGTTTACAACGCAGCTGTTTTCGACAATGGGGAGAAAAATCATTCTCGCAATGGCGATGCGATGTCATTCAATAAAAAAGCTGATTTAGTTTACATGGACCCTCCATATTTCAGTCCCCATTCCGATAATGAATATATAAGACGTTATCATTTTGTTGAAGGGCTAGCCCGAGATTGGGAAGGTATTGAGATACAAGAAGAGACGAAGACAAAGAAATTCAAAAACTATCCAACGCCATTTAGTTCACGTAAAGGGGCGCACGAAGCGTTTGACCTTTTATTTAAAAAGTATAAGGATAGTGTTTTGATTGTTTCATACTCTTCAAATTCTTTACCTACCAAAGACGAGATGCTCGAACTTTTAGCAAAACACAAAGAAAACGTTGAGGTTATCTCTGTTAATCATCAATATTCGTTTGGGAATCAAAACCACAAAATAGGAGACAATAGAAATACTGTCGAAGAATACTTATTTGTGGCTTACTGAGAAGCGGGGGAAATGTAAATGGCTTGGATAATTGGAGACAATAGTCTTCGAAACGCTCTAAGATTAAAAGAAGGTCTCGAAGTAATAGTGAATTCAGAATTTCATGGAGATTTAAGTTCTTCCAATGAAGAAGGAATATGCTCTTTATTAGAAAGAGAAGGAATAGTTGAACTCAGACAAGAAAGTGGAAGTGCAGTAGCTCGCAAATGGCGACTGGTAACAATCCGGTTAGGATTCATCCATCCGGAAACCCATTTAGTTACGGCGAATGGGCGTCGATTAATTCACGCGCAATCTCTTCCCGAACAAGAAGATTGTTTTCTCCGGGCTTTACTAGCTCATCAATTACCATCTGAAATTCATTCTTTACGAGGCAGGGGTGACGTGAACAATCCGTTTAGTCCTCTTCGAATGACATTAGAAGTTCTTACACGTCTTGAAGAAGTAGGAGAAGATGCCTTCATTACAAAGGAAGAAATGGGTTGCATATTAATTTTTCATTATGATATGAACGATGTTCCAATAATAGTTGAAGAAATTATCGATTATAGAAGGCAAAAAAGAGAGCATGTAGGACGAGTCAACCGCTTTGTAGCAGCATACCGAGAACAAGCTATTGCGTCACGTCCTGAAGAAGGGGTAGGAGTTACAAGCTTAACTTCTTACGCTGACGTCAATTTCAGATATTTCAAGGCTACTGGCCTGTTCGCTGATGAAGGAATTTCTCGATTAAGTATAGCTGTTCCTAAACGAATAATAGTTGAGCAAATTCTTGCGATTCCTTACGAATCGATACCGGTTGAAGAATACATAGAAACGTTGACTCGGGGAGCCTCGTTGCCTACAGATAATGAGAATGAAGCAATTGTTGCAATTCGTGATTTGCATCGAATTTTAGTCGACTACAATGTTGACCCCGATGACTTACCGGATAATCTTCATCAACTACCGGTAGAAGATTTAGCTATTCTTCGCATTAGGTTTGAAAATCAATGGCTTCAATTTCAAGAGAGAGAATATGCTTCCCGGCAACGCCTTGAGTGGGAAGAGATTATCAGGTATTTAGAATTACTCCAGGGACATCGGCGACGACCAAGAGCTGGAGGACAGGCGAACGCTGTCGGCGAACGCATCAGAATTCCTCAAGGAGAAGCACCAGCTTACTTAGAATGGACCATCTGGAGAGCTTTTCTTGCTATCAATTCTCTTCGAAATGAGCCTTGGGAGTCTCGGAAGTTTACAGTAGATAGAGAATTCTTACCACTTCGCCATGCCCCAGGTGGGGATGCGGATATGATATTTGAATTTGATGATTTTGTTTTTGTGGTAGAAGTAACCCTTACAACTTCATCACGGCAAGAAGCTGCTGAAGGAGAACCGGTGAGGCGGCATGTAGCTCAACACGTCGATTACTATGCAGCAGCAGGTAAGGACGTGTATGGAATATTTATTGCCAACTCTATCGATACAAATACCGCTGAAACGTTTAGAATAGGGGTTTGGTATCGGGGAGACGATTCACATATGAACGTCCATATTGTACCAATTACTTTAGCAGGTTTTACTAACATTTTTGAGGCGCTGTTTAGAAGCCAATATTCTGGAAGAATGGATGAGTTCCTCAAATTTCTAGTGATAGAGTTACGTTCTAGAAGTTCTGAAACTGCACCAAATTGGAAAAGATATATTGAAGAATTAGTAGCGAGAAGAGTACAAGGGCTTTCCTCTCCAGCTGAATAAGATTTCGGTGCCAACGATTTATGGAATTTTTTTAGATAAAAACAATAGAGTTAGGTTATCAACTTTATAGAACGTAAAGAGCATTGACTACGACAAAATTTCTTTCTTTAAAAAAAGAAAATTACGTCGTCTATAGTCAATGCTCTTTTTGCATTTGGGTAATATAATAATTTTTCTTCTTCTAGATTAAATTTAGATATTTATTTTAATCGAATTTCTTTCTAGGGCGACGTTCGATTAATTCATCTTTATATACGTCAATTCGGTGAAGGTGTCTGCCGGTTAATCTTACGGATTTAAGATTTCCGTCGTCGTCGAGTATATCTTCCTTTTCATTCTCCAGCCCGTAAGCAACACGGTCTTCTCCAATTTTCTCTTTAATTTGGATGTACAAATCGATTATTCTTTCTGCTTCTTTTGCATTTTCGGTTTCAAAAGTCAGAAAAAAATCTCTTGGTCTCATCGTCAACACACTCCTTTATACTTTGGCAGTCGAACTTCAGCATACTCCTAGGTGTTGTTGTTAATTTCAATAATCATAATATATTCATCGTCACTAATATACACCGCAAGAAAGTTTTTAGAAGCACGCGAATTTTCAATTCTAAAATGGTCCTCATATACTAAAAGAAAAGGAAAGACGGTGAAGGATATGGAGAACAAGGGCGATGAAAAACTCTTCAAGGAACGGATTCAGAAAGAGATGCAGGAGTTGTTATTTGAAGTTTTTTTAGCTGGGGCAACTGACCGCCAAGTGCAACCGATTATCGACAAGGGCGAGATGATGCCAGAGGAAGTAGCAGAAATTAAGCAGAAGGCGAATGACGAGCTGATGAAGAGGCAAAAGAAGGACACCGAACGTATCCAGATACCTCGCAATCCGAACCGTCGACCGACCAACATTCGTATGGACAAAATGAAAGCTAAAATGAGGGTAGAAGACGACGAGCTTATAAATCGTATTGATGCTGTCGACAGGAGCCGAGAGGAATTAGGAAAAAAGACAGAAACGCCCACTAAACCGAAATCTCGGAACAGACCACCTGTAAACCCTAATTATAAGCCGACCACAGTAGATATGGATGCTTTTCGAAGACGGCTTCGTGCAGAGTCTGCAGAAAAAATTCGATTAATTCGAGAACGGGATTGGTAAGGACATTATGACCGTGATTAAATAAATGCTACATTCGTGAAAAAATTGCACTGCAAGTTATTATTCGACTTTTTAATTGTCGAAAAAAGTCGAATGAATAACTAATTATCGTCTAAAAATCTTCTAATTTCCTTTTTTCTTTCTTCAAAAATTTTCAATGCAGCGGTGGTAAGCTCCTCTCCCGATAAAAAGTTGGTATCATCTTTTCGTTGTTCTAGTATAGCTGCCAAGACTGCTTCTTCTAATTCATGTTCAACAAGATTCAGATACTCTAGAAAAGCTTGGAAAATTTCAGGTTCAAGAAGGACTCCGATTGTTTCTCCCCGGTCGATGATTTGAAGCGCACCTAGATTTTCTAATTCTTCTCGCCATTCGGTCGAGCGGTCAAATTTGGGTAATTCCACGCGTACCTCGATTTCGGAATCTTGGCGTACTTTTTGGATTTTATGGAGCAACTCCATTTTCTTTTTTAAGGCAGCTACGGCTTCTTGTTTCTTAGTCATATTCGCAACTCCTTACATCTGTTTTCTTTGAATTTAGTATATCATCAACGGATTTAAGTATATCTTCCGGTGTAAGGGACTTTTCAGGTCACGAAGAACAGATATGATTAAATTTTAAAAAACACATGAGTTTATACCTTGTAATGTTGTAAAATAATAGTAAATTGCTACTATGTAGAATGGAAGGTCGAAAAATGAGTTTGAGAACTTGTAGTTCTACAACTAGAATATGCGCGATGTGTGTTCAATGGAATGGCTATCAAGGAGGGTCATATGTAGCTCCTAAAAAAAATGCAAGAAACTTTTGGGAGTATGATTCAGAAGAAAAACAGATTTGTTTTAAAAAGCATTTTGAAATGAAAGCATGGAATAGCTGTAGTGATTGGCAAAAAAAATATTAGTTAATTTCAAAACGGGGAGATGTAATCATGGGATTTTGGGATAGTTTAGGAGAAGGTTTGAAAAATGCAGGGGAAAATAGAGCTGCTTATGACGAAAAGGTAGCTAATTATATGAATAGGTATCAACACAAAAGTACAGACGAATTAATGAAGCAAGGTAAAAGAGCGAGTTCGACAGCTGAAAGAGTAGCAATTAAGAAAATTTTAGATGAGCGTAGATAATTTTAAAAGCTAAGACCCGGATTAAAGGTCTTAGCTTTTTAATTTAAAATCGTTTATACGAAAACCCTCAAGAATGAGGCTTCAAATCAGTTGAATATTTACCGACAAACTCCAGTAAACTTTGTGCGATAAGGTCTTGGATTTTCAAATGCGGAAACTGTTTAGAGCAATGTACAATGAATTTTTCGTATACAGCCTGGTTGATGCGAATATTCTTATTAACGAAAATAGCGCCAGGGCTATAAATCTCTTTATCCAGCGACAATACAATGCCTTCTTCAAAATCCGTCACCAATTGTTTCAGTTTCTCTAAATTATCCCGTAAAAACGCCATTTCAAGGCTCTCAGTGCTATTGTTTTGGTTTTTGAGCCATATAGCATCCTTTGGACTTCGAACGAATTTAAAGTACTTGTTTTCACGTGCGATGTAGGTAAAATCCTCCTTCATCATTTCCTTGGATAGTATCGATTGACTCACCCCAATTAATTCGGCAACTTCACTCTGATTTCTTCCGATGAGGAGTTTGTTGACGGCTTCGGCTCGTTTATCTTTTTCCATTGAGAAGAACACTTCTTTGTTCATGTAACCATCTCCCTTCTTTTTTTTATGTTATTGCATTTATGTTCACTTTATAACCGCATTGAAACTGCTGGAACAATTCTTGAATGTCTTATAGGTATACTCAAAAAAATGAGTATAGACGGATAGTTAGAAACTCTCGATGATAAAGACAAGGTGATTGTTTTGCTGGAGTCGGAATAACATAATATGAACCGAAAAATAGGCGAAGCCTCAAGCTTCAACATGGAGGAATTAAAGTGGAGAACAATCAAAAAGGGAAAGAAAATGGAATGCATCAGCAGGAACCGACACAAAAGGCAGTAGAAGCTGGCTTAAGATTCAAGAGAGCCCGAGAAAATCGACAATTATCGATAGATGCTGCAGCTGAATTGAGCGATGGAGTGTCTGCCTCTTATATCTTTCGGATTGAAAAAGGAAGAATCCCGAGCTTTTCAGTTGTACAGAAATTAGCAGATGCTTATCAAGTTTCCGTGGAAACCTTATTGGGAATGGATGAAGACTGGGAAAATGAAAAGGGAGAAGAAAAGACACCGGATGTAAATTTTCCATCCGGTGACCGAAGGTACACTTATCAAGACTATCTAGATTGGTCAGGACGTTGGGAACTGATTCACGGGGTTCCTTATGAGGTTAAGACTCCTGATATGTTGCATCAACGTATGGTTGCTCGAATTTGTGTTGCTCTGGGCTCCCATATTGGGGCACATATGGGGAATAACGGACACGAAATTTTTACAGCCCCGTTTCCGGTTCGACTCAGTTCCGAAGATGACTATGAAAATGCTGATACAGTAGTGCAGCCGGATATATCAGTAGTTTTTGATGGACAATTTGATGAAAAAGGTCTTAAAGGAGCGCCTCAGGTTGTAGTAGAAGTTTTATCATTGCCTTTAGCGCTAAATGACAGAACGAAAAAATTCGAATTGTACCAGGAAAGTGGTGTTCAGGAATATTGGATTGCCGACCCACTGAATAAAACTATTGAAGTTTATAACTTCCAGGGAGAGGGACCAGTGGAAGTGATTTTCATAAGTAAGGAAGGCAATCTACGCTCTTCTTACTTGCCGAATTTCTGTATCCCTATCCGTCTTTTATTAGAATAATCTTGTTGGAAGACCGGTTTATATCGGTCTTTTTTTAATGAAATTTGCTCCAAAATCACGGACTGAAACGTAAAAAGATGATTTGTGCTCGAAATCTCCGTACCGAAACGTATTTTTTGAACATTTTTTCGTTATAGAGCGGAGATTTTGGACAAGATTACATAAGACAGCACTCAGATTGAACGCATATTTCAGAAATGATATTATATGAGTAACAAAAGGTGAGTGGGCACCTGATAATCAACCTGAAATCATTCCGGACTTCGGTCGTCGGACACGTTGGTAGGCAACATAAAAACTCGCATTTCGAACAGTTTATCATGAGTTGAGCGAGCAACAGAATAACCTAAAATCACTCCAGACTTCGGGCGCTGGAGAAGTTGGCAGGCAACAAAAAAACCCAATACAAAGAGAAGGAGGCTAAGTGATTTTAGCCTCCTTCTCTTTGCTTTAAATGCTTTTTGTTTAATCTGGCATGAGAATTCGTCTGACAAGAGATTGGTTAATGAATGCTCAAGTAATAAGACCATCAACACGAGTCTATTTGAAGGAACGGAATTCGTGCTCAAAAACTCCGTCCTGAGATGTATTTTTGAACATTTGGACCAAAAACTCATATGGGACAGGGTATTCGGAAGATTTAGGTCATAACCGGATATCCAAAAGAAAATAGTTTTTCGTTACATAGCGGAGATTTGTGACATATTTCTCAACAAGAGTCCCCAAATTGAATACATACTCAAGAAATACCCATACTTGTGCTATTTTTTATCCAAGAAGCAATTAATCTCTTCAGATATGGCATAACAAACGCCTTGAATGAGAGCTTTTGTCTACTATGTCGCGAAAATTCGTCTTATGACATAAAAATCGTAGTTTATTGCCCATGGAGGCAATAGGGTTATCGTGATAAGCCTATTGGAGAAGAACGGGGTTCGTGCTCGAGAACTCCGTCCTGAAACGTCGAAATGAGCACGAGTATGCATAGAAATCCATAAAGGAGTGGCTGGTTCATACACCTGCAAATATTACAGCCAAAGGATTCTCAATCTTCTTCTCCACGCCCAAATCGATTTTAGTATTCTTTGGAATAAGGAATGGGTTAATGTCTAATTTATTTAGCTGTTGAAGGCGCTTTTTAATCAAGTACTTCGTGTACTTCGGCATCTTCTCGCCAGAAACAGCAGTCTTCTTCAACTTTTGAATACTTTTGAAGCCATGGACGGAGATGTCACACAAAAACTCCCGTAAGCTTTCTTTTTCTTTCGGCTTCAATCCACTGTCCTCTACCATTTTTTCTGCCATATTTATTTTATAGAAATTCCCTCCATGAAAGAATGGAGACATCTGTTTCACCATGTATTCCTTCCAGAACGCCTCGGTCATATAATTTTTCAATGTCTTTGCTAGGGCATCTTCACTTCTTTTTCTGTAATTTAGGTGACGGTTTAATAGGCGCACTTCAAAACGCAATACATCTTTTTCGTACATTTCTATCGGCTGCAGCCTTGCATTGCGCTCTTCCTCTTTGTCATAAGCAATGATATTTATCGATTTGGAATTGAAGTAAAGAGAAGTCTTGTACCGGTCATCCTTTTTCTTGAAGCGATGAGTTTCATAAGACTTTCGATAAAGCTTTAATAAAAGCTGTCGATGGTTTTTATCCGTCACCACAGCATCGAAGCGGTAATCTATTCTCGTCAGGGTAATCTCTTTTAATTCATCTCCGAAAACGAACGTCAAAAACTGGTTTATTTTATTCGTTGTGATGGTAGCATCCTTTTCAGAGATATCGGCTTTTCCAAGGAGTTTGATGAAATCAACGTAAATGGACAAAGACCACCCAAATGTGTTCTTTTTTAAAGCGGTTGTGATGCCGGGAGAGTGCCCATCAATTTTTTTTGATAACAAATCGGTATTCTCCTTAAACTTTCGTGTCAATCCGGATACTTCCTGGTCTTCGAGTCTGCAATAAAACTTGGCTGTATGAAGCATGCAACATCTTCCTCTCTGTCTTTTAATTGTGTTGTTTAATGGTTTTACGGGAAATCTAGAATGCAGTAACAGTAAAGGTTTTCCTTTGTTTTTGTATACTATTTTTCCCTGATTCGAACGTTATTATTTATTACCGGCGCCTCTTTTGTAGAGGTGATATAAAGGTATTATATAGAGCACCAGCAACATTCATTCATTACCTGTGAGGGAGTTGTATAGAATCATCCCGTCCTCGTAATTAATCCGTTTCTGGTATGCCTTCGCTCTTCGGTAGGAGTATCATAGAACAAAATAAAGACTTCACTCCAGTTTTCAAGTGTCGAGCTATGTCGGAGGGGTTCGAGCTCTTCAGCGGCCCCTGTTAAGTGGGGGAATCAAAAATGGAAAGGCAGGAACTGATATGGAAAAAGATTTAGACAGACAGGAAATCGAAAAAGAGGTGCTCCGGGAGGTGCTCATTAAATCATTCAAGTTTCCGAGATTCGATACGCTGCAGGAATATTTGCGACAACGAGCAGGTCTAAGCGATGACGAGCTCCAAGAAATTCGATATCAAGTTGGAGCCATGAGCTCTGTAGAAAGAATGGGGTATGTAAGTTGGAAGAACCATATTGCTGAACGAAAGAAAGAGCTGGTCAACACGACCCTTCCCAAACTTCTTGTCAGTGAAGTCGATGAAAGTGTCATCCAGCTATTGATTGAAATGGGCGAGTTGAGCGAAGAAGACGTAGCCGACGCTAAACGCAAAGTTGAAAAAAATGAAGAATGACGTCAGCAAAATAAAGAAAAAATTGAGGTAAGACACGAGGAGAAATATATTTATTAAGGAAAATAAAAGTAGTGTGATAGGTAATTTGACTTTTCTGTAAAATTGACATAGAATGGAATGATAGGTGGAATATGCACTTTTTTGAAAATATTCCTCTGTTACATAGCTCGAAACTGATTTTTGGCAAAAAAAATAAGCCATAATCGGCTTTTTTGTTGTTCCAAATTCCAGGGTTCGCCCTGTTTATATAGATGACGGTAATTCGAATTTCAAATAAATACTGAAAGGATATGTGATATGTGGTCTATAACTCATTGAAAACATATGATTTGTCTCCTGTAAGTGGAAAGGAGAACAATAACTATGGTGAATCGTATTTTAGATTTGTTGATTGGATTGTGTATTGGTCAATTTTTACCTTTAACAATCGTAGTATTCGGTTTTACTGTACATTGGGCTTTTCTCTGTCTTTGTACAGTAGCAAGTTATTTGCTGTTAAAGAAACTTTTTCATTCGTCATTGAAACTTGGCTGGTTTCTGATGAATAAGTTAGTTTTAACAGTAAAAGCTGAAGTGTTAAAAGAACTCATGAAAGAAGTAGAATGATGTAACATCCACTTTGTCCTGAACCGTTGGCGCGGTTTGGGACTTTTTTTGTCTATAAATATTGTAGTTACTTGTAGTTACTTGTA
>NZ_JRGN01000186.1 GCF_000775575.1 Planococcus sp. CAU13
CGTTCGTAAAAGTACACTTTTACGAACGCTTAAAATTTCTTCAAAATACAGCCGCAAAAACGTTCGTAAACATACCAAAACACTCTACGAACGTTCGCCGGCTTGCCGATAGGTTTACGACGCTTTAAGGCAGCCGAATCCGGAAATCTGCCGCCCTTTATTTCCTTTCCCCTCTATTATCGAATAAAGTGAAGAAATAAACGTGCTCCTTTGTGGTTGATGGTATAAGCTTAGTTATAGTACATAAAGAAGGACGGGATCCATTGAAACAATTAACGCCTACGGGTGAATTTATATATACATACGCTTACCATCAAGATGAGACAGAATTATGCCATTTGGAAATGCGGGCTTTTTTCGACAAGGATACAGAAGAGAAAATCATAAAAAGTGAGATTGGTTTTGATCCGAGCAGAAGCCCGTTCATCAAGGAGCGGCTGGAAGTGTTGTTTGAAACGGCTGAACTGCCGGAAATCATAGAAATGGCTTCCCGGATTGATATGGAAACAGCCACTTTTAAAGTGATTTTCCCGAAGATCAATGACCTGGCTTTGGCTGATAAAGTGGAATATACGGAAAAACGCAATATTGAACGGCAGATTGGTGCTGTTATCACGGGACGCGCTGACGTCCATGATCCTGATATCACATTCGGCCTGATTCCATTCCGGGGCCGTTGGTATTTCGGAATGTATCAACTGAGCGAGTCCATTTGGTTCCGCCATCAACAGAAACCGCGGGAATATTCCACGGCGCTTAGCACGAAAGTGGCACGCGCTGTCGCCAATATTGCGGTACCGGATCCTACGGGTGTTAAAGCGATTGATCCATGCTGCGGTATCGGAACCGTGTTGGTCGAGGCCCTATCGATGGGAATCGATATTGTCGGCCGGGATATCAATCCGCTCGTCGTTGATGGTTCGAGAGAAAATATCGCCCATTTCGGATTGGCCGGAACGGTCGAATTGGGGCCAATCGCTGATATTACCCAGCAATACGATGTCGCAATTATCGATATGCCTTATAATTTGTATACGCATGCAACACCAGAGGAACAGCAGGGAATTTTAAAAGATGCTCATCCTTTCGCTGAAAAACTGCTGGTTGTCACCATTGAACCGATTGACCACATGATTCAAGACGCGGGCTTTAAGATTACCGATCGCTGCATCGCGAAAAAGAGTTTATTCCTGCGGGAAATACTGGTTTGTGAGCGGACCAATCCCTCTTTAAATAGCATGGATGACTTAAAGCAGGCATGATAAGCAGGAATAAACATGAAGTGGAAACGGCAGTTGTTTCCACTCCTTTTTGATTTATACATTTTGGCGAATGAATGGCGAATGCAGATATCTGCCAAGACGCTTAAAAAATCATAGAAAAAGTCATGTAAACAGTCTATTTTGCATAAGGGTAGACTTCACTTCAATCAAAATCAGAAGACATAACATATAATCCATGCTTTTCGTAAACGAAAAGCGAAAAAACCACACAAAAACGTGGTCCCGGAATTTTGGGACCACGTTTTTCTTATCCATTTTGAAGAACGGACGTCTTTTCTGTTTCCTCATTCTCCACCGCCTTGCGCCACTCGATCAATTCCCGCTCTTCAATCGCTTTTTCAAGCGCTTCATCCCATAACTTCGAGCCTGTATTCCAAACCCTCGAAAAGAACAGATCCTGTTTGCGGTCATACAATTGAAACTCGATGCAGGGAATGTGGATTGCCTCTTTTTCCGTCACTTCTTTAATGCCCGAAACAATGAGCTGGAAATTCTCTTCGGCAGCGTCCATTTCCCTCGACAGCAATTCGTACATGCGGTCGGAATCCGGCTCTCCGTCTGCGGCGTAACGGAACAACGGAAGGTCTGCTGCCTCCGATTGACCGTCCATCTCAGCCAACCGGTAGTCCCCGTGGCTCTCACTAAAGGCAATTATCGCCTGCCCGTCATCCAGCTCTTCTTCGAAAATCCCTTTTTCCAAATAATCAAACCCTTTGGAAGTCAGCACGTAGCCTTTCTTACCAAGAGCGATCAAACCTGTGCTTTTCATTTTATGGATCAAATCGCTGATGAACAATTCTTCCACTGCAAGCATGTCCGCCAAAGCGGCAGCCCTGCGGATGTCGGTTTCCTGAAACGCGAACAGCAGCATCTTCATGAGGATATCCATTTTCAAGCGTTTTAGACGCCCATACGAGACTTCATTGACGCTGACCGGCAATTGCCACGCGTCGCTTTTCAAAATCATCACGTCCGGGTTTGCGGTGAGACTTGCACTCAATTTCTTTTTCAGTTGTTCCATCCGCTCACCCCTTCTGCAGCAATCTCAAGCCGTTTTTCTGTTCAACGGTGCCCAGCACATGCCGGTACATCCGTTTCGTTTCTTCTTTTTTCGCGCGTTTCGTAAACATGTCCGAACTGCCGATCAGCACCAGCAATTGCTTGGCGCGTGACAGGGCTACATTCAGTCGTCGGTAATCTTTGGCAAAACCGATATCGCCGTGCGTGTTCTGATTATTGCGCACCATACTCAAGAGGATGATTTCCATCTCACTGCCCTGGAACCGGTCGACCGTTCCTGTCCGGATCACTAAATGCGGCAGGCGCAATTCCTGGTCGATCATGCGCTGCAGCCGTTTCACTTGTTCACCGTAAAACGAAATGACGCCGATAGTTTTCAATTCATCTGCTTCAATCCGTCCCGCCGCTTTTGCATCTGCCACTGCGTTGTTCATTTCCACCAGCATGCGGCTGATTTCCTGCAGCTCAGCCGGATTATACAAGCTTTTCCCGCCGCTCATGCGCTCTTCAAAATACGCCGGTTCATTCGGCAGGTCGAGCCACATCAAATGATTGCTGCGTTTAATGCCAGGTGACTCGAGGAAGTGGTCGCGCTCTGCATCCGAATCCTCAAGCCCGCATCGTAATTTGTCATTATCAAATTGATAGAACGGTGAAATCGTCTCCATGATGTCTTCGTGCATCCGGTACTGGATGGCGAGCATCGTTTTATTCGTTTCCGGCAGGTTTTTATACAGCCGTTCAAACAGCGATTCTTCCAGCAGTTTTTCGAGTTCGCGCTTTTCTTCAAAACCGTTGTCTTCCTGGATCATCGCCTCGAGCGTTTCTTCCAGCGTATCATTGCCGAGCAGCGGCGGCAGCTGATGATGGTCGCCGACAAGAATGATCTTCTTGCCCTTCAGCATCGGCAGCAGCAGTTCCGGCGGCGTCGCTTTCGACACTTCGTCGATGATCACGACATCAAACACCGGGTAATTGTCGATGAAATCCTTACGGGCCGAAGCGACGCACGTCGTCCCGATGACATTCGCGTGCTTGATATAGAGCTTCCGGATTTCGTCCAGATCGTGGTCATTTGCGCTCTCCAATAATTCGAGCCATTTCTTCTGGATCGTCTGCAATAAAGGCAGGTCTTTCTGTTCCTGCTTGAGCGATTCCTTATCGAATGACAGACTCGCAATCTGTTTCGCCGTCTGTTCATAGTCGGCTTCCGGGTTGGAAGACAGGATTTCTTCCAATGCTTCCCGCTTTTTCCGGGTGCTTGCCAATTGCTCCATCACACCATCCAGCACCGTCTGGATTTCGGTGATTCTCACTTGGATGGTTTGGAGTGATTTCGTTTCTTCCAGCTGTTCCGCTTCAAGTTCTTTCAACCGCTCGGCGGCCTGATTAAAGGAAGCTTCTTCTTTTTCAAGCATAGAAAGTTCCGCTTTCAGTTTTTCAATGGTTCCTTCTATATCTGATGGGAGATCGAAATCGGCAGGCAATTTTTTTGTTTGCTGTTCAAGCGTATTGACAGCCTGCTGCATCTTGTCCAGTTCCGCCGACCATTTGATGTCGAGAGAAGCGTAATGCTGCTGCAGTTTCAACAGCTCCAGACCGAGCATTTTTTTCAATTCCTGGAAAGCCTGCCGGGAATTATCCATGTAAATATCGAAAGGCTTAAGCATCTGCCCTCTCCGCCACAATTCGTTCTGCCGCTTGTACAATCCGCCGAGCGCTTTTGCGAGAACGGCCGGTTCGATGCTTTTCGTATTCTTCAGGAAAACGCGCAGCTTGCCGATAAATTGTTCAATGTCGGAAACTGTAAAAGCTTCGCCCGACGATAGGGCAGCCTTTTTCAGGCTGTCCATCGAAATTCCGGCCGGTGCCAGCAATTTCTCACTGTACGCAATCGCCGCCGATAAACTTTCATTGATCTTTTCAAGCTGTTTCCGTTCAGCGATTTTGTCGCGGATCATGTCCAGTTTGCCGAGCGAATACGTCATCGCCGTCGTTTCTTCGATTTTCTGCTCCGCCATGATCTGCAGCAGGCCATCCACTTTTTTTACGCTGTCGATCGCTTCAAGCGCATTTTTTTTGCCAACCATCGTTGCCGCCACTTGGTTGCGCTTGTCGGCAGCCGCTGCCATCTCCAATTTCTTTTCTGCTATTTGTTCTTCGAGTCTTTTCAGCCCGCGAACCTGTTGGAGCTGCTGAATCGCGCTTTCCGCCCGTTCCCGTTCTTTTCGGAACCATTGCTCATTTCTGCCGCTTTCAAGAAGCCTTTTATTGACATCAATAAAAGACGCGAGTTTCTCCAATTTCTGCTCGCTGTTCTGAGCTTCTTTCAGCGACTGTTCTTTTTGCACATCGAATGCCTGGAACTTTTCCTGTTCTTTATTCCATTGCAATTCAATTTCTTTCAACTGTTCTGCTGCATCTCTTTTATCGGCTACTGCTTTTTTCTGGCTTTCAAAAATGGGCTGCAATTCAGCGTACGCCTGTTCCGTCGCTTCCAGTTGCTCAGCTACTTCCGCTTCTCGCACGCTGCGCGCTTCGTATTGAGCCGTTATTTCTTTTAAGGTATTATCCTTCCAATACTGGCCGACATTTTCTTCGATGAACTTCTTGCCGTCTTCTTCGATGCTCTCCGTGCGGCCGACGCGTAGAATACGGATGTCTTTATTGGCGAGCAATCGGCCGAGCGCATTGTCCACAGCCAGATTCGACTGGGAAGCGACAAGCGTCCGCAAGCCTTTCTTCGCATTCTGCAGGCATATTTCCGAAATGACGGTCGTCTTGCCCGTTCCCGGCGGCCCTTGAATGACATACAGATCTTCCGCTGCCATCGCACCGGACACCGCTTTTTGCTGAAAGTCGTTCAGCCGGTTGTGGTACGTCAGCTTCTCCAGCTCTTTCAGCGGTGCAACATTCGGCTTTTCCTCGAATAACAGGCGGTCAAGCTGTGGATTCACAGCCAATCCTTTTTCCAGGTTCGTGAAGCCATGGCGCAGCCTGCGGATCTGGCTGAGCGCTGCAAAATTACTGAATACCACTTCTTTTTTGGCAAGTGACTGCCCTTTTTCACGCAGCTGTTTGATGATGTATGTATTTAATTCGACTTCAATATTCCGGTTTGATGTTTTCAATACCGTACCGACGTCCCCGTCGATTCCGGTCAGCCGGACGCTCAAGCCGCGCAGTTCCTTCCATTCCTTGTCTTCCATCCGGCAGCCTGTAAGCGTGATGCGGCTGAAGTCATGGCTGAACGACAGCGTCGAATACACCGATTTGATATCGGGAATGTCCATGCCCTGCTCCTGGATCTTCAAATATCCTTCCCAGCTCGAAATCCGTTTTTTCACATAGTCGGAACGCTCTTTCGCCGGCGTCATCCGGTTGATCATATTGATGAATGCCACCGGGACTGCTTCACGAGAATCCGTGAAGACGACAGATTCTTCCCGCAGCCAGTTTGTGCCGAGCGCGTGCTGGGCTTTTCGCAGCGTCACATTCACGGCCAGCAGCTTGTGATTGCGGAACACGCAGTGGAGAACGATCAATTGGTCACCGGCACCGCCCATGAGCCGGCCGCTGTCTTCGGGTCCGAAGAAGAAAGCAACCGAAAGCGAGCCGTCCTCACCTGTCGGATAGCGCTCCATGAACACCTTAAAAGGTTTTATTCCATTAAAAAATGAGCGTTCGCTGATGCCGAACCCTCTCATTTTTTCTGAAGCGGTGTTGGTAAGCCGCAATGATGTTTTATATGTATTCTGAGATGCCTGTACCATTTAATCACCTGTTCTTGGAGCTGGAAAATCAATTCGGAAAACCTTGAAATAATATTCCTGAGTCACTCTGATATCTTCTGATTATAGCATCTATCAGGGCATGCCATTACATGAAAATCAATACTGAAAATAGGAAATGCTTTGTTTATTTCTCTTCTATTCGAATTGCTCTGTTTTATGAAAATCGCTGATAAGCTCCAGAAAATCGCTGATAAAGGGCTTTTTACAAAATCAGATAGAATTAATTTCTAAATGAACATGATATCCCTGTTTGCATCTGTCCTGTTATCGGGTATGGAAAAATGTTCGCCATTTTTACAGCGAAAAGATGATCCGCTTTATTTTCACAAAACAGGAGGTGCTGAATATTGGAGAAAAGTTTACAGGATGTAGTCATATTGCAGAGCGGCGCTGAAATGCCATGGTTCGGATTGGGTGTTTTCAGGGTGAAAGAAGGGCAGGAACTGGTCACTGCCGTAAAAACAGCGATTAAATATGGCTACCGCAGCATCGATACGGCAGCCATTTATCAAAATGAACGAGCGACCGGGCAGGGAATCCGCGAGGGAATTGAAGAAGCCGGCATTTCAAGGGAAGATCTGTTCATCACTTCAAAAGTATGGAATGCGGATCAGGGCTATGAATCCACGCTTGAGGCATATGAAGCGAGCCTTGAGCGCCTTGGCCTGGATTATTTGGACCTTTACCTGATCCACTGGCCCGTCGTAGGCAAATATAAAGACACATGGAAAGCCATGGAGAAGCTTTATAACGATGGCCGTGTCAAAGCGATCGGCATCAGCAATTTCCATGTCCATCACATGAAAGACCTGCTGGCAGACGCGGAAATAAAACCGATGGTCAATCAAATCGAATACCATCCATACCTGACGCAAAAAGAAGTTCAGGCTTTCTGTGTAGAACAGGGGATTCAAATGGAGGCCTGGTCTCCTTTGATGGCGGGTGAATTACTGGATCAGCCTTTATTGAAAGAGATTGGTGAAAAATACGGCAAATCGGTTGCGCAGGTTATTCTGCGCTGGGATCTGCAAACTGGTGTGGTGACGATTCCTAAATCGATAAACGAACAGCGCATCATTGAGAACGCTTCGATTTTTGACTTCGAGTTGTCGATTGAAGACATGGACCGGATTTCCGCGCTGAACCAAAACAAACGATGCGGAGCCGATCCGGATAATTTCGACTTTTGATTACAGCAGGCGCTTTCCTTGTAAAAGGAAGCGCCTGTTCTTTTATATGGCGTTTGTTTCTGAAAATAGCGGGTAATCAAATGCTAAACAGCAGATGAAAGGAAGTGTTAATATGAAGCCCAATTTCTTTTTTTTCAAAAAGAAAATTTGGTTGATTCCTGCGCTACTAAGCTTATCTGCCATACTTTTATCCATTGCAAGCTTCTATCTGGATCTTCTGCTGGTCGGAAAAATCATTGATTATATTCCCCCGATTCTTCTGGTGAATGTCGAACTTGGAAAAGATATTTTGGGAATTTTAGCGGCCGCCATTCTGACAATGACGACTTTTACATTTTCCACGGTTCTGGTCGTCCTGACCACCTACTCCGCACAATTCTCTCCGCGAACCCCGGAAATTTTTTCCCTTGGTTAACTACACGAACAATTCTCGGCATTTTTCTTGGCGGATTTGCCTATGCAGCCATGTCATTGCTTTTCATGCAGGACAAAACGTTCGGCCATGAAGTGCTGACCCCGAGCATCGGGATTTTAATCGGTTTCCTGTGTGTCGGAGCTTTTGCCTATTACATCCATTTTGTTTCTTCGAATGTGCAAGTGACTGCATTGGTGAATAAATTGACCACCGACGCAGAAAAAGTGATTTATAATTATCGGAAATTACAGGAAGAGAAATATGTATCAATGGATAAATGGGAGCCCGGAAATAAAACACATACAGTAACAGCGGACTCCGAAGGTTATGTTCAGTTTATCGATCTTGTTAACCTGGTGAAACTCGCCGAGAAACAGGACATTGAAATTGAACTTGTCGTGAAAACCGGGGATTATATATATAAAGACGGACCTGTTATGCATATCCATAAAAATAAGATACAGAATAAAAATCTGAGTGAATTTTATAAAATCGGCAACGAAAGGACAGTCGAGCAGGATCTCGGCTATGCGGTTCAAAAGCTGATTGAAGTTGCGATACGTGCCATTTCCCCTTCATTAAATGATCCAAATACCGCCAACGACATCCTTCTGCGAGTCGGCAGGCTGCTTGGCGAGATGGGAAAATTGAAGACCCATGGCTGGGTGATGACCGATTCAAAAGACCAACAAAGAGTGCTGTATGATTTTTCTTCTTATAAAACTATTTTATATGAAACATTCTATCAAATTTCCAAATATGGAAAAGGCGATATCTCGGTTTTGGCCTATATGACCGACGCTTTGAAAGGGGCAGCGAAAAGTGCCCCTTCCATGCGGCATGAGTCTTTATGGGAACTCCAAAAATATATCCTCGATGGACTGGACTGCAGCACCATGAGGAAAATGGACCGTGAATATCTGCAGCAGAAAGTTGACGACTTAGCAGATATGACCAATCAGAAAAGGATAAACCTTATTTCAAGAGAAGAAACTTAAAACGAAAAACCCCGGATGGGATCACTTTTACAAGTGTCCGGCCTTCGGGGTCTTAATCTGCAGCGCTTTTATTTTTTTGTTTTCTCTTTGATTTTATTGGCCACATCATCTTTCATTTCCATGGCTTTGTCTTTATAAGTCGATGCTTTTTCCATGTAGTCGTCTTTGTTTTCTTCCCAGTGTGCTTTGCCTTTTTCGATCGACTTGTCTTTCAATGCGTTCAGTTTGTCCAAAAATGCCATGCTGATCATCCTTCCGTCCGCCCCGCTCTGTGAAAGATGAGCAGAACTGGGTTAAGCATAACCTTTCTGCCTTCAAATGTCTAAATCCTCATAACACATTAAACCGGATATAATGCACTTTGAACCGATACCATGTAAATGGTCCATCTTCGAGCTGCCAGGTAATGTCGATGGCCACCGGAATTCTCAAAGCATCCACCCATTGGGTTTCGGTGACGGTGACGGTGCATAACAGCGGACGCGCATTTTCATCACTGTCCTTATAGCGCCAGGCCTCGACTTTCACTAAATCAAAATGTCCATCAAAATAGAACGTTGCAGACCCCGACAGTCCGGCATGTTTTATCGTCGCTGTGGCCGTCAAATCGTCCACTTCCTCCCAGGAAATATAGGGGTTCAGCGCCGCGGATGGATACCAGCCCAGCTCCATCAAATAACGCTGCAGCGCCGATTGGTCAATCTTGGCATTTTCCATCACCGTGGAAATCGGCACGATGCCGGCAAGTTTGATGCACATGCTGCCTTTGCCTTTCGCGAAACGGTCCTGGCTCGTGACGAACAAGCCCTTTCCCATCTTCATCTTAATATTACAGTGAAAAGCCGGCGAATCGGGAAAACAGATTTGTTCAGATTCAGAGGAGGTCCAGTCTTTCTGCTCCGGCTTCAATTTCATCGTTCCAGTCTGTTTCAGGCGCACACAACGAATCGGGTCATGGCCGACAGCGCCAGTCGCATAGAGCCAGTTTCTCACCACTGGCGGCAGCGATTCCATCGTTACGGCCTCGGTTTCGGGTTGGATTCCAGGAGCGGAGGGCTTGTCATAGCTAGTTTTTTCTATCATAGTTGTCACTCCTTTACCTTTGAAAGCCTTTGGTGGTTTTACGGCAATAAAGTAAAGCGGAGACTCAGAATCCAGGGAAACTATTTTCTATTGGAATAGAAATCACAGCTGTTCCAGTTAGACATGTTGTTATAAAATAAATACCCCGTTTTTATATAAATAATGTATCATTTTTGCATAATTTTGCTGTTTTGAACACAAAAAAGGCGCACCTCATAATAAGTGCGCCTTTCGGTTATTTCCCTACACCAATTCCCCGACCAGTTCATCAATGTCATCATAAATTTCTTCAAACACCGGCTCTTCCCCGATCGTCTCCAAAAACAGCAGTCCATCCTCTTTCCCGAACAACTCACCCAGCGTTGAAAGTGCCGCCGCTTTATTGCCCAGCATCATTTCACAGCGCGCCAGTTCATAAAAGCCCGGCAAAAATTCAGGTTCATCAGTTTTTAACGCCCCTAGAATATCGTGTGCCGCTGCCGCTTTGTTCATCGTCATGCAGCTGATTGCCCGGGTCAGGCGAATCCATTCATGGTCTTGCAGCTCTTCCGGTATGCGTTCCGCAAACGCCTCGACTTCCGCCGGCTGATGTTCAGCAAGCACATTGAACACCCGAATATAGGCTTCGGCATTAAACGGCTCCAGATGAATGATGTGTTCGTATTGGTCAATCGCCAGCTCAACTTCGCCTTTTGCTGCATAGGCGTCTCCCAATACCAGGAGCACCGATGCATCGGCTGGCTGCTTTTTGTGCAGATCCTGTCCCTGGTCAATCACTTTCTGGAACAGTTTCGGCGAATCTTTTTCTTCTGCCCGCTTGAGCGTCGCCTGCATCTCTAGTGCCGCCGCCTCATAATTGCCGCTCCGTTTTACAAACGGCTTGAGTTCTTCAAGTGCTTCTTTCGCCATTTCCCGGTCCAGGTAAAGTGCAGCGAGTCGCATAACCGGCAATTCGTTGTCAGGCATCCGCTTGGCCGACTCCTCGTAAAGCGTGATGATCGTCGAAATCATGCGAAGCTGCTGAGCTTTATGCAACATCTTTCCGAAAATGCTCTTTTTCGTTTCTTCTTCGGCCGCTTCGATTTCCGTAAATTGCTGGACCAGTTCATCGGCGCTGTACATTTCAGCGAGCGCCAATTGTTCGCCTCTCAAACGTTTCCGCAGACGCCGGCTGATGTCATGCGACTTGCCCGTTTCCACCAGAATCCGCACATATTCCCCGTAAAGCCGTTCGTCTTCCGGACGCTCGGCAATCAGTTCTTCCAATAACAGTGCAGCACGCTTCAACTGCCCGCGGCGCACACAAAATTCAGCATGCTGATAATAGGACGGATACGCCCCGTTCAGCGCTTTTGCCTGTTCAAACAACTCTTCCGCTTCTTTCAGGCGGTCTTCTTTTTCCGCACAATGCGCCTTGCCTACCAAAAGCCATTCTTCCGGCACCTGGTCCGCAACCGCATCAAGCGTCTTCGCAATCGCCTTGACTGATTCCTCCGTCACCGCCAGTTCGAACAATTCCTTGAAATCGAGCTCGAGCGGATCGTTCTGCAATAATTGCAGCGCCGCCGCAAAAGCACGAGGAATGTCTTCTTTTGCCGTATAGGTTTTGATCAGGGCTTCACGCACCGCTGAATTCGAAGGATCAAGTTCCGCACTGCGAATAAAATGTGGAATCGCTTCTGCCAAACGATCCACTTCAACTTCCATCATCCCGATCTGGAAATGGGCCTGTGCACTGGGCTCAATCTCCAGCGCCTGCTCATAAAGTGTACGCGCAAAGCGGATGTTGCCGGCCCGTTCATGCAATTGCCCTTCGGTGCACAGCATCGTTGCATCGCTTCCGCCTTTCCGCAATTCCTTGAAACGGTTCAATACACGGTTGCGGAACAGTGGATGGCTGCCGAAATCAGCGTATTGCAAAACCATATCCTGATAATATTCCAGTTCTTTCTTTTCGAGCCCTTTCTCCAAAAGCGTCGCCGCCTGCTCCTGACCGGCATATTCCGGCCATTCTTCCCACAGCATCGTCGATGAACGGATAAAATATGCAGCATCGCCTTTGTCCGCGTATTGTTCCAGAAGTGCCACAGCCGGCGCAAATCGGCTTTGCTTTACGAGGCTGTGGGCGATGAATGTTACTGCGAATAAATCCTCCGGGTCGAGTTCCAGCGCCTTGCGGTATTCACTTTCCGCTTTTGTGTATTGTTCCTGCGCAACTGCGATGTGGCCACGGTAAAGATGAAGCACATCTTTATTGTCCGCATGCTGGAGCCCCTGATTGACGATAAAGCCCGCTTTCGTCCAATTTTCTGCCGCCATATGGATTTCGGCAAGCCGCAGATAAGCATACGGCACAGCAGGCGCCATTTCGATATAGCGCTCGAACGAAC
The DNA here is from genome assembly GCF_000775575.1 of Planococcus sp. CAU13. Taxonomy (GTDB): domain Bacteria; phylum Bacillota; class Bacilli; order Bacillales_A; family Planococcaceae; genus Planococcus. The sequence goes on from NZ_JRGN01000186.1 coordinate 12,174, forward strand.
CAATCGCTTCCGCTTCTTCTCCCAGCGCCAGCAGGCAACGGCCGATTTCATAGACGAAATAGCCGTCCTCCGGGTTTTCCCCGCTGAGCTTTTGGAACCGCTCAAGCGCTTTTGCGTAAGCCCCGGATTCGTATTGGATCAGGCTGTGCGTAATCCGGACATAGACATCCGACGGCAGCTGACTGATGGCGATCTGTGACCATTTATACGCCTGATGGATTTTGCCTTCTTCCATATAACAGCGTGCAAGATGGCTGTAGGCGGACGGCTGGTAATGATCCAGCTCGATCGATTCTTTCAGATAAGCCATCGCTTTCGCCGGGTTATCCTGATCCATCAGGATGACGCCTCTTAGAAACAGCGCATACGGGCTGTTTTTTTCATTGACTGCAGCAAGGCATGCCAGCGCTTCCGGCAATTCGTTCTTCTGGTAATGCATATGGGCGATCAACAGCGCGAGTTCCGCATCGTCCGCCCCGAATTCCTGGCGCAGCCGCTCGACCCATTTGCCGTGCAATGCTTTTGCCTGGTCGGAAAACAGGATTGAAAGCCCGATGACAGCCGCGTAGCGCTCTTCGATGTGCTCCTCCAGGAATGCGATAAACGCCTCGCTTCCCATGGCCTCTTCTTCATCCAGAAACTCATACATCCGCTCGTAAAACTGATGTTCTGAAAGATCAAGCTTCGCCAATAAATGAGCCTGTTTCTGCCGCACGAAAACCATGCTGAGCGAGTCCGTCATTTTATAGGCGTCTGACATATCTGCATAAGCCACCAAAAACGGTGCCTGATCATTCGGATCCTGGATGATCATGACCTGCAGGCGGTCATCGTAACCCACCACGACCTGTACATGGGCACTGTTCTCGATCAGCATCGACAGCAGCACCGGCACGCCTGCATCGAGCATTTGCTTATAACGCTCAACCGTCCCTTTGAAATACTGTCCTTTCAAACCGAGCGATTCCATATATGTCATCGTCGTCCGCAGCTTTGACCCCGTCACATCAAATACATGCGAAGCGATTTCGTCCTGCCCGATTTCCAGATCAAACGCCTCAAGCATGATTGACAAGGATGCTGGCACGCAATAATCCAGTTTCTGCACTTTTGGCGTCAGCTCCAGCTGTTTGCGGACGCAGTCGCGTTGAATCGCCGCTTTTCCGTAGATTGTCTTTTCAAGGACCTTCTGATGATTCCCGGTCCAGGTTTCGAGCGCATCCCATTTTTCCAGCTTGTATAAACATTCAGCCGTTAAGAATGTGTAGGCATCCCGGTGGGCATGATATGGATTTTTCATATTGATGTCTTCCATCATCCCGATCGTTTCTTCATAGCGTCCCAGATGGAAAAGGCGCCGCACCTGCTCCATCCAGAACGACCAATTATACGGATAGAGCGCCTGCCCTTCCTGCAGCACCATGAGCGCTTCTTCGTGGCGGCCCGTCATCGACAAATGATCGGCGAGCAAACTGTGTACATAATCATTCCGTTCATAACTTCCATCCAGCAGTGCGTTTTTCAACAGCGCTTCCGCCTCATCCCATTTGCCGCTGTGCAGCAAATAAAATCCTTCAAGGTCCGTCCATGACAATCTTTTGGCTTCCCGGATTTTTTCCAGCTGCTCTTTCGCTTCCGGCATCCGGTTCAATTGGCAGAATACGCGGAACAGCAGCATATGGGCCGATACCCGTTCTTCTGCTGAGAAATTCGAATCCGCTGCCCCATGAAGCCGCGCCGTCATGCGCTCTTCCGCTTCGAGGCTTTTCCCTGTCTCAAGCAGGCGCGTGCAATACCACGCAAACGGCCGAAGCGTGCCGAAGCGCTTGTAGGCGCGCGTCGCCAGCAGGTTGCTGTATTTATAAAGATCCGCCTGATCCGCGAGCCGGATCAGCCTGTAATAATCATCTTCTGTCTCAAGTTCTGCCAGCCATTGCTGCATACGTTTGATCGACCGCGCTTCCCATAACCTGTGGATCGCCTCGATCAATTGCTCTATCGTCTTAATTTCATTCGCTCTCATTTCACTGCGACCCCATTTCTCCCATGTCCCCGTCAGTAAATACGGTTGATTTATTATATGTTGGAAGATTCTAGGGCGCAATGGTTTTTTGTCATATTTGCGGGGATTTTTAAACCGTTGAATTTTTATGTATCAGTTATCCGTGTTTATCCATATGCTTTAAAGGCAATAAGGGAAAAAAGGCTTTTTCTGAAATTCGATTCAGTCAAATGTAGGGAGGGCAGCACATGCCGAAAACAAAATGGTTCCTGTTCCTGTACAGTGTTGTTCTCATTCTCATCATTCTGTTTCTGGCAAGCCGGATGCCGTTTCTGATTTATCCATTCCGCGTCATCTTTTCGACGCTCGCTCCAACCGTCATCGCAAGCGGTGTTCTCTATTACATATTCCGGCCGCTCGTCCGTCTGCTGGAAAAACGGATGGGCCGAGTGATGGCCATCCTGTCGATTTTTGCGCTCTTCACCATTGTGATCTTCCTCCTCGGAAGGTGGTTAGGGCCATTATTGACAGATCAGATCATGACGCTGGTCAATAATTTCCCATTAATAATTGACCGAGTGCAGAATTGGATCGATATGGCCCTTGAAAGTGACTGGTTCCATTTTATTGAAGAACAGGACATCATACCGGGAGTTCAGCCATCCACTCTGGCAGAAAATTTATCCGGCATCCTTTCCGGCATGGGCTCAAGTATACTCAGCTTTCTTGGCAGCTTTGTCAGTATTGCGTCCAAACTGGTCATCGTTCCATTCGTCCTTTTCTTCCTGTTGAAAGACGGCGATCGCCTGCCCGGCAGTTTCCTGAAGATCCTGCCGCAGGATTCTCATGACGACGGGCAGAAGATTTTACAGGATATGGATGAAAATCTGAGCGCCTATATTCAGGGCCAGGCGATTGTCTGTCTGTTTATCGGTGCCATCAGCCTCATTGCCTACATGCTTCTTGGTCTGGAATATGCGGTAATCCTGGCGCTCATATCGATGGTCACCAACGTGATTCCGTTTCTCGGACCATTCATCGGCGCCGTTCCGGTAATAGTCGTAGCCTTTTTCCAGGAACCAATTTTGGCAGTATGGACCGGACTTGCCATCCTCATCATCCAGCAAATCGAAAGCAATCTCATCTCACCGAATGTGATGGGCCATAAACTCGAAGTGCATCCGGTAACCATCCTTTTCCTTCTATATATAGGAGGAAGTTTTGGCGGCATCATCGGCATGATTCTCGTCATTCCTGTGTATGCGGTCGGAAAAGCGCTGGTTCAAAATATTTACCGGCTGATCCGTCTGAAATTCCCGGCATTTCGCTGACACTGTTTTTGCTTTATTCATATTCTCAACTCAAATATTTGTCTTCATGCAATTCGGGTTCCTTTCTGGATCGCATGTTTTTATTATTTTTCGCATATAATTCTTTTATTGGCAATCAATATTATAAAAGCAAAAAAATATTAAAATTCTCTTCCGATTTAATGTTTGAATGCTTGTCATGACGGGTAATAATGCATGGTACTTCTATTTACTTTTTATAGATCCATCTTTTATTCCATCAAACAATATTTAAACTAGGATAATTTTTAAAAGTAGTATACAGTTAGGAGAGATAGGTAATATCTCTTAAATTTTAAAACATTACAGGGGGAAGAATAATGGCCGACGCATTACAGAAATCAGAAGAAATCAAAACATTTTTCAATACATATCGCGAAGCATTTGAAGAAAAATTACTGGAAGAAGCTGTTAACGTCAAAGATAAAATTGATGAAATCTTACAGATCGGAAACATCGATCTCGTAACGAATGCCCACACAGTCGTCGGGTATATCATCGATGGGCAGGAAGAGGAACTGAAATTATTCGCAAAGCAGGAAGGCATAGCCTGGGCTACGCACTCCATCGAATTGTCCTTTAAACTCGAATGGATTCAGGCCATTCGCCGTACGGTTTGGACTTTCCTGGAGCAGTATAACGATGCTACTTTGAATAAATCCGGATTCGACTTTTTCTCAATGGAAAATGACGTAAATACACGGGTCGATCAATTCCTGAACACATTCTTCATCAGCTATTCGACCTATAAGGACTCGCTGATCATGGCGCACCGACAGCTGGTGGAAAATCTGTCTGTGCCAATCATTCCGATCAATCAGTCTGTGTCGATCCTGCCGCTGATTGGAGCTGTAGATTCTTTCCGCACAGCAATCCTGGAAGAAAAAGTATTGATGGAAGTAAGCGAATCCCATATCGACACCCTGATCCTCGACTTGTCGGGCATCGCCGAAATGGAAGCGGATGTCATTCACCATCTCATGAAAATCATCGACGGTACTGCGATGATGGGCTGTAAAACGGTCATCACCGGCCTGCGCGCCGAAGTGGTCCGCAAAATGATCCAGTTGGGTCTGCAGTTCGATCCGAAAACCAAAACATTCGGCACGCTTCAGCAATCATTGAAAACATATCTTGTAATTTAACCGAACTCATTTATCTTCAATCCGAAAAACCGCGATCTGGATACCATTCCAGATCGCGGTTTATGCTTAGTTAAATTTCAGCGCTTCATTAATCCGTCACGCTTTACAATTTTATCGCTCACCTGCTGGCCGCTTAACGTCACCATCGGCATTCCGCCTCCCGGGTTGACGGTCCCGCCGACAAAGTACAGATTATCATAGAGTTCGCTTTGCTTTTTATGCTTGAAGCCGCCGTTCCTCTTTTTATCGGAAACGGTGCCATAAATGGCTCCCCGGTCCGAACCGTAGACGCGTTCAATGTCATGCGGCGTCCAGAGATCACGCGTCACGATATTTTCCCTCAAGCCTTCAAGCCCCATGCGCTCCAGCTTATCGAGGACGCGTTCTTCGAATTTCCGGTAATCCTCCGGTGTAAACGGCTCATCCTGAATATACGGGATGTGCGGCAGAATTTTGATGTTTTCGTGTCCGGGAGGCGCTGTTGTGGGATCGGTTTTATTGACGTTGACGAGATAAATCGTCGGGTCGTCCGGCAGCTCATGTTTCTCAAAAACTTTGTCCATCTGCTCGTGCAGATTCTCGGAAAAGAAGAAATTGTGATGATTCAGGAATGGATAGGTTTTTTTCACACCGAGGTGCAGTACAAGGCCGGAACTCGCCGGCTCGTATTTCTCCTCGAGCTTCGCGACAAATTTTTCATCGGCGTCTACCATCTTTTTATAGAACGGGATGACTTCCATATTGGAGACATAGTAATCGGCGATTTTGAAAGAGCCGTCTTCGAGTTCAATGCCCGAAATCTGTTTCTTTTTATTCGTATGTGCACGGACGACTCCCACGCCCGTATGGATTTCAACTCCTTCTTCTTTTGCCAGCCTCGTCAGCCCCTCCGCCAGTTTATGCGTTCCGCCTTTCACATACCAGCAGCCCTGCGCATGTTGCATATAGATCATCATATTGAGAACCGCCGGTGCGCTGTACGGAGACGACCCGACGTATTTCACATAATACGCCAGCATATCGCGCAGATGCGGGTTGCTGATCCGTTTCGCAATCGCGCTGTACATCGTCGACGTCAAATCAAAGCCGATCAGCGTCGACATGATGCCATTTTGTGCGACAGCCTGAAGCGGCGACTCAAAGCCTTGCTTCAGGTAGCTTTTTTCTGTCGTCCGGTAAATCTTACTCGAGTATTTCAACAGCTCGTAATACTCTTTCATGTCTTTTTTCGACAATGAAGGATTTGCGCGTTCCATCAAATGGAGATCGTGGTAGAGGTCCAGCACCGTGCCGTCCGGAAAGAACGAACGCCATTCCAGTTCCAGGCGCTGGATGGGCACATAATCTTCCATCCGCTTGCCGCTGCCCCGAAATAGCTTATCGAAAATATGCGGCATCGTTAAAATGGACGGGCCCAAATCGAAACCAAAACCGTCCTGTTCAAGGCGGTTTACTTTGCCGCCGATATGGTCATTTTTTTCATATATAGAAACTTTATAGCCTTTCTGCGCGAGCGAAATGGCAGCTGACAAACCTCCGAGGCCGCCGCCGATAACGATTACGGATTTGTTGGCGTAGTTCATATCATGTACCGCCTTTCTTTTTCAGCCTATCAGATGGATTCTTCTGAAGACTCCAATACTCCTTCTTATTCCCTTCATTTATTATGAAGAAACCTGGCATATATAGCATTTGTATAGTTATTGCACATTAGGGAGCGCAATAAAAAACCAGCTGCTCTCTCCTTTAATAAAGAAGAGACCGGCTGGTTTTAGTTTTATTTCATTTACAAGTTTACATTAACGCTTCAATCCAGGCACATCTTTCCGCACAACATCAAAGAGTCCTGCCCCGATAACGTCCAAAGCAGATTGCATCCGCTCTGTGGAAACGTTGTCTTCAATAGTGTCCTGAGGCGTGTGGTAGACTTTCTCGATGTGATAGACGAGCGGGTCCCAGCTGTCGATACCCATCCAGATAAAGAGAGCTGCAGGGATTCCCGCATTATGGAAAGGCACATGGTCACTCGATCCGAACTGGCCAGGAAGAATATCGGAATTACCAAGACGCGCTCCTGCTGCCACTGTAGAATCCGTAACCACATTTCGGCTGCCGTCCACTGTCATGGCATAAAGGTTTTCAGCTTTTTCATAGCTCGTTGCCACCATATCCGGATTGAACACGGCTTCGATGTTGTCGCGCTCAGGCTGCGTCAATTGATCAACGTAATATCTCGCTCCGAGTAATCCTCTTTCCTCCGAACCGAAGGCGATGAATTTCATGTCCTTGTCCGTGTTATAGCTCTTGAACACACGGGCCAGTTCCAGCATCAGGCCGACTCCGGATGCGTTATCGTTGGCACCAGGCGCCCCGACTACGCTGTCCATATGGGCTGTCAGGAGGACTTCTTTAGCGTCCCCTTTTTTCGATTTGGCTTTTTTCGTTCCGATGACGTTGACGGATTGCAGATCTGCGAAGTGTTCAGCCGTCAGGTTCAGCGTTACCGGCCCTTCCGCCAACTGCTCTTTCAGCCATTCCACCTGAATGAACGCCGCTCCGAAAACCGGCACATCATAGTCCTTCGTGAGATTTGGATTGAATGTGGATCCATAGTTTCCACGGCTGCCGACGACGCTCTGCAGCATGACGCCTGCAGCACCGGCATTGACCGCATTATCGACCTGCGTGCGGTAAGCGGCGACAGTGGATTCACGCGTCAGCGCGACAATCTTTCCTACTGTATCCGCCGGGAAATCAGCTGGGCTAAGGCCGCCGTCCACGTAAATCACTTCGGCTTCAACTGCGTCGGAACTGACTTTCCCTCTGCTTGCTGCACCCATTTCCCATACTGTGCCATCAGCGAATGCAGCTTCTCCTATATACTGATCGGCTACCGGGAAATATTGATATTCGACGTCAAAGCCAAGGCTCTTCAAGTTGTTGGCGACATAATCAGCCGCTTCTTTTTCCCCTTCCAATCCGCCCGGCCTTGAGCCGATTTCTTCAGACAAATAGCGGATATGCTCGATTGCCCGTTCCGCATCGACGCGGTTGACGATTTTCTGGTCATGCGCCGCTCCCGAGTTGCCGTTGGCATAAGCGATAGTGCCTGTGCCCGAATCCGCCACCGGCAGCGCGAATGGCGAAACGCTCAGCACCATTGCCCCTGCGAGTGTGTAGCTTAATAACGCTTTTTTGAATTTTTTTGGTTTATTGTCCCCCGCATGCTTTTTCAAATCCTCTTCCTCCCTTTATTGTGTTTGGCTCTTGTCGGCCATTAGGGATATTCCCTTCCATCTTATTGAAATCCTTCCATTAAAATTGAAATAAGTTAATAAGTAACATAATTTTCAGAAAAATAAGGTTAAAGAACTATAATTCGTTTCTTAATCAACCGGATACTAAGTCCTAACACCAGAACAAGATTTTTTTCCTTATAGTATGACTTTAACAAGACAATAAAAACCGCGAATTGGGCTCGAGCCCAATTTGCGGTTTCATTTTTTTATATCTTTATACATCCTTTAAACATACCTGGATCTTTTAATATCCACTTACTTCCAGAAACTCCTTGACCGTGCTGTACGTCCGCATTTCATTCATGTCAATCCCCAAACTAACGGCTGTTTGAGCAATGATCGGGCGAATGCCGGTCATGATCGGCTGAATTCCAAGAAGCTGAAGAATGTCCCTTATCCGAAAAATCTGCTGGGCAACGTGTGTATCAAAGTGATGGATTCCTGAAAAGTCGATTACAAGCTGCTCGATTTTCATTTCCACTATTTTCGGGATGACTTCCTCTAAAAGATAAGCAGCCCGCGAGTCCGAAAACTCGCCAATCAAGGGCATGATTCCGACTCCACTTCTGATAGGTACAATCGGAGCAGCCAATTCCATAATTTCCTGCTCGTTCGAATCAAGAACTTTTTGGTTTTCCTGATTGAAGTTCGCCGTCGTTTTCCGGATTGCGTCATCAAAAATATAGATTAAATGGTGATAAAGCCAGGTAACATCCGTTGCACTGCTTCTTTGAAGCAATCCCGTTTCCAGGAGTTCACGGTGAAGCAGCAGCCGGAAAGAGCTGAGTATTTCAACTGTATTTTTCAGCAGAGTTCCGTCGTAGTAGAAAAAGCGATCGACGTCATAATCCAGATCCAGCTCCTGTGTTTCCAGTCGGGTAAGCAACAGGCCTTTGGCGACTTTCTCCAAAAGAACCTTCAGTAATTCGTTGTGCTTTGCCTGCTGCTCTTCCGTCAATTCAAGATCCAATTGCCTTGTTGCCTTTTTCAATAATTTTACTGTTAATGACTGGTTTTCTTCCTCGATAAATTCAGCTATTTCATGAAGAATATTTTCCATCTACCCGTCCCCGCAATCCCACTTATACCTCATTGTACAAATGTTATATATTCTCTTTACTTTCTTATTCCCCGGGGTTTACCGAATAAAACCAAATCGCCATTGAATCGTTTTGGGACCTATTGGTTTCTTCACCGATTTTATTCCAATAATATAGACTCCCCAAACGGGAAGTCTTTTTCAGAGATTTTATCTTTCTCCATATTTGCCGTCTCTGATCGCTTTACGGTATCTGCCATCCTCTTCTTCTATCGCAATCGCTTCTTCCGTGCCAATGCCTTCGATGGAATAAAACTTCGTGCCTTTTTCATATTCATTCGAGAAGTTCCCGGAATATGTACCTTCAATATCCGAATAAGCCGTGACTTCCCCGATTTCTTCATCCACTTCCGCCACATACTCGTCGTCGATCCGGTAGATGTAATCGTCCCAGACGACAAAAGAAAATGCCCAGTCGGCGGATGAGTTATTGTTA
>NZ_JRGN01000020.1 GCF_000775575.1 Planococcus sp. CAU13
AAGCTTTGTGTATCTGTTTGAATCTTATCGATTGAAGCATCCCAATCATAAGCAATATCTGAACGAAATACATAATTTGAAACCACATCGGCAGTCGCAATAATGTGGGTTGGCAATTGTTTCTCATCGATGTGGCGACTGCTGTTTTTCCCTTGTCCTCTTTTCAATACATTGTTTAGTACATAATGAAGCTTATCTGTGTTCAACCACATTTGGTCAAATGACTTGGTAGCCAAAGGCTTGGTTTCACGCGTTTCCAAGAATTCCAAACAACAGCGATAAAGCCATTCCAATTTTTGATAGTACGTTCCTTTTGAAATTTGTAAAATTTCGCACGTTCGATTGATTGATGACTTGTTGACCAATTGTTTGGCGAACAGAGGAAGAATCTCATTTCGTTGCTGATGATAAGTGGTATTCCGTTGCTTATTTGGTAAGACGTTCGTATATTTCTTGCACGTCTTGCATTGATAGATTTGGGATTTCGCTTTGCTTACGCCACGTTTGTAAAATTCTTTGGGTGTTTTGAACGGAGTGGAATCTAGGGTGCAGGAATCTTTGTGGAATACATATTCTGGTTCAATTGCCTTTAATGAATTGATACGGATTAAGCGTTCAATTTCTTCAGATAAAGACCAATTTGAAATTGCCGTAACCGTACAATTTTGAGGTTGAACATCATCAGGATCACGTTTGTCAGGATTACACAAAATAGCTGTTCGGGTTTTCTTTCCGCTAAATTTGTATCTGCTCGGTTTACTTTTGACGTTATATTTTTCTTGGGGTAAACCAAAGTTTTTGCATAGTGGTTCGGTACAATGGTTCATTTGAATTTTGTAGGTCTTGCCTTTCCATTCGAACTCCATTGGACGAAAAGCAAGATGCCTTTCATTTGTTGAAAACTTTTTCGGTACGAGAGTATCGTATGTGTTTTGACGATTCTGTACTTCTTGTTTCGATAGAAACGGCCTTGGCTTTAGAAACGTGTCGGCAGGTGAACAAAGCTCTTTATAGTTCGTCATTCAGCGACAGCCCCAGTTCCTTCAAAATCCGTTTGTTGTTTTTCTTGTTGCGTACCCATTCCACGAAGTCTTCATCCTTCAGAAGTCCAACTAGTAAACGACCAACAATAGCTTCTTCGGATCGTTCGCTGTATTCGGAAAAGTGTTTCACCGTATTTCGTGCCAGTTCCGAGATTTCCCATTCAACAGGTTGCTTGTTCAGCCTTTTTGGTTCAATTTTTGACATTGCATTTCACTCCCTTTTTAATGTGCCAATTAGACACTGAATTAGTTGGTTTACAATATTTATTGTAGTCCTGTTAATTGATGTGTCAATTGAATGATTAAAAAAGGCGAAAAAGTAGCGCAAACCCAATGAAATCAATAAAAAATAGACCGCTAATTAAGGTTCTAATTAGGGGTCTATTTCGAGTTCTAATTCAGGTTTTGCGATTCAAAACTGAACGGCTTACTCACAGAGCGGGTGCTTTCAAATTATAGACGTATTTGGCTGTCTGAAGCGGGTGGCCTTCAAAAAATTCTTCGAACTCTTCCACAAGCTCGAAACCGTTCGCTTCATAAAAACGGCGGCCTTTCGTATTCTCACTTTCCACATAAACAAACAGATTCGAACCGTCGATAAGATAAGCTAAACCGCTGTCGAGCAGCTTTTTGCCGTAACCATGGCGCTGATGTTCAGGTTTCAGGTAAAGGGCGATTAATTCCGCGTCTCCATCGTCATCGAGTTTAGTGAAATTGGCAAAACCGATGGGTTCGCCTTCGTGCTCCGCCAAAAGCAGGATGGTCTTTTTCAGACGCATTTCCATCATTGGCACGGAATAGGATTTATCTAAAAAACTTTGCTGTATATTCACGGGGATAATGTTCTCGTAAGTGTCATTCCAACTGATATGGGCAATTTCCTGAACTGCTGTTATGTCCTGGGGTGTACCTGTGCGAATCATGCAATCACCTCTGAAATTCTTTTCGTCATCATATCAAAAATTTACATGAATAGCCACTGTTGTGGAATAATAGAGACAAAAGGAGTGAGAGCTTTTGACTTGGGAACTATGTAAATTTGATGAACTGACGGCAGCTGAACTTTACGAGCTGTTAAAGCTGCGCGTCGATGTCTTTGTAGTCGAACAGAATTGTCCTTATCCGGAACTTGATGGCCTGGATCAGGATTCAGTCCACTTGGCCTTCAGAGAGAATGGAGAAGTTCTCGCTTATGCCCGGCTCGTTCCGGCAGGAATTAAATACGATGTGCCGTCCATCGGGCGGGTGATTGTCAGGCAGGAAGCAAGAGGCCGCGGACTGGCGAGAGAGTTGATGCGCAGATGCCTTGATTTCATTTTCACCGAATGGCAGCCCGAAGCAGTGCAGCTGCAGGGACAGGTTTACCTGAAGGAGTTTTATCAGTCATTCGGCTTCGAGCCGGTTTCAGAAGAGTACGATGAAGACGGCATTCCGCATCTTGATATGAAGCTTGAAGGCACCAAAAAAGATTAAACTGGGTGCAAAAGGGTATATGTTATAGAAGACATTAAATCGTGAGGGAGTGGTTGAATGGCAAACGGGAAAGGCAGAGGGCTGTTACTGGCAGGCCTGGCTGTAGGCGCATATGCATATTTCAAAAATCCGGAAAATCGTGAAAAAGCGACACTGGCGTTCAATAATGCGAAAGAGAAGGTGAATTCATATATGGAATCACAAAACCTGGATGACATTAAAAAACCGGCGCAGTCTGAAAAAGACACACAAAAATTGCGGGAAAACAAAATGGTATCGGAAGGCTCTCCGGATTCAGTGCAATATTTCAATGAAGAAGGGCAGCAGAATGTGGAGAACAAGAAATTATCAGCAAATGATACCAGCAAAGAAAAGTCGGAAAACACCGACACGGTCTCTCCGGAACCACGCATAAGCACCGACAATATTTAAAAGGGTGGTCCTCGGACCACCCTTTGTTTTTTATTTCTTTAATGCGGCAAAATTTACTGCGGCAGCGCTCACGAGCAGCACACCGCTGGCGATGAAACCCTGATCCGCAGTCAGGGCCAGGGCGCCGGTGAATGAGGACCCTGCCACTACACCGATTGAAAAGAAGGCATAAAAATAACCATAGGCCCTGCCTCTCGAGCGTTCCGTCGTGGAGTCGATGAGCAGCGAATTGATGGATGGAAATAACAGCGCAAAACCGATGCCGTAGCAGACCATACTGAGATAAAGCAGTGGAGCCACTGAAACGGCACTCAACAGAAAGAGCGCGCTGCCCATGATCAGAAAGCCTATCATCAATGTATAAACCGGTTTGACGAGATCAAAAAGGCGGTTGACCGGAAGGAGGAAAACAAGGATCGCTGATATGCCGAAGACACTCAGCAGCAATCCGCTCATTTCACCCGGCAGCTCAAGCCCCGAAACTTTCAAAGGAAGCATATATGCAAGGACCCCTTGAGAAAACATCAGGATAAACGCTCCCAGAAATGCCCGCAATAACCCCGGATTCAGAACGATCATTTTGAACGTAAGGGGTTCAGTAGGCAAATCCTTCCTCTTTTTCACATTGCGGTTTAACAGAAAAAAGGCAAAGACGGCAAGCCCAAACAGCATGGCCCCGGTTATCGCCATTGTCACGGGTACCCCCGACCGGCCCGCCACTATCGCCCCGTAAGCTGGCCCGATGATTGCCGCCAACCCGACAAAGGCACCGGAAACAGCCGCCCCTTTTCCGCGGCGGCTGCGGTCTGTCCGGTTCGCGAGATAAGTGAATGCCGCCGGAACGATCAGCCCGGCAGCCAGACCGTGAAGAAACCGGATGGCCAAAAGACTGTAGGCATTTTCTGCAAGTGAATAAGTGAACAGGAAAAGGGAAGTCAGCAGCAGGCCGGTGACGAGGATGGCGAAAGGCCCTTTCCTGTCGGAGAAAATGCCGGAAATGACATTGCCGAATGTATTGGAAAGCGAATACATTCCGACCGCAAGCCCTGCCAAAAAGGGAGTTGCCTCCAGCTCAATTGCAAACGGACTGATGATGGGCAATTGGGCAAATAGATCAAAGAATGAGAAAAAGATGATGAGATAGATAAAAAAACGCATTGCGCATCTCCATTCCCTGGAAATAATGAAAAATTAATGGATTAAGACTTACTGATAAAAGGGTAAATAGAAATAATGAAACTATTATACCATTTGGAGGCTAAAAGATGAAAAAGGCGATGTTTATACTGAATCCGTCTGCCGGAAAAGAAAAAGCTGCCGATTACCGGGAAGATGTGGAAAAAACACTTAAAGAAATGGGTTATATTGTCGATACTAGAGAGACGGAGAAACAAAGGGATGCCACTCTCTTTGCCAGAGAAGCCTGTGAAGAGAAGTATGATTTCGTTGTCGCCATGGGAGGAGACGGGACGATAAACGAAGCTGTATCAGGACTGGCGGAGCAGCCTCATCAGCCTTTGTTTTCCCTGATCCCGCTTGGTACTGTTAATGACTTTGCGCGGGCACTTGGAATTTCCCTGGATCCGGAAGAAGCGATCGTCGCTTTGAAGAAAGGAACTGAAAAAGCCGTCGACATTGCCAAAGTGGGTGATATGTATTTCATGAACATATTGGCCATCGGGGATGTGGCGGAATCCACTTCAAACGTATCGCCGGAGCAAAAAACCCGTCTCGGTGCACTTGCCTATTTTATAGAAGGAATCAAAGCGATCACTTCAGATGAAGAGACTCATTTCGAAATCGAGCACGATCACGGTGTGTGGGAAGGCGACGCCAAACTGGTTCTGGTGGCTTTGACGAATTCAGTTGGCGGGTTCGAAAAATTGGCACCGGAAGCATTGACGGATGACGGGCTGCTCCATTTGTTTATCGTGGAACACGCCAAACTTGCCGGCTTTATCAGGATGGCTGGAGCCCTGTGGAGAGGAAAACTGGAAGAAGACCCTGCTGTGGAAGCAATTCACACAACAAAAGTGATCATCAGAACAAAAGAACCGTTAATGTGCAATATTGACGGAGATGAAGGCTGTGCCACTCCTTTTAAAATCGAAGTGCTGCCGCGCCATATCCGGGCACTCATTCCCCCCGAAAAAGAGGAATTACAAGAGTAGAATAATGAAATTTATAACCTGGGAAGGAAGTAATGCATTTCAGAAATATTAAAAGTATATTACTTTAAGAAAAAAATAGTGATTTTTTACATTATATGAGGTATATTTAGTATATATTTAGGGAAGATATTTCCTTATAGCTTAGACTGTGGGAAATAGGTAGTAGACCGAAATGCTTAAAAAGAGTTATTCTGTTAAGCAAAACTGTGTCCTTATTTATTGTTTCAGTATATAGTTAATAAAGTGAGTGCAAAAACTTGTGAAAAGAAAGACGGGGAAAAGATGAATATTATAGCTGTACCTACAATTCAAGAAACAATTTCCAAAATTTTCATGGCTGAAAGTGAAAATCTTAACCAGTATGAAGGCCTGGAAAAGTTTTTTGAGACAGAGACCCAATTAATTTATGAGATCCATCATTTGGAAAAAGAGAAAGCGAAAGAGACGCTTCGTGCGTTGATTGACATGATTTCTTTGCATGCAGGGAAAGAGACAATCCGCGCAATCCGAAATTACTACATAGTCCTCTCTTCCGTGATGGCACGGAAGCTTTTTGAAATGCGCGTGCCGCCGAAAAAAGCGTTTGCCTTCAATAACGCCTGCATCGAACTGGTCGACAATCGCATGAATGATTCGGAATTCCTTTATGTAGCAGACGAGTTGATCGAGTTCTTCATTTCCGTTATTTCAGAACGCAAACAGCCGTCATTTGGCCACCAGACAGTTAACAAAGTCGTCATGTTCATCAATGATGAAGTGGAACGCGATCTGTCGGTGGAAGACGTTGCCAAGCATTTCCATATTTCCACGAGCCATTTGTCGCGCATCTTCCGCGAACACGCCGGCATTACGTTAGTGGAGTATTTGAACGTGCGCCGCGTTGAAGAGTCCCAGCATTACCTTCGCCATTCGGACAAAGGCATTTCGGAGATTTCGAAACAGTTCCATTTCTGCAATCAAAGCTATTTCACCCGCATCTTCAAGAAATATACGACGGTTACGCCGAAGCAATTCCGCGACAGCCAGCATATTCCTTATTTCAGATATACATTGCCGAATGCCAAGTAAGGAGAAGTAATTCTCCTTTTTTTTATGGGGTTTTCTGTATTTCGGCAATGCCATAAAGTTGTCATATCCCATGCCCGAATCTGTGCCAGTTTTTTCCGCTGATTGAAATATACACTGCGTATGAGGTATACTTCTCTATAGTTTAAAAAGGTGAAGGTGACTAATTTGAAAAAGAAATTTATATTAATGTCGATGCTTACGGCTGCAGTATTATTCTTGAGCGGCTGTTCAGCTGTAGAGAATAAAGAAGGCTTTTTCTACACGGTTTTTGTCGCACCATTCGATTTTTCCCTTGATTATTTAGGAAATCTTTTCGGAGGCAGCTACGGGCTTGCCATTGTGGCGATCACGATTGTCATCCGTCTTGTGCTGATGCCGTTCATGCTGCGCACATATAAGCGCCAGCAGGGGATGAAAGTCAAAATGGATGCCATGCGTCCGGAAATGGAAGACATCCAAAAGCGGTTGAAAGAGACGAAAGACAAAGAAGAACAGATGAAACTCCAGCAGGAAATGATGGGGCTTTATAAAAAACATGAAGTCAATCCATTGAATATGGGCTGTCTGCCGGTCATTATTCAAATGCCGATCATCATGGGGCTGTATTTTGCCATCCTGTACTCACCTGAAGTGCGTTCACATGAATTCATGTGGTTCAATTTGGGCGAGCCGGATATTGCGATGACGCTGATTGCCGGTGCTGTGTACTTCTTCCAGGCAAAAGTTTCGCTTTGGACGATGCCGGAACAGCAGCAGAAACAGATGAAGCTGTTTATCTACATTTCTCCGATCATGATCATGTTCATCTCGTTCACGTCGATGGCAGCTTTGCCGGTCTACTGGACAGTCGGTGGTATTCTGTTGATCATCCAGACGTTCATCGGACGGAAATTCTATTCCAATCACCCGGAAATTGCTTTGGAAGCAGTGGAAGCAGACAATAAAAAATAAGGAAAGCCTGCCGGCAGCTTATGCCGGCTTTCTTTTTGAGGAGTGGGAAAGTTGAATCCAAAAATGATGCAGGGCATTGCAATTGCCCTCCTGAGTATTACAGCAGTCGTCTTTCTGATTATGGGCTATATGGATATTGCGGTACTGTTCATGACGGTGCTGTTTGTCCTGACAAATATGTTCAGATACCGCCAGATGAAGGCACAGGGCATGGACCGGGAAGCAAAATGGATGAGGGGCATGGCGATCATCTTCGGCGTCCTGTTCTTCGTAGTATTGGGAACAATCATATTTTAATCAAAAACAGCGCATCCTCAAAAGGGATGCACTGAATTGATTTATTAAGAAAGAATACCTTGTAAGAATCGATATTCCGCAAAACAGCTTCGCTT
>NZ_JRGN01000278.1 GCF_000775575.1 Planococcus sp. CAU13
CTTGTTCTTTGAAAACTGGATAAAACGACATTGAAACAAATTGAAACAACGCGATTCACAGTGAAACGGCTGAATTTTGTTCAGCCAACTTTTTAACGCAGGTTAAGTTAGAAAGGGCGCACGGTGGATGCCTTGGCACTAGGAGCCGAAGAAGGACGGCACTAACACCGATATGCTCCGGGGAGCTGTAAGTGAGCTTTGATCCGGAGATTTCCGAATGGGGAAACCCACTGCCTGTAATGGGGCAGTATCCATGTGTGAATTCATAGCACATGAGAAGGCACACCCAGGGAACTGAAACATCTAAGTACCTGGAGGAAGAGAAAGCAAATGCGATTCCCTGAGTAGCGGCGAGCGAAACGGGAACAGCCCAAACCAGGAGGCTTGCCTCCTGGGGTTGTAGGACACTCATTGCGGAGTTACAAAATCATGGCCTAAGTGAAGCGACCTGGAACGGTCCGCGATACGAGGTAACAGCCCTGTAGCTGAAAGGCCCTGATCTCCCGAGTGGATCCTGAGTACGGCGGAACACGTGAAATTCCGTCGGAATCCGGGAGGACCATCTCCCAAGGCTAAATACTCCCTAGTGACCGATAGTGAACCAGTACCGTGAGGGAAAGGTGAAAAGCACCCCGGAAGGGGAGTGAAACAGATCCTGAAACCGTGTGCCTACAAGTAGTCAAAGCCCGTTAATGGGTGATGGCGTGCCTTTTGTAGAATGAACCGGCGAGTTACGATTGCATGCAAGGTTAAGGTGAGAAGCCGGAGCCGCAGCGAAAGCGAGTCTGAACAGGGCGAGTTGAGTATGCAGTTGTAGACCCGAAACCAGGTGATCTACCCATGTCCAGGGTGAAGGTAAGGTAACACTTACTGGAGGCCCGAACCCACGCACGTTGAAAAGTGCGGGGATGAGGTGTGGGTAGCGGAGAAATTCCAATCGAACCTGGAGATAGCTGGTTCTCTCCGAAATAGCTTTAGGGCTAGCCTCAATCCGTTTGACTCCTGGAGGTAGAGCACTGTTTGGACTAGGGGCCCATCCCGGGTTACCGAATTCAGACAAACTCCGAATGCCAGTGAGTTAGGATTGGGAGTCAGACTGCGAGTGATAAGATCCGTAGTCAAGAGGGAAACAGCCCAGACCACCAGCTAAGGTCCCCAAATATCCGTTAAGTGGAAAAGGATGTGGCGTTGCTTAGACAACCAGGATGTTGGCTTAGAAGCAGCCATCATTTAAAGAGTGCGTAATAGCTCACTGGTCGAGTGACACTGCGCCGAAAATGTACCGGGGCTAAACGGATTACCGAAGCTGTGGATGGACATCGAAGATGTCCGTGGTAGGAGAGCGTTCTAAGGGCGTCGAAGCGCAACCGGAAGGATGCGTGGAGCGCTTAGAAGTGAGAATGCCGGTATGAGTAACGAAAGACGGGTGAGAATCCCGTCCACCGAATGCCTAAGGTTTCCTGAGGAAGGCTCGTCCGCTCAGGGTCAGTCGGGACCTAAGTCGAGGCCGATAGGCGTAGACGATGGCCAACAGGTTGATATTCCTGTACCACCTCCCCGCCGTTTGAGCAATGGGGGGACGCAGAAGGATAAGGCGAGCGCGCCGTTGGTTGTGCGCGTCCAAGCAGTGAGGCGGGGAATGAGGCAAATCCCATTCCCGCATACGTCAAGCTGTGACGGCAAGGAGCACTCTGCTCCGGAGTCCCTGATTTCACACTGCCAAGAAAAGCCTCTAGCGAGGCGGGAGGTGCCCGTACCGCAAACCGACACAGGTAGGCGAGAAGAGAATTCTAAGGTGAGCGAGTGAACTCTCGTTAAGGAACTCGGCAAAATGACCCCGTAACTTCGGGAGAAGGGGTGCTCTGGTAGGGTG
>NZ_JRGN01000041.1 GCF_000775575.1 Planococcus sp. CAU13
CCTGCATCGCTGCGCTGCTTCGTCGCAAAGCCTTGCCCTCGCAAGGCTTCGGTCAATGTCTTTCCTGCGGGAACAGAGTGAGACTGAGACCCCGGAGGGAGCGCCAGCGACTGAGGAGGCTCAGGCCGCTCTCGCGGAAAGCGTCCGCCTAGAGCGAAATGATTATAAAAATCATTAAAGTTTTTCAATTAGTGAATCGGCATTTTCTGTTCGTCGAGCGTGAAGCCTTCACCGATGACATCATGCACTTCGATCAAGGAAACGAATGCATGGGGATCCACTTCATTGATGATGTTTTTCAGACGGACGATTTCATTCCGGGCGACGACACAATACAGCACTTCACGTTCTTCTTTCGAAAAATGCCCGTAGCCACGAAGGATGGTGATGCCACGGTCCATCTCGACCGCGATGCGGCTCGCGATTTCTTCCTGGGAATTGGAGATGATCAATGCGCCGCGGCCTGAATAAGCGCCTTCCTGTACAAAATCAATGACACGTGCACCCACAAAAACGGCGACCAGTGTATACATCATGGATCTGTTATCCAGGAAAGCAATCCAGGACAGCATAATAACTGCGGCATCAAACAGGAACATGGTCTTGCCCATACTCCAGCCGATGTATTTCTGCACGAGACGGGCTATGATGTCCACTCCGCCTGTCGTTCCGCCGTATCGGAAAATGATGCCGAGGCCGGCTCCGACAAAAATGCCGGCAAACAGGGCGGCCAGAAATAAATCATCCTGCAGATCGATCTGGATTTCATAGATCAGGAAAATTTTAAGGAAAACCGAGACGGCCACTGTGCCGATGATGGTGTAGAAAAACACTTTTCTCCCCAGCAGCTTCCAGCCGACAAAGAAAACCGGTATGTTCAATAATAAGTTCATTAATGCGGGATCCCAATTTAAAAGGAAATATAAGATCAGTGTTATGCCCGCAAATCCGCCTTCCCCAAGCTCATTTTGAATGTTAAAGTGTACAAAACCGAAACTGTAGATGGCCGCACCCAATAAAATGAAGATTATGTTTTTCACTCGCAGATCTTTCAATCACTTTCAACTCCGTTCTAAATGTCCAACTCTTGTATTATGGGTCATTTTCAGTATTTTGACAACATCAACCCTTTTCTTTACGATTGAATAAGGAGCGTGAAAATATGGCACACGAAAAAACAATGAAACAGCTGCAACAGGAAGTTGACGACTATATTTCCCAATTTAAAGAAGGTTATTTTACACCGCTTGAAATGATTGCCCGTTTGACTGAAGAACTGGGGGAGCTGGCCCGGGAAGTCAATCATGTTTATGGTCCGAAGAAAAAGAAGTCGACCGAAGCCGAAGCCAGCATTTCAGAGGAAATGGGTGACCTTCTCTTTGTTTTGATTACGATGGCAAATTCGCTTGATATCAATCTGGCTGCTGCTCATGACAAGGTAATGGAAAAATTCAATACGAGGGATAAAAACAGATGGACAAGAAAGGATGAAATCGAATGACAATAAAGGTCGCAATTGCTGGAGCCCGTGGAAAGATGGGCCAGGAAGCTGTACATACAATCATGAAAAACCACAATATGGAACTTGTTTCTGTGCTTGACTATAAAGAAGTGGGAGAAACTTTAGCTGATACAAAGCTGTTTCCAGAGTCGTTTTCGGTGCCCATTTATCTGGAGCTGGGTGAACTTTATAGAAAGACGAGACCCGATGTGCTCGTCGATCTGACATCTCCGGAATCGGTTTATCAGCATACGAGAGAAGCACTCGAACTTGGCATCCGACCGGTTGTCGGCACGACAGGATTTTCCGATGAGGAACTGAAGGAACTGACCGTTTATGCAGAACAGCATAAACTCGGATGTATTATCGCGCCGAATTTTGCGATAGGTGCTGTATTAATGATGAAATTTGCGGAACAGGCTGCCAAATACCTGCCGGATATCGAAATCATCGAAATGCACCATGACCAGAAACTGGACGCGCCTTCCGGGACGGCGATGAAAACTGCAAATATGATTTCTGTTTATAGAGAAGCACACAGCCAGGGACATCCAAAAGAAAAAGAAACACTGGCGGGAGCGAGAGGTGCCAATTACGATGGCATGCGCATCCACAGCGTCAGGCTGCCTGGTTTGGTTGCCCATCAGCAGGTGCTGCTCGGAGGGGAAGGTCAGCTGCTGACAATCAGGCACGATTCCTTCAACCGCGGCTCTTTCATGTCCGGTGTAGCCCTGTCCGTCAAAAAAGTGATGGAAATTGAAAGACTGGTATATGGCCTGGAAAATATAATCGACTAAAAGGGGAAGTTGGCATGAAAATCGCTTTAATAGCACATGACCGGAAAAAAGACGATCTGATTCAATTTGTAATCGCCTACCAGCCGATTTTGTCTGAGCATTCTTTGTTTGCGACCGGCACAACCGGCCAGCGCATCATCGATGAAACAGGGCTGCAGGTGCACCGCTTCCGTTCGGGGCCGCTTGGGGGAGATCAGCAGATCGGTTCCATGATTGCCCAGGACGAGATGGATATGATTATCTTTTTCCGCGATCCTTTGACAGCTCAGCCGCACGAGCCGGATGTGACGGCATTGATTCGACTGTGTGATGTCTATAATATTCCACTGGCCACCAATATGGGGACGGCGGAAGTATTATTAAAAGGCTTGAAAGAAGGCTTTGTTGATTGGCGGCTGATCAGGGAACGCAGAGGATAGGAGTGATGGAATTGCGGAAAATGAAAATAGGCATCACCTGCTATCCGACTGTCGGCGGTTCTGGAGTCGTCGCGACGGAACTGGGCAAAATGCTTGCCGAAAAAGGGCATGAAATCCATTTTATTACATCGAGTACGCCTTTTCGGCTCAATCGCATGTATTCAAACGTGTTCAGCCATCAAGTGGATGTAAATTCGTATTCGGTGTTTCAATATGCGCCGTATGATATAGCGCTCGCCACCAAGATAGCGGAAGTGATCAAAAATGAAAAACTGGATCTTTTGCACGTCCATTATGCGATTCCCCATGCAGTGTGCGCCATACTTGGTCGCGATATGGCAGGATCGGATATCGGCATTGTCACGACGCTGCACGGCACGGATATCACCGTGCTGGGTTCAGATTCTTCATTGAAGGAAGCCATCCGCTACGGCATTGAAAAGTCGGACATTGTAACAGCAGTTTCGAATTCGTTGCGCGACCAGACATATGACATGATCGACCCGGATCGAAGAATTGAAACAGTCTATAATTTCGTGGATGAACGAGATTATCATGTCAAAGATACAGGGCATCTGAAAGAAGAGCTGGGCATCAATGAAGACGAAAAAGTCGTCATTCATGTTTCTAACTTCCGAAAAGTGAAAAGAGTCGGGGATGTCGTCGACACCTTTTACCGCATCTCCCAAACGGTGGGCAGCAAATTGCTCCTCGTGGGTGATGGGCCGGAAATGAGCAGAATCCAGGAACAGGTGCGCGACCTTGGTATGGAAGAAAAAGTATTATTCCTGGGGAAGAGGGATAATCTATCTGAATTGTATAATATTAGTGACTTAAAACTGCTGCTTTCTGAAAAAGAGGCGTTCGGTCTTGTATTGCTGGAAGCCATGGCCTGTGGAGTCCCGGGAATCGGAACGAATATCGGCGGAATCCCCGAAATCATCGAATCCGGTTCAAACGGCTACCTCGTTGAACTGGGCGATACGGAGCAGGCTGCCGCCTATGGAATTGAATTGCTGCGGAGTCCCGAAATTGCTGAGCGGTTGAGAGAAGGGGCCGTTGAAACCGTTGCTTCCAAATTTCATTCAAAAAGGATTTTGAAAGAATATGAAGATATTTACGCAAGACTGCTGCCGGAAGTGAATATGAAATGAAGACGGCCATCGAAGTCATCGGCAAGCTGAAAAGTGCCGGTTTTGAAGCTTATCTGGTTGGAGGAGCGGTGCGTGATTTTCTGATCGGAAAAGATCCGAAAGATTTTGATGTGGCGACTTCTGCAGATCCCATTCAGGTCAAGGAGCTTTTCAGCCGGACAGTGGACACCGGCATCCAGCATGGCACGGTTCTTGTGCTGATAAATGGAACGGGTGTGGAAGTGACTACTTTCAGGACAGAAAGCGGCTATTCCGACAACAGGCGACCGGATTCGGTTGAATTTGTTAAATCCCTGGATGAAGACTTAAAAAGGCGCGATTTCACCATAAATGCCATGGCGATGACTGAAGATCTGAAAGTCGTGGACTTGTTCGGCGGCAGAAAAGATTTAGATGAAAAAATAATTCGGGCAGTCGGAGAACCGGATCTCCGATTTCAGGAAGATGCGCTGCGGATGCTGCGGGCCGTGCGCTTTTCAGGGCAATTGGATTTTTCCATTGATGATTATACTTTAGCATCGATCCGGAACAACGCCCATTTGATCCGGGCTATTGCAGTGGAGCGCCTGAAACTGGAAATGGATAAAATCATGTCCAATGAGCATGCTGTTCGCAGCATTAATTACCTGGTGTCTTCAGGACTGGCCGAACATATGCCTGCAGGTGACCTGTTCAAGGCGGATTGGAGCGGTTTTGTTCCGTCAGCAGATCCCTTGAACGGCTGGCTCTATGCAATATGGAAGAACCGTGAAGATGTATCAGCCATCTCCACCTATAAATTATCTAATGATGAAAAGATTGCACTTACAAAATCACTGGAAGCGACTTTGATGGATTCCTGGGATGAGTGGATCCTTTATAGTTTCACCGCACGCCAGCTGAATCTCGCTGCCCGGATAAAGAAAGCGGAAGAAAACTGGCCGCTTAAAAAAAGTGAACTGCCTATTAAGTCAAAATCAGACCTTGCCGTAAATGGCAAAAATCTGATCGAGTGGACAGGCAATAAAGCCGGCCCCTGGCTGAAGGAAGCCCTTGGCGAAATTGAACGGCAGGTTGTCTCCGGCAAACTCCAAAATGATAAAGAGAAAATAAAGGACTGGTTCTTCGATGAATATTACCGTAACGAATAAACTGGCGGCAAGGTTGATGGAAGCTTCGGGTGCACACGTTTCGGGGCAGGAGCTGGCAGATGAATTCGGCATTTCCAGAACAGCCGTCTGGAAGCATATTAAAGAACTGCAGGATAAAGGCTACGAAATCACTTCTGTCAAGAAAAAGGGGTACATGCTGTCTGGCATACCCGACACGCTGGAACCGTCAGCGATTCAGCCCCTTCTGAAAACGGAACGATTGGGCAGGACGATAGAATGGATCGCCACCTGTGACTCCACTCAGATCATCGCGCATCAGCTGGCACAGCAGGGTGTTCCCGACGGCACAGCGGTGCTTGCGGAAGAACAGACCGCCGGGCGCGGCCGAATGGCCAGGAAATGGGATTCCGCTTACGGCAAAGGCATTTGGATGAGTGTTATCCTGCGGCCGGATGTCCCGCTTCACCGTGCGCCGCAATTTACGCTTGTTGCTGCAGTTGCGGTCGTGCGGGCAATCGAGGAAGTCACAGGGTTGAGGCCCGACATCAAATGGCCGAATGATATTTTATTGAACGGCAAAAAATGCACCGGGATACTGACGGAGCTTCAATCAGACGCGGATGGCATCCAGGCGCTGATCATCGGAATCGGCTTGAATGCGAATCAGGACGCCGGTGATTTCAGTGATGAAGTGAAAGATATCGCAACCTCACTGAAGATGGAGGCCGGCCAGGCGGTCAGCCGCCAGCAGCTGGTGAGGGCGATGCTGTTTTATCTTGAGCATTACACAGCGATTTACATCAATGAAGGATTTGGTGTCCTGAAGATGATGTGGGAAAGCTATTCGACGACGATCGGAAAACCGGTCCGCGCGCGGATGGCGAAAGAAACACTGGAAGGAATTGCAGAAGGCATTACGGATGAGGGGGTATTGCAGCTCCGCACACCGGACGGCAGGCTGCACGGTATTTATTCGGCTGATATCGAAATGAGGAATTGACAATTGTTTTTTCCGGGCATCATCTGCTATAGTGTTTTTTGAGGGCAGTATCTTCTGAAGAACTGCACCGCCGGTAACCTGCTTAAATTTCAATTAAATGAATCTGCCTTGATCTATTGCATGACAGGGACGGAAGAAATGAGTCTACCATTTTCTGTCCTTCTGTCCATTTTTGGCGGAAGGACTTTTTAGTTGTGGCTTTCTTCCTGGGAGGAGAGAAAAGTTTTGCACTTCATCGAAACAATAGAAGAACTGAAACACTGGGTTACAGAAACAAAAGCGGCTGGCTCTTCAATTGGTCTGGTGCCGACGATGGGCTTTCTGCACGAAGGCCATATGAAACTCGTGCATACCGCGAAAGGTGAGAATGATAAAGTCGTCATGAGCATTTTCGTCAACCCTGCACAATTCGGGCCGAATGAAGATTATGAACGCTATCCGAGAAATATGGAACGCGATACTCAGATGGCTGAAGAAGCGGGTATAGATGTGATTTTTGCCCCGTCCGCCGACGAAATGTATCCGAGGCAGTCTCCCATTTCCATTTCAGCAGGACGGCTGGCCGATCAATTATGCGGAAAGTCGCGGCCGGGCCATTTTGACGGCGTGCTGAAAGTGGTGACGAAACTTTTTCACCTCACGCAGCCGGACCGGGCGTATTTCGGGCAGAAAGATGCCCAGCAATTGGCAATCATCGAATCGCTCGTCGAAGATTTTAATTTTCCACTCGAAATCAGGCGCATCGAGACTGTCAGGGAAGAGGACGGACTCGCAAAAAGCTCCCGCAATGTTTATTTGAATGAACAGGAACGTTCAGAAGCGCCGCATTTGAAAAGAGCGCTGGAGATCGGAAAAGCAGCTGCGCTTAAAGGAACAGATCCTGTACATGCCATGACAAAGCATCTGGAGGATAACACTTCCGGCAAGATTGATTATATTCAATTCCTGTCCTATCCGGATCTTTCGGGAAAAGTGGAAGGCGATGCCATTTTGGCGGTGGCGGTCCAATTTGAGAAAGCGCGCCTGATCGACAATTTATTATTTACCATAAAGGGGAACTGAACAATGCTTCGAATGATGCTCAACTCAAAAATCCACCGCGCCACTGTCACTGAAGCCGACTTGAATTATGTCGGTAGCATCACGATCGACCAGGATCTGCTCGATGCGGTCGGCATGCTGCCGAATGAAAAAGTCCACATCGTCAATAATAACAATGGTGCCCGATTTGAAACCTATATCATTTCTGGTAAACAGGGAAGCGGCGTCATCTGTGTCAACGGAGCGGCAGCGCGTCTTGTCCAAAAGGGCGATATCGTCATCATACTGTCCTACGCTTATATCATGGATGACCGGGCACGCGACCATAAACCGACCGTAGCGATCATGGATGAGTCCAATAAAATCAAGGAAATCATCAGCTACGAACCTGAAGCTACCATTATGTAAACCTCGCCTTCTTATATAGAAGGCTTTTTTGTTTTTAAAATTAAAGTGAATTAGTAAATTAGAGCAATCGATATTACGCAAAACAGCTTCGCTTT
>NZ_JRGN01000235.1 GCF_000775575.1 Planococcus sp. CAU13
ACGAAGCAGCGCAGCGATGCAGGAGCAGCCAAGTCGGCTTATGACCCGAAGAGCTGGGCCGTCGGAGTCTGGACAAAGAAAAGCGATTAATGAAGGAGGGATTCGATGAACGACATACAATGGGAGTTATTATTCGATCCGGTATTGGCAATTGAATCTCTCCCTTATGTGCTTGAAGGAATCTGGTATACGCTGCTCATTTCAATCGTCAGTATGCTGGGCGGACTCGTCATCGGGTTTTTCCTGGCACTTGCCAGGACTTCACCGCTGAAGATTCTGCACTGGCCGGCCCGTCTGTATATTTCGTTTATGAGGGGCGTTCCGATTCTCGTAATCCTGTTCCTCCTCTATTTCGCATTGCCGGTCATCGGCATTCAATTTACAGCAGTGCAGGCAGCGCTGATCGGTTTCACCATCAACTCAGCCGCATATATTGCGGAAGTTTTCAGATCTGCATTGGCATCAGTCGATAAAGGACAATGGGAATCTTCGACGGCTCTGGGCCTTACTTACTGGCAGACGATGCGCCGCATTATCCTGCCGCAATCGGTGAGGATTGCAGTGCCGCCTTTATCCAACGTCTACCTTGATCTCATCAAAGCTTCGTCACTCGCGGCGATGATCACGGTTCCGGAAATTTTCCACAAAGCCCGCATCATCGGGGGGCGGGAATACGATCTGCTCACTCTATTGATTCTCGTGGCTCTGATTTACTGGGCCATCTGTTCAGTAATGACCGTGCTGCAGAATTATCTTGAAAAACGCTATGCTGATTATTTATAGAAAATTTGAAGGCAGCCACGAAATTTGTGGCTGCCTTTTATGTTTCCCACGGGTTTATCAGCGATTTTT
>NZ_JRGN01000226.1 GCF_000775575.1 Planococcus sp. CAU13
CTTATGCCTTTCAGAGCTGAACGGCCATTGTCGCTTTTCTGATTGCCACGAAACGTTCACCTTCATCTCCTTTGTCATTTCTTGAATCATGTATAATGAAATGAAACTTGAAGATAAAGGTGGTAAACAAGATGGATTTTCTATACTTTCCGGACGATAAATCAGAATACATTCCGGGCATCATCTCCGTAATTGTTATCTTCATTCTATCAATGCTGATTATCTGGCTGTTGATCAGAGCTTCGAAGAAACAAGTTGAGCAGTTGGAAAAACAGGGATATTCTGTAAATTACGAAATGAAAAACAGCGATGATTCGCTGCCTATAGATGATAAGCCGGTAAAAGATGCAGAGAAGCGCACTTCTGACAGCGAGCGTGGCGACAAAGGGTCCTGAAGAAATTCAGGTCTTCTTTTTTTTGGCCTGAAAGAATGGAAGAAAGAGCACAAATAAAAAGCGTGATGCATCGAAATATGCATCACACTTTTCATTTGTTATCGGAAAATCAAATCACTGATTCTTCAATTTCCTCTGTCAACTTCTCCATCTCGTCAATCAGTTCACCGATATAAGCGATGGTATCGCGCAGCGGCTGATCGGTCGTGATGTCGATGCCCGCCATTTTAGACAGTTCGACAGGAGATTTCGTGCCGCCTGCTTTCAATACTTCAAGCCATTCGTCGACGGCTGGCTGGCCTTCTTCAAGAATGCGTTTCGACACTTGAGTGGAAATGGTCAGTCCTGCACTGTAAGTGTACGGATACAAGCCCATGTAATAATGAGGCTGGCGCATCCATGTCAGCTCAGCGCCGTCATTGATTTCCACTGTATCGCCCCAGAATTCTTCGAGGACGCCGCGTTTCAGGTTATTCAGGATGCCAGCGTTGACGCTTTGCCCCGAATCGATGCGCTCATACACTTTGCGCTGATAAGCCGCTTCCAGCAGATGCGTGACAAAATTATGGTAATACGTGCGGGCAACAATCGATGAAATGACCCAGCGCTTGAATTTCGGATCTTTCGAATTTGCAAGCAGGTGATTGGCCACCAGCATTTCGTTCATTGTCGAAGGCGCTTCGATAAAGTACAGCGAAGGACGCGCATTGAAAATATTCTGTGCCCGGTTTGCATTGTAGAAATGGCCTGCGTGCCCAAGTTCGTGGGCCAGGACGAACACTTCGTTCATGCGGCCGGTCCAGGAAATCAAAATATACGGGTGGTTGCCGTAAGGGCTTGAACAGAACGCTCCAGTCGATTTGCCTTTATTCTGCGCAAAGTCGATCCAGCGTTCCGAGTAGGAGCGTTCAATCATTTCAAGGTAATCCTCACCCATGATGCCGAGTGCGTCGTTGATGTATTTCTTCGATTCTTCGACAGTAATTTCAGGCTCATAAGTCGGATCGAGCGAAATCTTCAAATCAGCGAATGTCATTTTGTCCAGACCATGTGCTTTTTGCAGAAGTTTCGCGTATTTGCGCATATGCGGCGCCAGTTCACTTGTAATCAAATCGATTTGACGATTGTACAGGGAACGGTCCACTTCCTGGTTGAACAGCAGGTAATCGAAAATCGAGTCGTAGCCGCGCAGGTCAGAAGTGGTTTTTTCCATCTGCAGCTGCATGTCATAAGTTTTCGCTGTCGTATGCTGGTATTCTTTCAGTTTTGCAGAAAATGCGTCAAAAGCGGCGCGGCGTTTGGCCGTATCCGTTTCCGCTTCCCAGTCGCCTTCAAAAGACACATAGCTCAGCGGATAGCTATTGCCGTCCACTTCGAAATCGTCAAATGACATATCGACCATTTTCGTTGTGTTGTAAAGGCCATAAGGTGCGTTGAATGTTGATGAATAAGCTGCCAGCGTCTTTTCCACTTCCGGATGCAGCTGGTGCTGTTTCTGGCGGATCAATTTCTTGATATATACTTTGAAGTCATCCGATGCTTCCATCGCCTGTTCCAGAACTTCTTCCGGCAGGGCCAGTAATTCACTGGTGACGAATGACAGCTTGCTGTTCACTTTTGCCGCTGCTGAACCGAATTTGCTCGACAGCATCTGTGCCTCGTCATCGGTTTGATCGGTGCTCATTTTCAGGCTTGCATAAGTACCGACGGGAACAAATTTTTCATTGATTTCGGCATAGGCTTTCAATAAGCTGTTTACTGAAGCGACGTCTTCCGTTTTTCCTTTGTATTGCGCTTCGAAAACATCCACTTCTTTTTCAAGGGCTGCAAGGGATTCGTGGAATGCGTCATCTGATGGGAATAAAGAACTTAAATCCCAGGTTTCATCAATATTGACTTCTGAACGTGCAGGCATACTTTTGACCATTTAATTCTCTCCTTTATTATTACGGTTATCGAACTATTCCAAGTATAGCGGGCGAGCGGATAAAAGTAAAAAGGATTTATCAAATTACTTAAAAAATTATAAAAATGAGGTTTAAATTTATCTTTGCGTGGTATATAGAAAATACAAGGCGGAACCACCGTAGGGAGAAACGAGTAAACAGATTTTCGTTTACAATCGCCTCCAGACGAGGACATGCACAGCCTTGGCGGAAAATTTGCTTTACTGGCGATTGTTATCTCGTCGGGTACCAAGTTTGTAAGGTTTTTCTGAAGAGAAAGTGCTTCAAACAAAGTTTGGTAAGTTTTTTGTGTAAGTGCAACTGAATATCTGACTGCAGAACATCGGATTCGCTGAGAGGTAGATGCGACTAAAATCTAAAGATGCAGACAGGGCAAGAAGCTGTATTGACGGGATTAGAACATTCGTCAACCTTTATAAGAATGTAGAAGTATGAATGACAAATTTTCCGCGTGCACTAACTCCTCCGAGAGTGGAGGAGCTGCAACAGGGAAAGCACAGCCTGATGAAAAGGGCTGTGCTTTTTCATTTGTATTCTAATCGGATGAAGCTATGGTAAAATAAAGGCAATATGAGGAAAAAAATATCAGGAGAAGAGGGATGAGAATGAGTGAAACAACGATTATGGCCATCCAGGATGAATACGCCGAGGAATTTGCGCATTGTTATGGCTGCGGGCGATTGAACGAAAACGGACATCATTTCCGTACTGTATGGCAAGGGGACAAAACCTATACCGAATACGAACCGTTGGATGCACATACGGCTATTCCCGGATTTGTCTACGGCGGTGTTATCGCATCGCTGGTTGATTGTCACGGCACCGGCTCGGCGTCTTTGGCGCTGCACCGCAAAAACGGATTCGAACCAGGCAGCGGCGAAGAGCCTCCGCGTTTCGTCACGGCTTCCCTGCATGTCGATTACCTGAAGCCGACTCCGCAGGGCGTTGCGCTGAAAGCTGTCGGTGAAGTGGAAGAAATTCATCCGAAGAAATTCAAGGTGAATGTCGAAGTTACCGCAGACGGCGTGTTATGTGCAACGGGCACAGTGGTGGCTGTTGTCATGCCGTCGTCATTTGGGAAATAGAATTCCAAAGGGGCTGGAAAAAATGCCGGAGGAGAAGCAGGAAATACGCAATGATCTGATTGGAGACATATTGAGGGAATATGAAAAGACCGGTGGAATGGACAATTTACCGGGAGCCGGTAAACCGCTGCCAGCTGAATATTTTTCAGGAGACCTGTTTCAGCATTTTCAAAAAATCGCGAACGAAGCCGGTTATAAGCCGCATTGGCTGAAGCTGCAGCATGAAATTCGGGATCAGATCCGGGAAACGCTGAAGAAAATGGCAGCTGGCAAGAAAAAAGATTTGCCTCTCCGGATTTCCCTTATCAACCAAAAGATTTATGAATTCAATAAATCCTGTCCGGCGCCGCTGCAAAAAGGTTCGGTGACGCTTGAAAACATCGAACGGATGGTCAGCCGCTTGGAATAGGAACATTAAATTAGCCTCAGGCCGGATTCCGTTCAAGCGGCGTCCGGTTATTGGTTTAACGGCTATGTATTTAGGGAATTTTTCACATGAGACATTTTTAATGGGAAATGAAAAGGGAGAGGTGAGTAAGAATGGAAAAGAACGAAGAAAAGACAGAACTGGATACTGCGTCTGAAACAGCGGCAACACCGGAAATTATTGAGCCGGAAGCCGAAGAAGAAAAAAATGAAACCAGCCGCTTCAGCGAAATATACAGCAACGTCGCTTCCAACCGCTATGAAAACCTTCGGACAAGTCATATAGAAAATAAGGCGAAGGAATTGCGGAAAAAAAGAAAATAAAGAAAAACGACGGATGCTGCCGCTTTTCTTTATTTTCTATCCAACTTCTGCATTTCTTCAGAAACGACAAAAGCCAAATCGTCATTTCCGAACATCTGAAGGATATCCAGGAGCATATCGCCGCTGATGTCCCTTTCAGACGGATCAGCTTCTTCCAATGCCTTGCCTAAAGCTTCATTGGCCGACTGGCCCGGATAGGCACGCTGGTAAAGCGCAAGCGGATCCAGTTCGTTGCTGAGCGACCAGTTGACAAAAAGCTGAACCATCGTGGCTTCATCCTGCTGATATTTTTTGATGATGTATTCTTCGCGGTTTTCATATTCCATACTTATCAGCTCCTTAAAGGTGAACATATATATAAACATACCAAAGAACCGCGATGAATGCTCAGTCATCCGTCCTGATTATGCTTCAGAATTTTTTGCACGGCCCATGATTGTATCGGAGGGGAAAAAATGAAATTACTTCAAGTCAGAAAAGGGCAATTTGTATACTATAACAATGAATTGCATAAAGTCTATTCGGTCAAACCGCTGGCGAAAAAATCAGTGCTCATGTTCCGGATAAAGGACATGGAACAATTCGACGCCAGAGCGGAGGAAATCACTTTCTACAAACCGCAGCACCTCGATTCTTTCCTGTTTTTCGGAAGCCGCTATACGCTGCGGGAAGGTTTGGCGCCTGAAGAAGGGGGCTATATCCTGATTCACAAGCCTGATCCTGATTACATGGATTATTATTCCCTCAACGAATTCGAAAAAGTCGAATCGGTGGAAGGCAAAAACGTGGTGACAACAAGGCAAAATACTGTGAAGTTCAGGGAATTCCTGGTCATGGAACCGGGTGAGGCAGAAGGAAGCCGGGATATCGCTTATTACGACAAATCGAAAGTCGATGACAGCCAGCTGGAAGCGGACAAGGAATTGATCGGAAAAATCCGTGAACGTGACGCCATCCGCCCGTCCATCGGCGACGTTTATCTGAACCTGGATGACGGTACCAATGCAATGGTTGTGGCGATTTCACGCGAACACGTCACACTTGGCAACGGATATCGGCTGACTTTCCAGGAACTGTACAGAGCCGACAACTGGAACTTCCTGTATAACGTCGTTGACGGCGAATTCCGTTGAATTTTTGAAAAATGAAATGAAAGCCAGCGAAGGAGCAAATCTTCCTTCGCTGGCTTTTTGCATCTTATAAAGATCTCAGCGCTGTTGTTCGGTCAAAAAACAGGAAAGCGTCATAGCGCCGGGATATCATCGAAGGCACATAATTGCCATAGGCTTCCCGTTCGGGATGGTATACGACGCCGACAGCCCGGTGTGGGATCCAGCGGTCAAACAAACGGTTATTGCCGCCATCGAAAATCAGCAGTTTATCATGGGCGCCGGTGCGGTGCAGCAATTCTTCCCATGAATTCTTTTTGCCCGGCGGAAGCACCATTTCTTCAAACGGAGCTTCCCACGCTTCCGCTGCGATCACCGTTCCTTCGTAGGAACCGAATCCGATTGCATAAACGTCTTCCGGCGGATTCTGCTCCCGCAGCAATTGCCCGACATTGACCATGTTGTCGTCTTTCATGTCCGTTGCACGCGCATCACCAATATGCGTATTATGCTCCCACACGATGATGCGGGCATCGGGGCCATGATACTTCCGCAGCTCATTGATCGTTTCCACCATATGCCCGTCGCGGATGTTCCAGGAATCCGCGCCGCTCCGTATCATCGCCCGGTAGTATTCTTCCGCATTTTTTGCGACCAGTGAATTGATTTGGAGATTAAGATACGCTTCTTCTTCATTCGAGTAATGCTCTGAATGGCTGCGGATGGATGCCAGCAGCCGGGTGACTTCATCGACGCAGGACGCTGAAAAAGTGGCGTAGGATATCGCGTATTTTTCGGGCTCCCGGTTGCTTGGATCAAAGCATGAAAAAGCCTGTTTCGCGAGTTCAACATCTCCTCCTGCCGGATCCACTTCCGACAGATAGCGGATGACTTCTTCCATGGACTCCCATAAACTGTAGACATCAATTCCGTAAAATCCGGTATTTTTATTTTCCGCAGCATTAAAATCTTTCAGCCAATCAATAAAATCGGCGATTTCCTCGTTGGCCCACATCCAGGTCGGCCAGCGGGTAAACGATTGCGCCAATAAATTGCGGGCTGTTTCATCGCCATCCGAGAAATTATTGATATAGCGATGCACCTGGTAAGCGGATGGCCAGTCGCCTTCCACGGCAATCACCGAAAATCCTTTTTCCCGGATCAGCCGTTTTGAGAGTTCGGCACGCCATTCGTAAAACTCTGACGTACCGTGAGTGGCTTCGCCCAGCAGGACAATTTTGGCGTCGCCGACAGCATCCACCAACGGATCCAAATCCGCGGTATTTTTTACTGGCCGGGAATATTTTCGGATCGCTTCTTCGAGAGTCATTTCCATGCAGGCACTTCCTTTCAAGGGATGCTGAAAAGTGAAAAAAGGCATACCCGCTTTCGCGGATATGCTTTGCGGCTCAATTATTCAAAACGTCCTGGTATTCCGGGGTCTTTTCAATCACGCCGCGCGCAAAAGAGCACTGGGCATCAATCGTTTTTCCTTCATTCCGGGCATACTGCACGATTTCACCGACCAGCTGCTTGCCGACGCCCTGGCCGGACAATTCCGGTGACACTTCCGTATGCGTGACAGTCAAAACGTCGCCATTCGGCATATATTCGATAGCAGCCAATTCTTCTGAATCTCTTTCCACATAGAACTTATTGTTGCCTTGTTTGATATCCATTGTGTTGCCTCCTTTTTTATTCTATACCGTTGTATTCCCGTTATTTTTGAAAGTATTCAATAGCGGGTATAGAAAGACAGGGTTATCGAAGTATAAAAATAGGATGGGGTGAAGGCATGGCACAGGACAAACTGGCAGAAGCTGCAGTCAATAAAATCGAAAAGATTTTCGGGGAACATCCCGAATACAGGCGGGCGCATTCAAGGGGGACGGGCTACGAAGCGGAATTCACGGCCAGCGGGGAAGGAAAAAACTGGACGGTTGCCCCGCATTTAAGGGAAGGGACGACGAAGACGGTTGTGCGTTTTTCCCATAGTTCCCCTGATCCGTTCTGGACGGATAATCTGTCCCCCGTCAAAGGGATGGCAGTGCAATTCGAACTGCCGGACGGTCAGGTGATGAACAGTGTGGGTGTCACGTCACCGATATTCTTTGCGCGGACACCGGAAGTTTTCACTGAAATGCTGGAAATTGCGAAATCATTTAAAAAAGGACGGCCGCAGCTGCGGGATCTCATCAAATTATTCGTCAAATTTCCCGAAAGCCGGTCAGCCATCCGCATCATCCGCAAAATGCAAAGTCCCGCAAGTTTTGCTACGGGTCTTTATCATTCCATCCACGCCTTTTATCTGGTTAACGGCACAGGCAAACGGGTGCCGGTGAAATTTCAATGGGTACCGGAAGCCGGTGTGGAATCGCTGAATCCGGCACAGGCCGCTTCGGTGCATAAAGGCGATTTTGAAAAAGAGCTGGAAGAGCGGGTGGCAAAAGGCGGAGCGAATTTTCGCCTGGTTGCGGTCATAGGTGAAGAGGGAGACCCGGTTGATGATGCCACAAAAGATTGGCCGGCCGACAGGAAGAAAGTGGATATCGGAAGATTAAAGCTGATTGGACCAACTGAACGAGCCGAAGAGCTCCTTTTCGATCCGACGGTTCTGGCAGAAGGAGTCGAATGCACGGAAGATCCGATTTTGCATTTCCGAAATCCGGCATACGCCATTTCGTATAAGCGCAGATCTGCTGAAAAACAGGAAAAACGCTGAAGCCTGATATTGGCTCCAGCGTTTTTAATGAAATCTGATGGAAAAGCGGCTTGCCGATCATAAA
>NZ_JRGN01000103.1 GCF_000775575.1 Planococcus sp. CAU13
TTCGCGTCCGCGAAGCCTTTTTCATATCAAAGGTCTTGTGTATGAGATCGAGTATGGAGCTTAGAAAAGCAGATGGTGAAAGGCGGCTTATTTTTCCTCAGATTTGCTGATAAAGCATCTGCCCAGCATTATTTGGTGGAGAGAGAAGGAGAAGGCCGCTTATTTTAGCCTGTCTTCTTCCGATTTTTGATGAAAAAAAGGACACTCAACCTATTTCAGAAAATGTATGCGCGGAAACGAGGGCAGTATGCGCGGAAAACAAATTTTATGCGCTGAAATAGCCTGCTTCTGCGCGGAAAAACAGATTTATGCGCGCAGGACTAATTAGGTGTTGAACATGATAAGTTTTTGCGCTCGCCGGATACGCTTTTTCAA
>NZ_JRGN01000183.1 GCF_000775575.1 Planococcus sp. CAU13
CCCGAAGAGCTGGGCCGTTGGAGTCTGGACTGTGAACCGGGAATAAAAAACAGAAAAAGAAGCATCCTCCTGTGCGGAAGATGCTTCTTTTTCTATTCACGGCGAGTTTTCGTTCGGCTTTTCTGCTGCCTGCTCTTTGATTGTTTCTTTAATATAATCTTCAACCGGCTGGAGCGTGAACTTCAAACCACTGGTCTCGAGATTGTTTTCCAGATAGTCCAGCTGATGCTCTTCCACCGCATAGGATTGCAGGTTCAGGACATTATTGATATACAGCATGCCCTCGTTGGTTGCCATCGGACTGTCTGTGCCTTCTTCTTTTTGGCGTTTCTCCACTTCTTCCACGCCGACGACGAGACCCTCACTCTTCAATTCCTCCATTGCCGACTGATAACGCTCTTCGCCAATTTCTTCGGAGAGCCGCTTATCGAGCTGTTTGACTTCCTCTGCATTTGCCCCTTTGAAATATTGAGCATAATACGCCATCAGTATCTGCTCTTTGTCCTGTAATTCTTTCATTTCGATTCCTCCCAGATAAAAACTGTATACATATACATTCCCCTTTTAATGGCCTATTAGACATTTATTTGGAATTTGCATTGCTTTTAGAATCGCCCTAGTGTACTATTTAATTAATACAGTAAGACGAGGAGATGGCACAATGAATCAATTGCGCGGATTAATGATAAAAGACTGGACAATTATTAAAGGGTACGTGCTGCTGGCTTTATTGCTGGATATTGTTATTCCCTTGGGTGCGGCTTCTCTGTTTCACTTTGAATTTTATGAAGGGCTTCTGGTTTTTTGCGGAACAATGATGGCGCTGCATACACTGGTGCCGATTGTTTTGCTTTCGGTTCTCTTTACGAAAGAGATGGATCACCCGGATATCTTTTTCCATTCCAGTGCTTCCATCCATAAAATTAATGCCAGCAAATTCGGAGTTGCCCTTTTTGCCACGTGCCTGTCATTGATTTGGATGAGTATACTGACATTTGCATTTACGCTTTTTGCACCTGGGATATTTGTTTTAAATGAATTACTTCTCTTTGGAGCTGCTTTCATTGCAGGTATTTTGTTTTTCTCAGTGCTCGTCGCCATCATCTACTATTTTTACTTGACCATGTTCTATTCAATGAAACCAAAAATCGGAGGCTTTGCTTATATTGTTTCCTTCGGGTTATTTATCTTCGGTCTCGAGATGTGGGACCGTGTCACAGCTACAGAATTATACGCCGCAGTTACAGATTTCGGGGTCATCCAGTTAAGTGAATCGGAGTTGTTGACCAGCCTGTCCTACGGATTAATGGTTTCTTTCGGAGATCCGCCGACAATCCATCTCGGGCAGCTGCTGACCACCCTGCTGTTACTGATGATTCTGTACCTCTTGTCAGCAATGTGGTTTGAAAAGAAAGTGAGGGCTTAATATGGGGCTCGATTTTGACAAGGATAAGCCGATTTATCAGCAGCTGATCGACCTCTTGTCGGGTGACATTATTCGGGGGCACAGAAAGCCTGGCGATAAACTGCCTTCTGTCAGGGAATTTGCGATTGAGGTCGGTGTCAACGCCAATACAGTGCAACGCGTTTACAAGGAGATGGAAGCGATGGAACTTACAGAAACCAGGCGTGGCCAAGGTTCATTCATAACTGAAAATGAAGATCGCCTGAATCTACTCCGGGACAGCAAGAAAGTGGATTTGGTTAAATCATTTATCGCCAATGTGGAAGCCTATGGATTTTCGAAAGATGAAATTGTGGAACTTGTCAGGAGGGAAATCCAATGATGGAATTGAACAACGTAAAAAAGGCATACGGATCCACCAAAGCATTGACCGGGGTTACCTTGAGCTTGGAAACGGGCAAAATAATCGGGATTGCCGGTGAGAACGGCAGCGGCAAATCGACTTTGCTGAAGTCGATTGCAGGAGTCAGTCCCATCGACCGTGGATCGATTTTGATCGACGGAATCCCCGTCTCCCGCAAACACGCTGAAAGAATCGCCTACCTTCCTGATACCGATATGTTTTATTCCTATTTCACCGTTGAGCAATTATTGGCTTATTACAACAGCCAGTTTGCCGATTTCAATGAAACGAAGGCAAAAGAGGTATTGGAATTCATGGAAGTGCCGCTTTCTTCAAAGATGAAAAATCTTTCCAAAGGGATGCGCGGACGTGCTAAAATGGCTGCAACATTAGGACGGGAAAGCCGTTATTATTTAATGGACGAACCATTTTCCGGACTCGACCCGATGGTGCGCAGCGATTTGGTTAAGGGACTGATCCGATTCACCGATCTCGAGCGTCAGACGCTGGTTCTGTCGACACATGAAATCCGGGAAGTGGAAGTTTTGCTCGATGAACTGGTTTTATTGAAAGCCGGCAAGGTTTTGGCACACAGGCAATTGGATGAAATCCGCGATGAAACAGGAATGGATACGGTGGAATGGATGACAAAAGTGACGAAAGCGGGTGCAACTGTATGAATGAGCAGCCTTTAGTACAGATTAAAAACCTGTCAAAGACGATAGGCAATAAAAAAATCATCAAGAATTTGAATCTCGATCTGTACAAAGGACAGATCACCGGCTTTCTGGGACCTAACGGCGCCGGGAAAACGACGACGATCCGGATGATGGTCGGGCTGATGAAGCCAACAGAAGGCGATGTATTGATCGAGGGCCAGTCGGTGACACAGCACTTCGAAGAAAGCATCGAAAAAGTCGGTGTCATCGTTGAAAATCCCGAGCTGTATAAATACATGACGGGTTATAAAAACTTGCTGCATTTTTCGAGAATGCACAAAGACATTTCAAAGAAGCGTATTGACGAAGTGGTTCAGCAGGTCGGCATGAAAAACCGCATCAACGAAAAAGTCGGTTCCTATTCACTCGGCATGCGGCAGCGGCTTGGTCTCGCACAGGCTCTTCTTCACAATCCCAAATTCCTCATTCTGGACGAACCGACGAATGGACTCGATCCTGCGGGCATCCGTGAATTCCGCCTGTATTTACAGAAAATCGCCCGTGAAAACGGTGTCGCAGTGTTTGTATCCAGTCATTTACTGTCTGAAATCGAATTGTTATGCGACCGGATCGCCATTATCCAAAACGGTGAATTGATTGATATTAAAAATGTGAAAGAGCTGCAGCAATCCCGGTTTTATTTTAATGTTGAACCTTTGGCTGCTGCTGAAGAAATATTGACAGGCATCGGCTTCCCGGTGTCGCAGCATGACGGTGGATTGCTCGTCGAAACTGAAGCTGAACATGTGCCGGGAGCAGTCAAAATACTGGTCAACGCGGATATTTCCGTTTTCGCCGTGCAGCCGTTCAAAGCGACACTGGAAGATCAATTCCTCGAAATGACTGGAGGCGGAGAAATTGCTCAAGCTCATACAGAATGAATGGATGAAATTATGGAGCCGCAAAGCCTCCTGGATTATGGTTTTTCTGCTGGCATTCGTTCTGCTTGGTACTGCGGGCATTACGAAATGGGTCAACAGCACAATGGAATCCGTCAATACGGAATCGTGGCAGGAAGTCGAGACGAACGAGCTGGCCTATAACCGGAGCATGCTGGAAAATCCGGAGCTGAGTGACGCGCAGCGGGAATATTTTGAAGGAGAAGCGGCCATTTCGGAACACCGTCTGGAAAATGATCTGCCTCCTTATGAATACAACACCATGCAGCAGGGCGTCATTGAATCGCATGTCATGATGTCTATCGTAACGCTGTTCACTGTCATTATCGCGGGCGGCATCGTGGCAGGCGAATTTTCGCAGGGCACCATCAAGATGCTGCTGACGCGTCCGGTCAAGCGCTGGAAAATACTGACCTCAAAATATATAACGACAATGCTTTATGCGCTGCTTCTCGCAGTGGTGCTGTTTGTCGTCACGGCTTTGGCGGGGCTGATCTTTTTCGGTATCGGCGAAGGGACCTTCCTTGTCTGGAACGGCTCCGAAGTGGTGGAAGGCTCGTTCTGGCTGGAAGGCCTCAAAATGATTGCGCTCAGCTTTGCGAGCGTCTGGATCATCGGCACTTTCGCATTCATGCTGGGTACGGTTTTCCGTTCCAGTTCCCTGTCCATCGGCTTATCGATTTTCCTCATGTTCACGGGCATCCAGGCTGTGTTCCTGCTGGCCAATTACGAAATCGTGAAATATTATCTGTTCACGCACACCGACCTGACGCAATACTATACCGGTTTCATGCCTGTTGAGGATATCACGATGTCTATGTCCGTGATTGTGCTGTTTGTCTATTTCCTTATTTTCATGGCAATCAGCTATCTGACTTTCGGCAAACGGGATGTTACTGCGTAATATAGAATAGCGACAGTGCCCGTTAAGCTCTGAAAGGCATAGGACGGACCAGCGAAATGGCGGCCTTTGCCATGCAGCTGGGCTGGCTTATTACCGAAGAGCTGGGCCGCTGGAGTCTGGACA
>NZ_JRGN01000111.1 GCF_000775575.1 Planococcus sp. CAU13
AAGCAGCGGAAAATTTTCCGCTGCTTTTTTCTTAGTTGTCGTCTCTATCAAAAGTGCCTGGTTTGTCGTCGTATCCCCCAGTGAAAATAGCTGCAAGGAATGCAACACAAACGCCTAGAATAAGGATTAAGTTCATTTATAACGACCTCCTTGAAATGTGCATCTTTGTTTAGTATAGCGGAAAACGGGGAAAAATGAAATATATGTCCTTCCTGAAATATGGAGAATTTCTGTCGGTTTGATTGTTTGTGAAATATGTTGAAACCGATTCGGGTTTCATTCGTATAGTAGGGTAGTGAAAATATTCAATAAGGAGAGGTTGATCTAGATGAAAATGAAGATTTCAGCGACTTTGCTCTGGATTTCAGCGATTGCTGAAGCGTTTCTGGCTATTCCATTTCTCGGCGGGTCGCTTGTCATCAGTACAGGCTATTCGGTTCTTGGATTCATGTTCGTGCTGCACGCGATAACTTTATTCTTCTGTTTCCGCGAATATTCGCCGAAATCAGGTCCGATCCTTGGTATAATCACAAGTCTTCTTGCCTGGATTCCGCTGATCGGCTGGGCATTGCACTTACTCAGCGCGATTGTGCTGTTTATCAACGCAGCTTCTGCCAGCCGTCCACGACGTATATAAAAAACCGCCTTCCATGGCGGTTTTTTTCTATGGCTTAAACTCGAAATTTTTCTGATGAATTTGTACAATGGAAGAGGAAAGAAGAAAGGGTGATCAGCATGGAATTAACGATCAATTCAACAAAAAGATTACATAACGGAGTGGAAATGCCGCGCTTTGGACTTGGCGTTTATAAAATGACAGACCGGGAACAGGCCGTTATGGCAATGAGTGCAGCCATCGATGCCGGTTACAAGGCGATCGATACGGCGACCGTATACGACAACGAGCGGGAAGTCGGGGAAGCGGTGAGGAATTCATCTGTCAAACGGGAAGATCTGTTCATCACATCGAAAGTGTGGAATACAGATCAGGGGTACGACCAGACTTTACGCGCTTTTGAAGCGTCACTCGAGCGGCTCGGATTTGATTATCTGGATCTGTATTTGACGCACTGGGCTGTGCCGGGTAAATACGAGGATACATACCGGGCGATTCAGCGCCTGTATGACGAGAAGCTGGTGCGTGCAATCGGCGTTTCGAATCATCACGAGCACCATCTGGAGCGGATATTGGCGAAAGCGAATACAAAGCCGATGGTCAATCAGATCGAATTGCATCCTCAGTTGACGCAAGAACCGCTGCGGGAATTTTGTGCGGAGCAGGACATTGCTGTGACTTCCTGGTCACCATTGGCGCGAGGCCGCCTGCTGGAAGATGTGGTGCTGTCGGAAATTGCACAGTCACATCATAAGACGGTTGCGCAGGTAATCATTCGCTGGCATTTGCAGAAAG
This sequence comes from Planococcus sp. CAU13, assembly GCF_000775575.1. GTDB lineage: Bacteria > Bacillota > Bacilli > Bacillales_A > Planococcaceae > Planococcus. Next base: position 1,412 of record NZ_JRGN01000111.1, read on the forward strand.
ATTTGATCGTCATTCCGAAATCGGTGACGCCTGAACGGATTGTGGAAAATGCGGATGTCTTTGATTTTTCGCTGGCGCAGGAAGAGATGAAAGCGATCGACGGCCTGAACCAGGACTGGCGGACGGGCACGAATCCGGACGACGTCAAAGCACAATAAAAAGAAGTTCCCTTTTAATATAGAGGGAACTTCTTTTATTATCTTGCTTTATCTTCCACGATAATTTTTTCACCGGTAAATGGATGGATGAACGACATGCGGAATGCATGCAGGTGATAAGCGCCGTCCTGTGTCGGCGGTCCGCCGTATAATTCGTCGCCGATGATCGGATGGCCGATATGCGACAGGTGAGTGCGGATCTGATGCGTTCGCCCGGTTTCAAGCGACAGCTGAAGCAATGATTTGCCTTCCATATGGCGTAATAATTTATAATGCGTAACGGCACTTTGGCCGGTCGGGGAGACCATGCGGCGTGTCGGGTGATGGCGGTCACGGCCTATGGCGAAATCGATGGTGCCTGATTTGTTGTGGACTTTCCCTTTGACGACAGCCTCGTAATCACGGACGAGCTGTTTCTGCTCCAACAGGCGGTCCAGAATGTTTTTGGCGACAGGGTGCTTCGCTGCCATCAGCAGTCCCGAAGTTCCCTGGTCAAGCCTGTGGACATGTTCTCCGTATGACCCGCCGCCGCGGATGATATGGCCGATGATGGCGTTGATGAATGTATCGTTTTGCCCGATTTCATTCGGGTGGGTGTTCATGCCTTTCGGTTTTCGTGCAATCAGGAAATGTTCGTCTTCAAACAGCACCGGCAGTTCGATGTCGTGGTTCGGCTCGTAAGGCGACTCGGCTTTCGGCAAATCGAATTGCAGTACCGTCCCTTTTGCCAGCGGCTCTTTCCAGACGACTTCCTGGAACTTTTCATTTTTTACGGCTTTGGCCATCCGCAGTTCATGCACCACTTTTTTGCCGAGTCCCCATTCGGTCCGCAGCAATTCCTCGACGGTCATTCCTTCATCCTGTATTTCGTAAGTCCAGCTCATTCGATTGCCTCCATAAAAAAAGAGCATGCGCAGTGCACAATGCTCTCCTATAAATTATTTTTTAACGACTTCTGTGAAAAATTGTTCGATATTCTCTTTCGGCTGTGCACCGACCCAGCGTGCCACTTCTTCACCGTTTTCATAATGGACCAGTGTTGGCGTGGACTGAACCATGTATTGCTGCCAACCCTGTTCATATTCTAACAAATTGTATTGCAGCACGTCCACATCCATATCTTCAGCAACCGGCATCAGAACCGGTGTAGTCTGCTGGCAGTACTGGCAGGTCGGACTGAAGAAATAGACAGTCGTAGGTTCGCCTGATGAAATCTTCTCTTCCAATTCATCCGGCAGGACGATATTCTGGTAATTTTCATCGTTCAGCTGATCGATGGTTGCCTGGTTCAAGTTGTCTTTATCGTAAGGATTGTTCGCCAGTTTTTCATTGTTTGACATCTGTGTCAGGACGATGATCAATGCAAAGATGGCAAGAACAACGCCTCCGATGAGCAGCATTTTTTTCAATTTATTTTTCCTCCTTAAGAGTTTTCAGCAAATAAATGCTCATTCCTGCGATTAAAATGAATGCGGTAAGCGCCAGGAAAGGGATGGTGATGAATCCGAGCCAGTTGATATATTGGCCGGTGCAGGGAACCTGCCCGCATGACGGGGCGGAATCAGCCAGAAAGCTCAATTTCTGTATTCCGTAATGGTACAGGGAAATTATGCCGCCGATACCTGAAAAGATTAATGTAGTGACAGCGATCTTCACGTTTTTCTGGAAGTACGCCACCCCGCCGATGATGACCAATGGATACATGAAAATCCGCTGGATCCAGCAAAGCTCACACGGGATATAGCCGCGGATCTCAGAAAAATAAAGAGAGCCGGCAGTGGCAATCAGCGCAATTGTCCAAATGCCCAGCAAAAGATTTTCTTGGATTTTCGTCATAGTTCAGGTCCTCTCTTGTTAAATAGCTACTATAGAATTATAATTCTTTAATTAGGGCAAGTAAAATAATATTATCCTTTCATTATATCCTATATAATGAGATGTGATACTTTTGTGAAGGAGTGGCTAAAGTGGCAGAGCATTTTGACTTATCCGATTTCGAAAAAAGCATGATCATCCGTGAGATGACGTATGCAGATATAAATGCCATTCTCGAAATGCAACGTTTGTGTTTTCCGGGCATGGAACCCTGGGAGGAAGAACAGCTAAGAAGCCATCTGGGTGTGTTCCCCCAAGGTCAGATTGTGGCAGAACTAGACGGAAAAGTAATTGGTTCGTGTTCGAGTCTGCTGATAAATTTTGATGAGTATGACGACCGCCACACCTGGGACGATGTAACGGACGGCGGTTACATTACGAACCATAACCCGGACGGCTATAATATGTACGGCATCGAAGTGATGGTGCATCCGGAATTCCGCCGCATGCAGGTCGGCCAGCGCCTCTATGAAGCGCGCAAGGAGTTGGCGCGTGAACTGAACCTGAAATCGATCATCATCGGCGGACGGATCCCCAATTACCATAAACATGCAGAGGAAATGTCGCCGCGTGAATATGTGGATGCAGTGTCCCGGCATAAACTCTATGACCCGGTACTGACGTTCCAGTTGATGAACGGTTTCCAATTGATGCGCATCAACCCGAATTACCTGCGGGATGACAAAGCTTCCGGAAAATATGCGACATTGATGGAATGGAACAACGTCGATTACAAACCGGTGTCGAAGCGCCATTTCAAGACGAGTCTGCCGGTCCGTATTTGTGTTGTGCAATACCTGATGCGAGCCATTGAATCCTTCGATGATCTGGCAAGCCAGGTGGAATACTTCGTCGATGTGGCGTCCGATGCCCATTCCGACTTTGTCGTATTCCCTGAGATTTTCACTACGCAATTGATGTCGTTCCTGAATGAACCATCACCGAGCCAGGCAGTCCGCAAACTGACGGAATACACGCCGCAGTATATCGAATTGTTCACGGATCTTGCAGTGCGCTATAACGTAAATATTATCGGCGGTTCCCATTTCGTCAAAGAAGAAGACGATGAGATCTATAACATCGCTTACCTGTTCCGCCGCGACGGTTCAATCGATAAGCAATATAAAATCCACATCACGCCGAATGAACGGAAATGGTGGGGCATTTCAGCAGGAGATTCTGTCCGCGTATTCGATACGGATTGCGGCAAGATCGCCATCCAGATCTGCTACGATATCGAATTCCCTGAACTTGCGCGCATCGCGACAGATATGGGCGCGAACATCATCTTCTCGCCATTCTGTACGGAAGATCGCCAGGGGTATTTGCGCGTCCGCTACTGTGCACAGGCGCGTGCGGTTGAAAACCAGATCTATACAGTCATTTCAGGTACTGTCGGAAACTTGCCGCAGACGGAAAACATGGATATCCAATATGCCCAATCAGCGATTTTTGCACCTTCGGATTTTGAATATGCACGAGATGGCATTGTCGGCGAAACCAATGCGAACCTCGAAATGGTGCTGATCGGCGACGTCGATCTGGAAATCCTGCGCCGCCAGCGGCAGAACGGTACCGTCAAACAATTGAAAGACCGCAGACATGATGTCTACCGCGTCGAATACAAAAAAGATTAAACAATTATATGAAAAATGAAAAATCGCAGGCCGCTTCCGGATGGAGGCGGTTTTTTTTCTTTATTTTTGTTAAACTGGAAGTAGTTCGAACGACTTGCACGTATTTGAATGGAGGGATCCCTATGGATTGGAAAGAACGGATCAAACGCTGGCTGGATCACAAAGGACTGGACGAAGAAACACGGAAGTCCCTGGTTCTGCTGCAGGAAGATGAGAAATCGGCAGAAGATGCATTTTACCAGGATCTCACTTTCGGGACCGGCGGCATGCGCGGTGAAATCGGGCCAGGCACCAACCGCATCAATATCTATACCGTGCGTAAAGCTTCACAGGGCATAGCAGATTACATAAAATCCAACGGGGAAGAAGCGATGGCGAGAGGGATCGTGATCGCCTATGACAGCCGCCGCATGTCTCCTGAATTTGCGGAAGAAGCAGCCAGGACGTTTGCAGCAAATGGCATCCACACATATCTATACAGCGGCACCCGGACGACGCCGCAATTATCATTCAGTGTGCGTTATCTCCATGCTTTCATGGGAGTGGTCATCACCGCGAGCCACAATCCCCCGGAATATAACGGCTATAAGGTGTATGGTGAAGACGGAGCACAATTAAACCTTGAAGATGCGGACCGCGTCATCGAATTTGTCAGCAGGGTAAAAGATGAACTGACAATTTCGAATGAAAGCTTTGATCCGGCACAGCTTGTTTTAATAGATGAGACATTGGACAAGGCATATATCGCCAATGCACTGACCGTGCGTGAGCAGGCGTCCGCAACACCGATTCAGGCGGTATTCACCCCGCTCCACGGCGCATCCGGCGAAACGGTAAAACGGCTGCTTGATAGTGCCGGTTATACGGATGTCAGCTACGTAGCAGAACAAATGGCGCCGGACGGTGAATTCCCGACTGTGGCTTCGCCGAATCCGGAAGAAGGGGCCGCATTCGAATTAGCCAAAGAGTACGGTGAAAAGACTGGGGCGGATTTGCTGATTGCAGTGGATCCTGACGGCGACCGTGTGGGCATTGCCGTTGCAAACGGTGGCCACTATGAGTTATTGTCGGGCAATCAGACAGGAGCAATTCTGATCGAGTACATTTTGAGCCAGAAAAAGCTGAAAGGTGAACTGCCTGAAAACGGCCGCCTCTTTAAAACGATAGTGACTTCGGAATTCGGGCGTGCAGTCGGTGATTCATACGGCGTCAAAACGACAGATGTGCTGACGGGTTTCAAATTTATCGGCGAAAAGCTGAGAGAGAATGACAGCAGCAAAGAATTTGAATTTTTATTCGGCTACGAGGAAAGCTACGGTTACCTGATCCGCGATTTCGCACGCGACAAAGATGCGGTGCAAACAGTGCTGCTGCTTGTTGAAGCGGCGGCGTATTACAAAGCACAGGGCAAGAACCTTCATAACGTGCTGACTGAATTGTATAATAACCATGGCTGGTACCGGGAAGCGCTGGTGTCCATAACGAAAAAAGGAGCGGACGGCGCAAGGGAAATAACGGCGCTGTTAAGCAGCATGCGAGAGAATCCACTGCAGGAAATTGCAGGCATCGCAGTTTCTTCAATCGAAGATTACGAGACGCAGAACCGGATTTTCACGGATTTGGGCGAGAGCGAAAAGATTGAATTACCGCAGGCCAACGTCCTGAAATATTTCCTCGAAGACGGTTCATGGGTCTGCCTGCGTCCGAGCGGCACGGAACCGAAAGTGAAATTCTATTTCAGCGTCAAAGCGGAAACGGAACAGGAAAGCGACGAAAAGCTCGAATTGATCAAAGAATCGTTTCTCCATGAAGTGAATAACAGATAGATGACCGGCTCCCTGTGCAAAGGGAGCTTTTCTCATTCGAAAGTAGGAGGCGCATAAAGTGCAGGAACGTGTATGGTTAAATTAATGACGCGGGGTGAAAAAGATGAAGCTGAGTGAGCATTCCAACGTAATTCTGCTGAAGGAAATTGCCGAATTGCTGAATGAGGAAACCGATATGGAACGGATGCTGGACGGTGCCATCCGGAAGCTGCTGAGGGGTTCGAATTTTGAAACAGCCTGGATTTTTTTCATTGATGAAAATGGCAGGCATCGGCTGATGGCTTCGGCGAATTTGCCTTCAGCGCTCCAGGAAGACAATTGCCGGCATCTCCAAAAAGGCGGCTGCTGGTGTGTCAAAAGGTATCATGACGGTGATCTGGACAAAGCCTCAAATATCATCGCCTGCCAGCGGATTGAAAATTCCATTGAAGAAAAGACCGGAAATCATGGAAATATCACGCATCACGCAACCGTTCCGCTTCAATCGGGAAAAGAAAGATTCGGTCTGTTGAATATCGCTGCACCGGACCGGGAACGTTTTACCGCCGATGAACTGGCTTTACTGGAATCGGTGGCTTTCCAGATCGGCTCCGCCATTAAGCGGATCGGACTGACCAGGCAGGAGCAGGAATTGGCGCTGGTGACCGAACGCAACCGGCTGGCCAGGGATCTGCATGATTCGGTCAATCAATTGCTGTTTTCAGTAACCCTGACGGCAAGAGGCGGCGTAGAAATGTCTGATGAGCCGGCGATCCGGGAAACATTCAGTGACATTCAGCACCTGACACAGGAAGCGTTGAATGAGATGCGCGCTTTGATCTGGCAATTGCGGCCGAAAGGGCTCGAGAGCGGTTTGCTCGAAGGCATAAAAGGATACGCCGATATGCTGGGTTTGGAACTGGAAACGAAAGTGTCCGGTGTCATCCAGCTGCCGTCGAGAATCGAAGAGACCCTGTTCCGGATTGCACAGGAAGCGCTCAATAATATCCGCAAACACGCAGGAGTCGATCGCGGCCAGCTGTTCCTGTCTGTTACGCCCACAGATGTGCTGCTTGTGCTGAAAGACGAAGGCCGTGGATTTAGAGTGGATGAAAAATTAATTTTCCCTTCCATTGGCATGCAGAGCATGAAAGAGCGGGCGGCAGCGGAAGGCGGGACAGTGGAATGGTCCAGCAAAATGGATAAAGGGACGGAAATTCTTGTCAGGATTCCTTATTAGAGAGGAGGTTTCGGAATGGTCAGAGTTCTGATAGCGGATGATCATCATGTCGTCCGGCGCGGCCTGATTTTTTTTCTGAAGACCCAGAAAGACATCGAAGTGATCGGTGAAGCGGCAAACGGCAAAGAAGCAATTGAAATGGCGGCCCGGCTGCGCCCGGATATCGTATTGATGGATCTGGTGATGCCGGTGATGGACGGCATTCAGGCCACACGGAAAATAAAAGAGCAGCATCCTGAAATCATCGTATTGATGCTGACGAGCTTTTCTGACCGAGACCACGTGGTGCCGGCCATTGAAGCCGGAGCGGCAGGCTATCAATTAAAAGATATAGAACCCGATGAACTGGTGGAATCGCTTCGCAGTTTAATGCGCGGGGAAAATACGCTTCACCCGAAAGCTTCATCGGAATTGATGAAAGGGCCGGCAGAACCGGCGCCGCATACCGTCAATCCACTGACGCCAAGGGAAAAGGAAGTGCTCGCAGAACTGACAAAAGGGAAAAGCAACCGTGAAATTGCATCTGCTTTATTCGTGACGGAAAAAACGGTGAAGACCCATATATCGAATATCTTTGTGAAACTGGAAGTACAGGACCGGACACAGGCTGCACTCTATGCAGTCAAACATGGACTGACCGAAGCGGGGACAGAATAGAGAAGAGGCAGGACGCTGATTGCGTCCTGCCTCTTCTGCCGTCTTATTTTTTCTTGACCGGACTCCTCCGGTAATCTTTTGTGATCTGCTTCCATTTCGCCCGTTCCGCTTTTTGTGCGGCCAGGTCGCTTTTGCGCTCCATGTGGGCAAGTTCGCGTTTCAATTTCACGTAGCTGCGGAAACGGTCAGGCTGCAGCTCACCTGTTTCGAGAGCTTCCCGGATTGCGCAGCCGGGTTCACTGCCATGATTGCAGTCCCGGAAGCGGCAGGCATCTGCCAGCGCTTCGACATCCGTGAATCCGGATTCGACGCCTTCGGCATAATCGCCGAGCTGGAATTCCCGCATGCCGGGAGTGTCAATCAGCAATCCGCCGGTCGGCAGCAGGACCATTTCGCGGTGGGTCGTCGTGTGGCGGCCTTTGCTGTCATCTTCACGGATTTCCTGCACCGCCATCAATTCCGTGCCGGCCAGTGCGTTGATGAGCGAAGATTTGCCGACACCTGACGATCCGAGCAAAGCCCCTGTTTTGGATCCCGCGAGGATATCCTGTAATGCGCCGATGCCCTCCAGAGTTACATTGGACACAGCATGGACCGGCACACCGAACGCCACGGATTCCACTTCTTTCAGATAATGATCGATCCTTTCACATTGATCCTTTTTCGTCAGGACGATCACGGGGTTCGCACCTGAATCCCAGGTGGCGAGCAGGTAACGTTCAAGGCGGCGTACGTTGAAATCGTGGTTCAGCGACATGACCAGAAATGCGTAATCCACGTTTACAGCGATGTTCTGAATATCAGACGTGTCGCCTGCCGCTTTCCGTGAGAAGGTGGAAATCCGGGGAAGAACCTGATGGATGATGCCTTTTTCTTCTCCCGGCATCCTTTCAACTACCACCCAGTCTCCGACACTTGGGAATTCAGCTTTTGCATGGCTGTGCCGGTATTTACCGGACAATGAACTGAGCCATTCGCCGTGGTCAGTCACGACGCGGTAGAGATTTTTATGTTCGAGCACCACTCGTCCCGGTACTCCAGTCGTTTCGATTTTTTCCTGCCAGAATTCATTCCAGCCGTACTTTTTAATGATTGTCAATTTGAGTTCCTCCAATTTTTATGCAAAATAAAAAACCATGGATGCGTCTTGCAGATCGCAGTCCATGGTTCCCGGGCATAATGGAAGAAGCGTATCGTCAGCGATACACAGGAGGGGATACTATGGACTGGATCGGTTGTGCAATTGCGTGTACTGCATTCAAAAGAATAGCCATAATACCCCACCTCTTTCCTCAAGTTACCTTAAAGATACGTTAAATTTCAAAAGAGGTCAACCCTTTTTTAATACTTTTCCAAGAATTCAGAATGAGCAATAGATTCAGTTCTTGCAAACAAACGGGAGAAGTACTACCATTAAATTAATATTCTGAACATACCAACTGGTCAGTATAAAGAAAGGCGGAAGATATTGTGGATTTTTCCTATTCAAAGAAAACGACAGAGTTGCAGGAACGTTTGAATTCATTTATGGAAGAGCATGTTTATCCCAATGAAAAAACGTATGAACAGCAATTGAATGAGCAGACAAATCGCTGGGGGCAGGTGCCGCCGGTGATGGAAGAATTGAAGGGGAAAGCGAAACAGGCGGGGCTGTGGAATTTGTTTCTGCCCGACAGCGAATACGGTGCCGGGCTCAGCAACCAGGAATACGCACCGCTGTGCGAAATCATGGGCAGGTCGCTGATCGGCCCGGAAATTTTTAATTGCGCAGCACCGGATACGGGCAATATGGAAGTTTTGGTGCGTTATGGCACAGATGAACAGAAGAAACAATGGCTTGACCCGTTGCTGGACGGGGAGATTCGTTCATGTTTTTCAATGACGGAACCGGATGCGGCATCCAGTGACGCCACGAATATTTCGGCGACGATTACAAAAGACGGAGACGGCTACATCGTCAACGGCCGGAAATGGTGGTCGTCAGGCGCAGGTGACCCGCGCTGCAAAATCGCCATCGTCATGGGGAAAAATGATCCGGATGCACCTAAATACGAACAGCAGTCGATGATTCTTGTGCCGCTTGATACACCGGGGGTGACGATTGAACGGATGCTGCCGGTGTTCGGTTACGACCACGCGCCTCACGGCCATGCGGAAATCAATTTTGACAATGTGCGTGTGCCGGCTGAAAACATGATTTGGGGCGAAGGCAAGGGATTTGCGATCGCACAGGGAAGACTGGGGCCAGGAAGAATCCACCATTGCATGCGGCTGATCGGCGCTGCAGAGAGGGCACTTGAAGAAATGTGCCGCCGTGTCCAGGAAAGAGCGCCTTTCGGCAAGCCGCTGGCAAACCAGGGCGTCGTCCGGGAATGGATTGCCGATTCGCGAATTGACATCGAGCAGGCGCGTCTCCTGACGCTGAAAGCTGCCTACATGATGGACACTGCCGGCAATAAAGAAGCGAAAGCCGAAATTGCGATGATCAAAGTGACCGCTCCGAGCATGGCGCTTCGTGTTATCGACCGCGCCATCCAGGCATTTGGCGCAGCAGGCGTCAGCGATGATTTCACACTGGCTGCCCAGTGGGCGAACGCCAGAACTTTGCGCCTGGCAGATGGACCGGATGAAGTGCACCGGAATCAAATCGCAAAATTGGAACTGGAAAAATATAAATAAAATGAGGTGAAAGAGATGAACGTTTTTTCCGAAACGACGATTCGGGTAAGAAAAGGGGAAGAAATTGAAAAAACGAAACTTGAAAAATTTCTGCGCTCGTCAATCGAAAGGCTGCCGGAAGGAGAACTTGAAATCCGGCAGTTCGGCGCCGGCCATTCCAACCTGACCTACGCATTAAAAATCGGGGATTGGGAAGGGGTTCTCAGGAGGCCGCCGCTTGGGCCGGTAGCTCCGAAAGCGCATGATATGGAACGGGAATATAAAATTTTGAAATCGTTATCCCAAGTCTTTCCGGCCGCTCCAAAGCCCTATGTGTTTTCAGATGATCCGGCAATTACAGGCAGCCCTTTTTTTATCATGGAACGGCGTCACGGTCATGTTCTGGACACGGAGTTTCCTGAAGGGGTACAAGCGAGACCGGAACTCGGCAGGGCCATTTCTGAAAAAATGGTGGATACACTGGTCGAACTGCATGCCATCGATTATACGAGGACAGCGCTGGCTGAAATGGCAAAACCGGACGGCTTTATGGAGCGCCAGGTTGCCGGTTGGATCGGCCGCTATGAACGGGCGAAAACAGATGAAATTGCAGAATATGATTCCTTGAAGCAATGGCTGGCTGATAATATCCCGGTCTCTCAGGAACCGTCCATCATCCATTACGATTTCAAATTGAATAACGCGATGTTCAGTGAGGATTTCTCGGAGATGACCGGCCTGTTTGACTGGGAAATGACGACAGTAGGAGATCCATTGGCTGATTTGGGAGCGGCGATGAGTTATTGGATACAGAACGATGACCCGGAACTTCTGAAAGCAGGCATGGGCAAACCGCCGGTTACAGTCAAGGAAGGATTTTACACACGAGAGGAATTTATTCGCCGCTATGCGGAAAAAAGCGGTAGGGACATCACACACATCGATTTTTATCTGACTTTTGCCTATTTCAAGCTGGCGGTCATTGTCCAGCAGATTTATTTCCGGTATAAAAACGGCCAGACCCAGGATCCGCGTTTTGCCCATTTTGATCGTTTTGTCAAAAGTCTCATTCGCCATGCACATGATACAGCAATAAAATAAGGCAGGAGCGGGTATGGAAAAAGAAAGGAGGAGTTGTCATGGCTGGCAATCACAATTTTGGCAGGCAATTATTTACGGATGGCTTTGTGAAAAATCCGTATCCGGTCTATGCACATTTGCGCGAAACGGATCCGGTTTATAGAACGCGGTTCCCGGACGGGCAGCAGGGATGGCTGATCACCGGTTACGAAGAAGGCGTTGCGGCATTGAAAGAGCCGCGCTTCATCAAGGATTTCAGCAAACTTTACGGGGGATCGATGGAAGGGATGAGCGTCTTTACGCAAAACATGCTCTTTTCTGATCCGCCCGACCATCGCCGTTTGCGTGGACTGGCGCAAAAAGCTTTTACCCCACGGGTCATTGAAGGAATGAAAGAGCGGATCGAAGAAATAACAGAAGAACTATTGGATGCCATGGAACAAAAAGAGGAAATCAATCTGATTGATGATTTCGCATTTCCGCTGCCGATCATCGTCATATGTGAAATTCTCGGCGTGCCATCGGAAGACCGGGATAAGTTCCGCATCTGGTCGAATTCATTGATTGAAGGCAGCAGCGGCGAACCGGGCGTCAGTGTCTACCAGCACATGAATGACTTTATCCGTTACCTGGGCGAATGGTTCGGCAAAACGAGGCAGCAGCCGAAAGATGATCTGATCAGCAAACTGATCGAAGCGGAAGAAGCGGGGGACCGGCTGACGGAAAAAGAATTATACGGAGTGGTGACGCTGCTGATCATCGCGGGCCATGAAACGACCGTCAATCTCATCGGCAACAGCTTTTTGAATCTGCTGAAGCATCCTGAACAAAAAGAGCTGCTGAGAAGCAGGCCGGAATTGATCGAAGGGGCGATAGAGGAATCATTGCGTTTTGACGGTCCGGTCGAATTCAGCACATCCAGATGGGCCAGTGAAGACTTTCATTTTGCCAGCAAAGAAATAAAACGGGGAGAACTGGCCATAGTGGCATTGAACGCAGCGAACCGGGACCCGGGCAGGTTTACTGATCCGGAGACTTTTGATATCAGCCGCGAAAAGAGCCCGCACCTCGCTTTTGGCACCGGCATCCACCACTGCCTGGGAGCGCCGCTTGCCCGGCTTGAAGGGAAGATAGCGCTCGGCAAGCTGCTCGAACGCTTTCCGGATCTCGAGCTGCGGGTTCCGGAAAGCGATCTCGAATGGCGCCCCGGGATGATCGTCCGTGGGGTCAAGGAGATTCCGGTAATGAAAAAGCCTTTCACCCCGTAACACTGGTGAAAGGCTTTTCTGTTAAGTTCACTGCGGTTCAATCCTTTCATGGACGCCGCCCGCCCGCTGCACACTGTTGACGATGGTCCCCCTCATCTGATCAATCGAACCGGAAGACATTTCAATGACTTTTCCGTCTTTCATGGTGAAGATGTAGGTATCAACTTTAGTAACTCCATTTTCCCTGATAATGTATTCCTCCACTTTTTCAAAATCGTTCCATTCATAAGTTTCGGAAGTAACCGCAAAAGGAGCGTTCAAAACAAAATTTTGCGGAGTCACATAATAATAATCCGTCAGAGACAGGCTGACGCCGATCAGGCCGATGATGAACAGCGGAGCGGCAGAGCCGTACCTCTTCAAGCGGTGTTCAACATTGGCGAGCACAAGCAGGCCGGCTGCCAGCAGGACAAGTCCAATGCCGCCGGTCAGCAGGGATGTGGATGATGTTCCGACGGCAATTGCAGCCGGTGTGATGAACATAGCCTTAATGGGATAGAAAATGGCGAACGGAGCAAAAAAAGCCGAAACGAATAAAATGACAGCAAATGTGATGTAGATGATTTTCTTCTGGTCTATAAAATCGTACATAAATTATTCCTCCTCCTGTTTCGGATCACTGCAGTCAGAATAGTCCGGTTCTATATGTACGAGTACAACGCAATTTGGTTTCGCTTTTTTTACTTTTCTTTCAATTTCTTCCGTTATCCAATGGCTTTCCGTGACGTTCAATGAGGGATTGACTTCAATTGTCAAGTCGACAAACATGACGTTGCCGTGATGGCGCCCTTTAAAATCACTCAGCTTTCGCACACCGGGAACTTTTCGGATGATTGATGACAATGTTTCCAGTTCTTCTTCATTGAATGCATCTGTCAGGGTCATGACGGATTCCTTAAAAATATCCAATGCGGTTTTCAGGATGACCAATCCGACGATGAACGCAGTCAGCGTGTCGATGACGGGCGCCCCCAGTATGGCGCCAAGAATCCCAATTCCGGCACCTACACTGACTATGGCATCCGACCGGTTATCGTATGCAGCCGCTTTGACAGCCGAGCTGTTGATGTCACGGCTCAATTTCAGGTTATACCGGTAGACCGCGTACATAACGATAGCAGAAAAAAATGCGATCACAGCCGTATAGAGGGAAGGTTCCACTTGTTCACCTGGATTGAAAAAATTGCGCCCTGCTGCAAGCAGCACCTGCAGGCCGATGACGGCCATGATGAAAGATGCTATTAGGGAAGCCACCGTTTCTGCGCGCAGATGGCCGTAATGATGATTGTCATCGGGCGGTTTCTGGGAAATCCGAAGGCCAATCAGAACGGCCACCGAAGCGATAATATCCGTTAAGTTGTTCAGGCCGTCCGCTTTAAGCGCTTCAGAAGACCCGGCAAAACCGAAAGTCAGTTTCATCACACTGAGAAATACATATGCCCCAATGCTGAGCCAGGCGCCTCTTTCCCCGCGGCGTAAGTTTGTATACAGCTCCATAAAGTTTCCCGCCTCCAAATCTTCTGGACAAATTGAAAGCGACTCTCGAAGGAGAGCCGCTTTTGCTATTCAAATAGATGGTTTCCATGTCAGTATAACATTATTGTCTTAAAACAGCATGGCCCCCGGAATCATTTCAGTTGAAAGTAAAATTTACACGCTTGTAATATTAATCATATAAGCAATCAGTTATGCTTTAAAGTAGATGATAAAAAAGGAGAGTTTTTGATGGCGCAGAATAAGTACATGGAAATTTTAAAAGCATCGACCAAGCTGGGTCTGACATCATTCGGGGGGCCGGCAGCGCACATCGGTTACTTTCGTAATGAGTACGTAGAAAAAAGGAAATGGCTGGATGATAAGGCTTACGCCGATCTGGTTGCTTTATGTCAATTCCTTCCCGGACCTGCAAGTTCCCAGGTGGGTATTTCCATTGGAATGCTGAGAGGGGGGCTTCTTGGCGGCTTCCTGTCCTGGTTCGGTTTTACGATGCCTTCCGTCCTGATCCTTGCTCTGTTTGCAATGTTCATATCCGGGGCAACTTTTGACAGCGGCTGGATCCAGGGCCTGAAAATTGTAGCAGTTGCAGTTGTTGCCCATGCGCTGCTCGGGATGGGGAAATCACTGGCACCTGACAAGCAGCGGATTGCAATCGCTGTTCTTTCTGCAACGGCCATTTTGCTGATACCTACCGCCTGGGCGCAAATCGCTGTCATCATCATCGCCGGACTCGCGGGATTCCTTATTTACCGCAATGACAAAGCACCGGAAGCGGTCAAGCTTGTGCTGACTTTCGGCAAGAAGACCGGCATTGCTGCGTGGACAATTTTCGCTGCTTTATTGATCGGGCTGCCATTGCTGCGTCCGTTGTTTGAATCCACTTATTATGCAATTTTTGATATCTTTTACCGGGTGGGATCGATTGTTTTCGGCGGAGGCCACGTCGTCCTTCCGATGCTTGAACGGGAAGTGGTTCCAATCTTTATGGACGCTGATACTTTTATCGCGGGTTACGGAGCTGCGCAGGCAGTGCCGGGTCCTTTGTTTACACTTTCGGCATATTTAGGCCAATTAATGGGCAGTGGCCTGGGTGTCGCCATCGCTGTATTCGCCATGTTCCTTCCTTCGTTTCTTCTGGTCATCGGCACTTTGCCGTTCTGGAGCACAATCCGGACAAAATCCGGTGTGCAGGCTGCCTTGAAAGGGGTTAATGCCGCTGTAGTCGGTGTATTGCTCGCAGCTTTATATGATCCGGTGTTCACATCAGCGATCAGGGCGCCGGTTGACTTTGCCGTTGCGATTATAGCATTTGCCATGTTAGTCTATTTTAAAATGGCCCCTTGGATTGTGGTTCTTTTCACAGCAATTCTCGGCGCTGCGATTTTTGCATTCCTATAGATGAAAGGAAGATGGTAACCGTGAACGCCAAACAAATGGATGAACTGGATCCGCTGAAGGATTTTAAGAAAGAGTTTTACATGACCGATGGGCAAATCTATATGGATGGAAATTCGCTCGGGCTGATGTCGAAGCGGGCAGAAGGCCACTTGCACAGTTTGTCGGAAAGCTGGAAAATCCACGGGATAGACGGCTGGACCGAAGGGGAGAATCCCTGGTTTACCTTAGCGGAAGAACTGAGTTCGCGAATTGCTCCGCTCATTGGGGCAAAAGAACATGAAGTGATGGTGACAGGTTCGATTACTTCGAATATCCATCAGATGCTGGCGACCTTTTTTCAGCCGACAGCCCAAAGATCGGTCATTCTGACAGACGAATTGAATTTTCCTTCGGACATTTACGCGGTGGAAAGCCATATCCGTTTGCGCGGGCTGGATCCGGACAAAGACATGCGCAAAATTAAAAGCCGCGATGGCTATACACTGGAAATGGAAGATATCCTTGGCCAGCTGACGGAAGATGTGGCGATTCTGCTTCTGCCTTCAGTCCTGTACCGGAGCGGTCAGCTGCTGGCCATCCGGGAAATTACCAAAGCGGCGCATAAAAAAGGAATCCTTGTTGGATTTGATCTGGCGCATTCCATTGGTGCAATGCCGCACAGCCTTCATGAAGATGATGTGGATTTTGCGGTATGGTGCCATTATAAATATATGAATTCAGGGCCGGGCGGAACAGGCGGTCTTTACATCCACGAACGCCACCATCATCTTCAGCCGGGCAATGCCGGCTGGTTCGGTTCGGATAAAACAAAGCAGTTTGACATGGACCACCATTTTACAAAAGCGGAAGGTGCGGGTGCTTATCAAATCGGCACGCCGAATATTTTCAGCATGGCGCCGCTGCTGGGCAGTGTTGAAATTTTTGAAGAAGCAGACATTTCCCGTGTCCGCGATAAATCATTGAAACTGACTTCTTTTTTGCGAGAACAACTGGCAGAGAGTGTGCCGGAATTGATTGACGTAACACCTGATGCAGATGAACAGCGGGGCGGCCATATAGCATTGGCGCATCCGGAAGCGGCGAGAATCTGCAAAGCGCTGAAAGACAGAGGAGTCGTGCCGGATTTCCGGGCACCGAATATCATCCGCCTCGCGCCGGTTGCTTTGTATACGTCATTCACCGACACAGAGCAGACAGTGAAAATCCTGCAGTCGATCATGGCTGAAGAATTGTATAAAAACTACAGCAACGAACGAAATGTGGTGGCTTGAATGACTCATAAGGAAATCTTCGATATTTCAATGGAGCTGAACCTGCAGACGCCGGAATGGCCTGGAGACCGCCCTTTTGAATATGCTCTTTCTGTGACGAAAGAACAGAGCGGATCGGTTAATATAGGGGAAATAAAAACCAGTACGCATATGGGTACCCATATCGACGCACCGTTTCATTACGATGATCATGGGCTGAAGGTTGAGGAATTGCCGCTTGAAGTCTATCTCAGCACGGCTCAGGTAATTGATGTTCAGGGATTGGAAGGGATCGGCAAAGAAAGTCTGCCTGAACCTGACGAAGGGGTCACGGCCATCCTGTTAAAAACATGCAGCTGGAAGGACCGGACAAAGTTTCCGGACATGTGGCCAGTGTTTTCGAACTCCATTGCTGAATGGATGGCAGAAAAAAAGATCCGGCTGCTGGGAGTCGATGTTCCTTCGGTGGATCCCGAAAACAGCAAAGAGCTGCCGATGCACCACGCGATGAATGCGAATCAACGATTTATTCTGGAAGGCATTGTACTGGACCATATTGAACCTGGGGTCTACCAGTTATCTGCATTGCCATTGAACATCAAAGGAGCAGAAGGCAGTCCGGTGCGGGCAGTGCTCTTCCGCTAAAAAAATAAACCTTCACCAGTTTTCGGGGTGAAGGTTTTTACATATAATTTGAACGGAAATAAGTTTCCATATTTTTTATATTCATTGCGATTTCATCACAAATTTCCTGATATAATGCCCATTGTTCTGTTTCGTCCATGGACCGCAGCTCTGGATTACGAATATTCCAGCGCAGTAATTTTTGAGCGGGCAAATCCGCTGGTATATCATCCTGTTCGTATTCACCGTCATGCAGCGCGATGATCAAATCCGCTTCACTGACTTCATTCGGGTTATACGATCTCGGTTCAACTTCCGGTAAATCAATTATGATTTCTTTCATGATTTCCATTGGAGTTTCACTTATTGAAGGCTGGCTCCAAGCGGCACTTCGGATTTCCCAATCAGGGAGTTCGAGGCGATTTGCCCATATCTCAGCCATCAGTCCACGGTGCTGGTGTGAAGACAGAAAGTAGACGGTTTGCTTAGACATGGCTGTTCTCCTTCTTCCTTTGTTTCAAGTTTATCATTGGGTACCTTAGTGATGTTTACCCACTTAAAACAGATATAAACTAACAAAAATGTGACGGTTATGACACAAATTTACTTCACTACCAGAACTGAACAGGCCGCCTCTTTCAGAAGTTTTTTGCTTACTGAGCCGACGAAGAATTTCTGGAGCCCCGATTTACCGCTGTTGCCGACCACCAGCAGATCAATTTTCTGCTCTTCAATAAAAGCAGGTATGGTTTTTGAGGCATTGCCTTCAAGTGCTAGAACGTTGGCTTTTACGTTCTTTTCATCCAATTGCTGCTGAATCGAATTATGCATATGCTTTGAAAATTCAGCGGGCCGTTCCAAAGGGTCCCGTGGCACTTTATTGCCTTCATTTTCACCGATTCCAAATGGCATGAACTGGGCGTATGTGCTGTCCACACTGGCAGATGCGACGGGTGCCGAAGCATCACCGGCGTTCATGTACCCAACGCTTTCCTGTGTGTCTTCGTTGACGTAAATAATTGAAAGCTGCATATCCGGAAAGTCCTGTTTCAATTCAAGGGCTTTTTCGAAAGCCATCTTACTGCCATCTGAACCATCATATGCCACGGCCAAATTTTTGAACATGATTTTCACCCCACTAGGATTTGCTCTTATTAAGAAAGTACCCGTATGATAAAAAATAAAAACATTCGTTTGCCTTTTTACACGAAGGGTTGTATTTCATTGCCGGGATGGTAATATTTTGCGGAAAACCGGCGAATCATAATGAATATTCTATTTTTTAAAAATAATGTTGACAATTCAAAAAAGGCAGTGTTACGCTTGAGCTATCAAATTTGAAGGAATGGAGGTTTTGACGATGAAAAATGTATTTGCAAACATTCAGCCCAATTTCATATGCACGTCAGGCCATCCTGTTTTTTGTCTTTGAATTTATTTCGTGACTAGAAGTATCGGGACCGGTCTGACCACCTGTCCTTTTTTCGTGAGCGCATGCCGAGAAAAACTGGCATGCGCTTTTTTGTGTCCAGACTCCAGCGGCCCAGC
>NZ_JRGN01000324.1 GCF_000775575.1 Planococcus sp. CAU13
ACCCCAAATGGTTCAAGCCGCACCTCAAATCGAAATTCGCCCCATTCCCGCCGGTTTTATTTAGATAAATTTCAAAAAAGTATTCCAGCACCAGCCGGATGTTCTATAATTGTAAGAATATTAGAAAGAGGATGTGGGGCAGATGGAGGAATTTGACTGGGTCGGCAGTGAGGAGCATTTTGTCGATCAGCCGGATCTTTGGAAGATGCGAAAGATGACAGTCGGGCGGTTCGGCGGCAATTCGGCAGCGGGTCAGACGAAGAACGAAGATGCCTGCCTGGCGTGGGAAAACGCGGAAGAGGACTGGGAATTTGCGATGATCATGGATGCCCACGACACGGCGGAAAGCGCTGAAGTCGTCATGGAGCAGGTTCTCGCGCATCAGGAGGAAATCAAAGGATTTCTCAAGATGGACGTCAGTTTTGAATTTTTCCAGAGCCTCGAGGCGTTGCTGCTGCGAATTTTCCGGCAAAAGGATTTCCTTGCGACGTGCCGCGAAATTCAAGGAGAAACGGCCTGTTTGATTGCCATCCGGAAAGGCAAGCACCTGTATTGGTTTTCCGTCGGCGATTGCCTGCTGTATCTGTTTCACCCTGAACTCGCGGCAATGGGCCAATACCAATTAAACCAGCGACACTTCTATGAATGGATCGGACGCAACAACAGTTTTGACCAGCCGGTGCCGAGTTTCAGCAGCGGCTTGCGCGAATTGAGGCAAGGCGCCAATCAGATCCTGCTGGCAACGGATGGCCTGACGGAATGTCCGGGTGAGCCTTATTCGGAGGCGGTGGATATTTACCGGGAATTCGAAGGGGGCAATGAAGAAACAGGTCTCCTGAATCTGTTGGCCACGGTGCAGGAGAAGGGTGTGCGCGACAGTGTCACGGTCATTTCCTGGACAGTTGAGATTGCTGAACGGCCTTTGTATGCCAGCAATCAGCAGACTGTAACGAAAGAGGATAGTTGGCATGCTGAGTGAAGCGGCAGCAGGTAAACCAGATCCGCAACTTAAAGAAACCATGGTTTCCGCAATGGCGGCAGAAAAAGTTGAAGAGGAATATGCTCAATATTTAACAAACTCTTCTCGCTTTCTCTACTTATTTAAAGAAGAAGCATTTATCGGCATCGAAATGAAAACAGGTTCCCGCTGTGAAATTCGGCATATCGCCGTAGCTCACAGCGGTAGGAAAAGAGGCGTCGGCGTCCGGATGATCGAAGAAGTCATTAAACTTCATGCCATCAAAGAAATTTTCGCGGAAACAGATGAAGACGCAGTCGGCTTTTATCGGAATATCGGCTTCCACGTAAAAAGCCTGGGCGAAAAATACCCAGGCCGCGAACGATTTTATTGTGTGAAAACTTTGCCTTCCAAATGACGTGTGCAATTATAAAGCGGACATTGCCAGGCACCCTCGATATTTTTCAGGATGGTGATGGATGTATTATCAAGCAGTGTTTTCTTGAATTGCTCCGGCAGCAGCGACCGGAGCGTCAGCCCGATGAGTCCACCGTGGCTCACGACAAGCACCCGTTTGCCGGGATAATCTTTCACTATGTCCTGCAAAGCTGCGGATGCGCGCTCCGCGACATCTTCCCGTGTTTCCATCCCAAGGTCGAGCGAGCGCCAGTCTGCGCCCCATTTCACAATGCGTTCTTCTTCGGTGGTGCCTTCAATTTGGCCCCCATTCATCTCGCGCAGCCGCGCATCAAAACGGCTGATGGGAAGTCCGAGTTTCGAACCGATAATTTCCGCTGTTTCCTTGGCGCGTTCGAGGTCACTCGCGATGATAAGGTCCCATTCTTCTTCAGCCGCCAGCCGCTCGGACAGCGCAATTGCCTGCTCCCTGCCGGTTTTATTCAACGGGATATTGCTGCTGCCCTGTGCGATGGCGAGCACATTCCATTCGGTGATTCCGTGTCTGACGAGACCGATTGTGGTCATCCAGTTCAACTCCTTTGCTGATAATTCCATTCTCAGAATAACCTAAAAACGCCCTCTTTCCCACCGCCAAACGGCAGAAGAAAGAGGGCGTTTCCTGTTAACATTCTTTTTTTCAGCAATAAAATCAAAAATCAAAATCATCCGGGTCTGCGCCGATGCGGCGGTTTTCATTCAGTGCGGAAATGCGTTCCATGTCGTCGTCGGTCAGTTCGAAATCGAAAATCTGCGAATTTTGGATAATGCGGAATTCTGTTTTGGATTTCGGAATAGTGACGACGCCGTTCTGAAGATCCCAGCGCAAAATGACCTGCGCCGGCGTTTTTTCCGTTTTCATCGCAATTTCTTCGATGACGGGATGGTTAAGAATTTCACCTTTCATCAGCGGTGACCAGGCTTCAAGCTGGATGCCGCGCGCTTTGCAGAATTCATGGAGTTCGTTCTGCGTGAGCATCGGATGGTATTCGACCTGATTTACCATCGGCACGATTTCGGCGTCCGCCAGTAAATCCTCCAGGTGGTGAATATTGAAATTGCAGACGCCGATCGCTTTCACTCGCCCATCTTTGTAAAGTTTCTCGAGCGCGCGCCAGGCGTCTTTATATTTTCCTTTTACTGGCCAGTGGATCATATACAGGTCGAGATAGTCGAGGCCCAGTTTTTCCAGGCTCGTTTCAAAAGCGGCAAGCGCCGAGTCGTAGCCGAGATCCGAATTCCAGACTTTTGATGTGATGAACAGATTTTCACGGGGCAAGCCGGTTTCCCTGAGTGCTTCGTAGACTCCTTGCCCGACGCCGGTTTCATTGCCATAGAGAGCGGCAGTGTCGATGCTCCGGTAGCCGTTGGCGATTGCTGTGCGGATACAATTGGCCGTCTCAGCGCCGTCCTTGATCCCGGAAGTGCCGAGACCGAACCACGGCATCTCGACGCCATTATGCAGAACAGTTGCAGAACTTAAATTTTCCATTGGACGATGACCTCCAAATCGTAAATTTTCGTCTTACACTATACCCGCTGCCCCAATAAAGAAACGGTCTCACGCTTTCGCTTTTGCAGCAGCGCGTTTCTGTTCCGTCTTGTCGATGACAGTCGTGCCCACAAGATCGCCTGTCACATTCAGCATCGTTGCGCCCATGCCGACCAGTGCGTCAATTGCAGTCAGCAGCGCGACGGCTTCCATCGGCAGGCCGAGCTGCACGAAAACGGTGGCGATCATGACGATGCCTGCTCCCGGCACTCCCGCGGTTCCGATCGACGCCAGTGTACCGACCAGCACCACCATCAGCATATCCGGCAGCGACAGCGGATTTCCTGTCAGGTTGGCGGCAAACACGGCGGACACCGCTATGCGGATGGCCGCTCCGTCCATATTGACCGTCGCACCGAGCGGCAGGCTGAAACCGTAGAGGCTTTTCGACAAGCCGAGTCCACGTGCAGCATTCAGTGTCAGCGGCAGGGTGCCGGAGCTGCTTTGCGTGACAAATGCCGTCAGCATCGGTGTCCGCGCATGGCGGAAGAAAAACCCGGGCTTAACTTTGAATAAAATCAGCAGCAGTGTATAAAGGACAATCTGCACCGCAATGGCGGCGTACAGCACAAGAACCATTTCGCCAAGTTCCATGAGCGTATTGAGTCCCTGGTTGCCGACAACTTCCGCCATGATGGCGAAAACGCCGATCGGCACGAATTGAAGGATCACCTTCAAAATAATGATGGTTGCTTCATTCAGCCCATTGACGGTCTTGTAAAGATTTTCACCAAGATCGCCCAATTCAGCAGAGCCGCGCATATAGGCGATCGCCAAACCGAACGCGAAAGCCGTAAAAATGATGCCGAGCAGATTCAGTTCCGTAAAGGCAGTGAAAATATTCGACGGCACAATATTCAGCAGCACATTTATGACACCTGGGTTTTCCGGAGTATCAAAGGTCGCATCCGGCGGCAGCGACATGCCGGTGCCGGGCTGGAAAAGGCTTGCCACGGCCAGGCCGACGGTGATGGCAAACGCGGAACTCAGAACATAATAGAGGAATACTTTTCCGCCCATCCGTCCAAGGTCGTTCAGGCGGCTTTGGTTGACGCCGACCATCAAAGTGAAAAGGATCAGCGGGATGATCAGGAACGTCAAGAGGCTGAGCAGCAGATCCCCAAGCGGCGCCAGTACCGCAGCATCTTCCCCGAAAATCAGCCCCACCGCCACACCGAGAACAAGGGCGATGGTGATTTTAACAATTAAAGATGTATCTAAATAAGTTCTCCATAAGGCTTTCATAAGTGGCCTCCTTAAAATTATTGCCAAATAACTTAATTCGTATGAAATTACTTGGGATTATCCATTACGATAGAGCAAGAGCAAAGGGCTGTCAAAAGCCTTGCCTGAATTTGCAATTGTCAGCAAAAATTTATCCTATACACTCATAGTGCCCGATGTTATCCTAATGAAAACCAAATGCGAAGAAGAGAAGAGTAAGCAAGTCCCGTTTTTTACAAGAGACCCCCGGCAGCTGAAAAAGGGGAAAGACGGATTGCCGAACCAAAACTCTGAGCAGCACGCCGGAACCGCTAAAGGGGGTGGCGTGACAGGAGCTCCTGTTACCGGGCAAAAGTATAAACAGGCGCTGTCTGCCTGCCGTACTTAATGAGATCGGCATGGCGACATGGCGATAAACTGGAGTGGCACCGCGAATCGACACCGCCTCCAAGACAAAGAGTCTTGGAGGCGGTTTTTATTATGAAAAATTTTCACCATTGGAAAAATCCACTGATTTTATTGGCGGCCATCGGCATTTCGAATATTGGAGCTTGGATTTACCTGATTGCCCTTAACCTGAGTGTGCTGTCGATGTCGAACGGCTCTGCGATGGCAGTAGCCGGGCTGTATATGACGGTGCCGCTCGCTGCTTTGTTCACGAATTTCTGGTCCGGCAGCCTCATTGATCGGCTGAACAAACGCAAGCTGCTGATCATACTCGATTTGTCCCGAGCGGTGCTGGTGATGTTATTGCCTCATTTCGATTCATTAGCGCTTATTTACGCAGCGGTATTTGTGCTGGGCATTGCGAAATCGATGTTTACACCGGCGTCGATGGCTTACGTGACGCTGCTGTTGAAACCGTCGCAGCGCCAGCGCTTCAACGCTTTTCGAAGCCTGGCTGATTCCGGGGCTTTTCTCATCGGCCCTGCTGTCGGTGGAATCCTGCTCGCCTTCGGAAGTGCAGATTTTGCCCTGTATACCAACGCAGCAGCTTTGTTCGCTGCAGCGATCCTGACCGCGATTCTGCCAAATCTCGATGGCAATAAAACAGCTGATGTCGGCGAAACCTTAAACTTAAAGCTAATTCAGAAAGACTGGATCGAAGTACTGGGTTTCAGCCGGAAAAACACGTATGTTGCGGCAATCTATTTAACTTTCAGTGCATTTCTGGTGCTCGCCACCGCTTTGGATTCTCTCGAAGCTTCGTTTTCGATTCTGGTGCTCGGCCTCAGCGAACAGCATTACGGTTTACTCGTCAGCATTGCGGGCGCTGGGATTGGCGCCGGTGCGCTTGTGGCATCGATTCTCGGAAACCGGCTGAAAGTGCCATTTTTACTTGGCGGTGGAACTGTGGCAGTATCAGCGGGCTATCTTATCTATTCTTTTTCAGCTGATTTCACCGGAGCGGCCACCGGCTTTTTTGTCCTGGCTTTCGCGCTCGCTTTCGCCAACACCGGCTTCCAGACCTTTTACCAGGAGAACGTTCCAGTCGCCATGATGGGCCGAATTGCCAGCATTTACGGGCTGGCAGAAGCCGTTTTCGTCATCCTGCTGACAGCAAGCTTCGGCTTGGCTGCCGAAGTTATCACGATTCGACCTGTAATTGTGGCCGGTTCATTGATGATGCTGGCAGTCGGTGCTGTCTTGGTGGTGTATGTGCATACTGCAAGAGACCGATTGGAATGGAAATCGGTTTAATTGGCGTATAATTTCAGTATAAGAAGGGGGGATTCGCATGGCTGGGCCAGCATATTATCTCGGAGTGGACATCGGGACCACTTCGACAAAAGCCGTCCTGTTCAATAAAACAGGGGGAATTTTGGCTTCGGAGGCAATTTTTTATCCGTTGCATACACCAACTCCTCTAACGGCGGAACAGGATCCGGAAGTGATATTTCGCGCCGTTCTCGTCACTGTCCGCGAGACAATGCGCAAAAGCGCCATCGATCCGGCGTCGCTGAAGCTGGTGTCTTTCAGCTCGGCGATGCACAGCCTGATCGCTGTCGGAGCGGAAGGTGAGCTGTTGAGCCGAATCATAACCTGGGCGGATTCGCGCGCAGCGAAACAGGCAGTGCGCATTCAGGAAGAATAGTAGGAAACCGAAATTATAACTGATAAAAAGCAAAACTGAAGGAATAAAAACGATAAATAGTAAAAAACGAATAAACAAAGAGAGGATATTTTTCGTGCAACGGAAAATATTCAAAGTTTGTGAGGGAACCTCCGCGGGAGCGGGGGTTCTTTCAAATTAAGGGGTTGGGAGAAGAGGGTGAGCGGATTTTCAGCTGGAAATATTTTCTTTAATCTTCACAGTAAGCTGAATTTCAGGCGCATTTTCAGCAGTATAGAAATTCTCATAGATTTGCGGGCGATTAAAAT
>NZ_JRGN01000190.1 GCF_000775575.1 Planococcus sp. CAU13
CGAAGCTGTTTTGCGCAATATCGATTACTTGCAAATTTTCCTTCTATTAGATTACAAAGCTGAGTCCCATCATTAAAGTGGATACCAGCATGATTGCGACCATCGCGTAGACGATGAACTTGCGGAATGTTTGATTTCTCATTTATTTCGAATCTCCTTTATGTGCATTTGAACTTGTACGTAGAATAACATAATTCTCTGTAATTTTGAAGAGGCAAGTGCCGGCCGCCAAAAATTTGACAACAGCTAGAGTTTTTGGCTCTGAATCGGTACAATAAGGAAGAAGCAGAAAAAAGGTGGGATAAATGATGAAGAAAGTTGATCATATTGGCATCGCCGTCAGAAGCCTGAATGACGTTATTCCTTATTACACGGATACACTGGGCTGTCCTTTACTCAAAATTGAGGAAGTTGAATCTGAACGTGTGCGGGTGGCATTCATCGATGCGGGCAATATCAAATTGGAGCTGCTGGAACCGATGGACGACAGCAGCGCCATCTTCAAATTTCTCGAGAAAAAAGGCGAAGGCATCCATCACATCGCGTTCGGAGTGGAAGATATCGGGCAGCGCATGGAAGAATTGCGTGAAAAAGGTGTGCGTCTCCTGAACGAACAGCCGAAAAGCGGGGCTGGGGGAGCTCTTGTTGCCTTTATGCATCCGAAATCTTCGAACGGTGTGCTGTATGAATTGTGCCAGAAACAGTAGATAAGGGGTGGGATTATGGATATCTATGAACGCATCAATGAATTATACGACCGCAAAAGAAAGATTGAACTTGGCGGAGGAGAAGAACGAATCGATAAACAGCACGAAAAGGGGAAATTGACTGCAAGGGAACGAATCGATCTGCTGGTTGATGAAGGATCTTTTGTCGAGCTGAGCCCTTTTGTTGAACATCGCACCGTGGATTTCGGCATGGCGGAAGGTCCGGGTGAAGGTGTTGTTACCGGCTACGGCAAAGTCAATGGCCGTCCGATTTATCTGTTTTCACAGGACTTTACTGTATTCGGCGGTGCCCTCGGTGAAATGCATGCCAAGAAAATTGCGAATGTTATGGATATGGCCGCGAAAAACGGCGCTCCGTTCATCGGATTGAATGATTCAGGCGGTGCACGCATCCAGGAAGGCGTTTTATCTCTCGATGGCTACGGCCAGATTTTCTACCGCAATTCAATCTATTCAGGAGTTATTCCTCAAATTTCAGTGATATTGGGTCCATCTGCGGGCGGTGCCGTTTATTCACCGGCGATCACCGATTTCGTTTTCATGGTCGACAAAACAAGTCAGATGTTCATCACCGGTCCAAAAGTGATTAAAACGGTGACCGGCGAAAAAATTTCTTCCGAAGACCTTGGAGGTTCACGCGTACATACTGCCATCAGCGGCAATGCCCATTTCCGTTCTCATTCAGAAGAAGAAGTACTGAAAATGGTACGCCAGCTGATTGCATTTTTACCGCAGAATAATAAGGAAATGCCACCGCGTCTTGAAATGGACAATGAAGACGATTACCGTCCGGATCTCGCGGATGTGGTGCCGTTCGAGGCCATTCGTCCATACGATGTGCGAAAAGTGGTCGAGCAGGTTGTCGATAAAGAAAGTTTCATGGAAGTGCAGCCCGAATTCGCCAGAAATATCGTTATAGGTCTCGCGCGCATCAAAGGTGAAACAGTCGGACTTGTCTGCAACCAGCCGAAAGTGATGGCCGGTGGACTCGATATCGACAGCTCCGACAAAGCGGCGCGTTTCATCCGTTTCTGCGATTCATTCAATATTCCGCTGATCACGTTTGAAGATGTCACAGGATTCTTCCCGGGCATCAAACAGGAACACGGCGGCATCATTCGCCACGGCGCGAAAATCCTCTACGCCTATTCAGAAGCGACAGTGCCAAAAATGACCGTCATTTTACGGAAAGCCTACGGCGGAGCCTATGTTGCCTTGAATTCAAAATCTATCGGAGCGGATCTGGTCTATTCCTGGCCCAATGCCGAAATCGCGGTAATGGGGCCGCAGGGAGCGGCGAACATCATCTTTGCACGTGAAATTGCGGCAAGCGATGATCCGGAAGCGACACGCGCTGCGAAAATCGAAGAGTACCGGGTGAAATTTGCGAATCCATATGTGGCCGCTGCACGCGGAATGGTGGATGATGTAATCGACCCGCGCGAAACCCGCATCAAATTGATCCAGGCGCTCGAAATGATGCGCCATAAAAAAGATGCAAGACCGGCCAAAAAACATGGCAATATGCCGTTATAAATAGAAAAGCGACAGTGCCCGTTAAGATCTGACAGGCATAAGACGGATCAGCGAAGTGGCGGTCTTTGCCACGCAGCTGAGCTGGCTTATGACC
>NZ_JRGN01000250.1 GCF_000775575.1 Planococcus sp. CAU13
CGGAAACATTCAAAAAGCGCTTTTTGAATGAAGAGATGAGCGCAAAAGCTGAAAAGTGGCTGCACAATCAATTGGACAGGCATGTGTTTCAGTCACCCAACACAATCAACGAGTGGCTGGAATCGGCTGGCCAGACTGGAATCCCTGAGAAAATAGAGATAAAACTGGATGAACTGGTCGACCGCCAGGTTTTGTCACTCCAGGATTATGCGGAAGGAAAGACAATTCGCGAACTGATGCCGGAGAATTGGCGGGAAGAGACGGAACTGAAAATACTGCAGGGGCTGAAATATGCCATCGATCAGGGATCCGATTATTTTTCATCCATGGAAGGCCGCCACACAATCCGCACATTCATGGATGAGTTTCTGTCTTCGCGGGGGCGTTTTGGCAATATGCTGCATTCCCTGTTCGGCGAAGCGCGCCTTTTAGTCGACCGGATCCAGCCTGAAATCATTAAATTCCTTAATTCGCCGCGTACTTTTGAATTGCTTGCAACACTGGCGTACGGGGAATGGGAAAAGCTGCAGGACAGGAAAGCGGAGGATATTTTAAAGGAATTCGATTTCGAGCCGGCTATTGATGCAGTAAAGCAATACGTTAAAGAAACCGCGAATATCGAGGGCCGTTTTGATGCAACACTTGCAGAGACCTGGCCAACAGGGTTAGAATGGACAAGTAAAAACATTATCCTCCTTGTCGTGGAATTCGCTTTTGAACAGGGAGAGGTAAAACTGGAAGAAGCCTTGCAGAAGATCAATATGGAAGGCATGGTCAAAGAGCAAGTCGATTCTCTGCCGTTGAACCGCCTGGAAGAACTCGTTTTGGGGATTTCGCAGCGGGAATTGAAAATGATTACAGCGCTCGGCTTTTTACTTGGCGGCGTCATCGGCGTCGTCCAGGGAATTCTCAGCCTGGCACTGAATACAATGTAGAGGAGAATCACAATGGCAGTTAATATTTATGATGACATCAACAAACTGGAAAGCACATTCCGTTCGACAGAAGAGTTCCAAAAACTTGAGGCGGCTGTAGAAAATGTTAAATCAGACAGCGAAGCCAATGATCTGTTCAAGAGTTTCCGCGATCTGCAAATCACACTTCAGCAAAAACAGCAGCAGGGTGAAGAAATTACGGAAGAAGAAATGATGGGCGCTCAGTCGACAGCAATGGCGGCTCAGCAAAACGAAAAAATTCTTGCGATGCTGGAAGCGGAAATGGGCCTCAGCCAAATGATCGAAGAAGTAAACCGTGTTTTGATCAAACCGGTTCAATCTTTATACGAAAGCATGTAAGCTGAAGATCCCTTAAGGAAAAATAAAGGGATTTGGAAAAAGACACCGAATAAGTAAAGATGAATGACAATTCATTTTTACGAAAGGGTGTCTTTTTTCTATGTATGAAACAATTCGACTGGAAAAGCAGGGCCGCATCGCCCATGTTGTATTAAACCGTCCCAACTCCATGAACGCCATGAACGGACGGATGATGAAGGAGCTGGCGGATTGCTTCAAGTCACTGCAAAACGACCAGTCACTTCATGTCGTGAAAATTTACGGGGAAGGCAGGGCATTTTCTGCCGGCGGCGATATCAAGGAAATGATGGATCCTGATAATCCGATGGACATTGATCTCGTCATGAAAGATATAAGCAGGCTTGCAAAAGCACTTTATACGCTGCCGCAAATAACAATTGCCGTCATCCATGGGGCTTCAGCCGGTCTCGGTTTCTCCATGGCGCTTGCCTGCGACCATGTCATCGCAGAGGAAAACAGCAAATTGGCGATGAATTTCATCGGCATCGGGCTGGTTCCGGATGGCGGTGGCCATTTCTTCATGAAAGAACGGGTCGGCGTGCCGAAAGCCAAGGAAATCATTTGGGCGGGCCAGACGCTGAAAGCGCATGATGCTCTCGCAAAAGGGCTGATCGAGGAAGTGACAGCGGAAGGGCGCGGCATGGAACATGCAGAAGCCTATTCAACAGAAGTTCTCCGTTCACCGGTGCTGTCGCGGCTCGCATCCAAAAAAATTCTCCATTCATTAAAACTGGCTGAACTGGAACAGGTACTGGAGATGGAAGCAGCCGCACAGTCGGCAATGCGCAAATCGAAAGACCATCTGGAAGGCATTCAGGCGTTTGTGGAAAAGCGCAAACCTGAATTTTCCGGACAATAAAAAAATGAAAAAGTGTCCCTGCAGATAAAACAGGGTAGTGACCCCTTAAAGTTAGAGTTTCAG